>JANMCC010000139.1:0-1754 GCA_031360885.1 Burkholderiales bacterium | reverse complement strand
GGCATGCCACCGATCGCGGTGCACGAGGTCACGACCTTCTACAACATGTACAACCTACGACCGGCGGGGCGCTTCAAGTTGAACGTCTGCACCAACCTGCCGTGCCAGTTGCGGGACGGCCAGGCGGCGCTCGATCACCTCTGCCATGTCCTCGGTGTCGACGAAGGCGGCACCACGCCCGACGGCCTCTTCACGGTGCAGAAGAGCGAATGCCTCGGCGCCTGCGCCGACGCGCCGGTGATGCTGGTCAACGACCGGCAGATGATCAGCTTCATGACCCACCCCCGGCTCGAGGAACTGATCGGCACGCTGAAGGCCGCCGCGTGATGCAGCCTGATCTCGATCTCTCGAAGTTCCAGGCCTCGGGCACCGAGACCTGCTTCCACGGCCGCCATCTCGGCGCGCAGATCTACGACGGCCTCGACGGCCGCAACTGGCGCCTCGCCGATTACGAATCGCGCGGCGGCTACCGGGCGCTGCGCAAGATTCTCGAGCAGGGCGGCACGCCCGAGGCGCCGCGCGGTATGACCTCCGACCAGGTGATCGCCGAGGTCAAGGCCTCGGGGCTGCGCGGCCGCGGCGGCGCCGGCTTTCCGACCGGGCTCAAGTGGAGCTTCATGCCGCGCCAATACCCTGGCGCGAAGTACCTGGTCTGCAATTCCGACGAAGGCGAGCCGGGCACCTGCAAGGACCGCGACATCCTGATGTTCAACCCGCACATCGTCATCGAAGGCATGGCGATCGCGGCTTATGCGATGGGCATCAAGGTCGGCTACAACTACATCCACGGCGAGATCTTCGAGGTCTACGACCGCTTCGAGGAAGCGCTCGAAGAGGCCCGCGCCGCGGGTTACTTGGGCGACAACCTGCTCGGCTCGAGCTTCGGTTTCCAGTTGCATGCCGCGCACGGTTTCGGCGCCTACATCTGCGGCGAAGAGACGGCACTGCTCGAGTCGCTCGAGGGCAAGAAGGGCCAGCCGCGCTTCAAGCCGCCGTTCCCGGCGAGCTACGGCCTGTACGGCAAGCCGACGACCATCAACAACACCGAGACCTTCGCCGCGGTGCCGTGGATCATCCGCAACGGCGGCGAGCCGTACCTCGCGATCGGCAAGCCGAACAACGGTGGGACCAAGATCTTCTCGGTCGTCGGCGACGTGCAGCAGCCCGGCAACTACGAAGTCCCGCTGGGCACGCCGTTCGCGAAGCTGCTCGAACTCGCGGGTGGCCTGCGCCCCGGCCGCTCGTTGAAGGCGGTGATCCCCGGCGGCTCGTCGGCCCCGGTGCTGCCGGCGGCGATCATGAACGAGCTGACGATGGACTACGACAGCATCGCCAAGGCCGGCTCGATGCTCGGCTCCGGCGCGGTGATCGTGATGGACGACTCCCGCTGCATGGTCAGGAGCCTGCTGCGCCTGTCGTACTTCTACATGCACGAGAGCTGCGGCCAGTGCACGCCGTGCCGCGAAGGCACCGGCTGGCTGTTCCGCATGGTCGACCGCATCGTGAAAGGCGAGGGGCGCATCGGCGACCTCGACCTGCTCAATTCGGTCGCCGACAACATCCAGGGCCGCACGATCTGCGCGCTCGGCGACGCCGCGGCGATGCCGGTGCGCGCGATGATCAAGCACTTCCGGGGGGAGTTTGTGGACTTGATCGAGCATCGGACGGCGAAGGTTGCGATGCATGCTTGATCGGTCGTTCTGGCAGCGGGCTGCCCCCATCCCGGCCTTCCCCCAAGAGGGGAAGGAGCAGAA
>JANMCC010000126.1:0-3417 GCA_031360885.1 Burkholderiales bacterium | reverse complement strand
GGCTACTTCGACATCGGCATCGCCGTCGGCTCGCCGCGCGGCCTGGTCGTGCCGATCCTGCGCAACGCCGACCAGATGAGCTTCGCCGACATCGAGAAGAAGATCGCCGAGTTCGGCAAGAAGGCCGCCGACGGCAAGCTCTCGCTCGACGACCTCACCGGCGGCACGTTCTCGATCTCCAACGGCGGCGTGTTCGGCTCGATGCTATCGACGCCGATCATCAACCCGCCGCAGTCGGCGATCCTCGGCGTGCATGCGACCAAGGACCGGGCGGTGGTGGAGAACGGCCAAATCGTGATCCGGCCGATGAACTACCTGGCGATGTCGTACGACCACCGAATCATCGACGGCCGCGAGGCCGTGCTCGGCCTCGTCGCCATGAAGGACGCGCTCGAGGACCCGGCCCGCCTCCTGTTCGACATCTGACATGGCGACTTCCAACGCGTACGACGTCGTCGTCATCGGCGCCGGCCCCGGCGGCTACATCGCCGCCATCCGCGCCGCGCAGCTCGGCTTTTCCACGGCCTGCATCGACGAGTGGAAGAACGAGAAGGGCGGTCCTGCGCCCGGCGGAACCTGCACCAACGTCGGCTGCATCCCGTCGAAGGCGCTGCTGCAGTCTTCGGAGAACTTCGAGCAGGCCGGCCACCACTTCGCCGACCACGGCATTGTCCTCACCAACCTGACGATCGACGTGCCGAAGATGATGGCGCGCAAGAAGACGGTGGTGAAGCAGAACAACGACGGCATCGCCTACCTGTTCAAGAAGAACAAGATCCAGTTCTTCCACGGCCGCGGCTCGTTCGTGAAGAAGGGCGAGGCCGGCTGGGAGATCGCCGTCGCCGGCGCCAAGGCGGAGACACTGACGGCAAGGCACGTCATCGTGGCCACCGGCTCGAACCCGCGCGCGCTGCCGGGTGCGGCCTTCGACGAGAAGGCGATCCTCTCCAACGATGGCGCGCTCGCCGTCGATCACGTGCCGAAGACGCTGGGCATCGTCGGCTCGGGCGTGATCGGCCTCGAGATGGGTTCGGTCTGGCGCCGGCTCGGCGCGGCGGTGACGATCCTCGAGGCATTGCCGACCTTCCTCGGCGCCGTCGACACGCAGATCGCGACCGAAGCGCACAAGGCCTTCACCCGGCAGGGGCTGAACGTCGTGCTCGGGGTCAAGATCACCGAGGTGAAGGCCGGCGGCGAGGGCGTCGCGGTCAAGTACATCGACGCCGCCGGATCGGCGCAGGAGCTCGCCGTCGAGAAGCTCATCGTCTCGATCGGCCGGGTGCCAAACACGATCGGCCTCAACGCCGAAGCAGTGGGCCTGGCGCTCGACGAGCGCGGCTTCGTCGCCGTCGACGGCGACTGCCGCACCAACCTCGAGAACGTCTGGGCGATCGGAGACGTCGTTCGTGGCCCGATGCTCGCGCACAAGGCCGAGGAAGAGGGCGTCGCCGTGGCCGAGCGCATCGCCGGGCAGAAGCCGCACGTCGACTTCAATACCGTGCCCTGGGTCATCTACACCAGCCCGGAGATCGCCTGGGTCGGCCAGACCGAGCAGCAGCTCAAGGCGGCGAGCCGCGAGTACCGCGCCGGCACTTTTCCGTTCATGGCGAACGGCCGCGCCCGCGCGCTCGGCGACACGACCGGCCTGGTCAAGGTGCTGGCCGACGCGAAGACCGACGAGATCCTCGGCGTGCACATCATCGGCCCGATGGCCTCCGAGCTGATCTCCGAGGCGGTGGTGGCGATGGAGTTCCGGGCCTCGGCGGAAGACATCGGCCGCATCTGCCACGCCCACCCCAGCCTCAGCGAAGCGACCAAGGAAGCGGCGCTGGCGGTCGACAAGCGCGCGTTGAACTTTTGATCCCTGGCTTCTGAGTGGGCGTCCGCGAGCTCTACGAGCAAACGCTGGCCGAACGCGGCTACCGGTCGGACCCCGCCCAGCTGGCTGCGATCGACGCGCTGGAGCGCTGCGAGAACGAGTGGGCCGACTACAAGGCGCGGCGCGCCAACGCGATCACCAAGCTGATCGCCCGGCCGCCGATTCCACGCGGCGTGTACCTGTGGGGCGGGGTCGGCCGCGGCAAGAGCTTCCTGATGGACTGCTTCTTCAACTCGGTGCCGCTGCAGAGGAAGACCCGGCTGCACTTCCACGAGTTCATGCGCGAGGTGCACCGCGAGCTGACCGAGCTGCAGGGCACGAGCGACCCCCTGCAGCATCTCGGCAAGGAGATCGCCCGGCGCTTTCGCCTGATCTGCCTCGACGAGTTCCACGTCGCCGACATCACCGACGCGATGATCCTGCACCGGCTGCTCGACTCGCTGTTCGAGAACCGCGCGAGCATCGTCACGACCTCGAACCTCCCGCCCGACGAGCTCTATCCGAACGGCCTGCACCGCGACCGGATCCTGCCGGCGATCGAGCTGCTGAAGGAAAGGCTCGAGGTGGTCGGCGTCGACAACGGCGTCGACTACCGGCAGTCGACCTTCCAGGACGTGCTGCTCTATCACAGCCCCCTCGGCCCGGAGGCCGACGACGCGATGACCGAGGCGTTCGAGCGGCTGGCCGAGGCGCGCGACGAGCCGCCGGTGCTGAAGATCGAGCATCGCGAGATCCGCACCCGTCGCCGCGCCGGCGGCGTGGTCTGGTTCGATTTCAGGGAGCTGTGCGGCGGGCCGCGGTCGCAGAACGACTACCTCGAGCTCGCCACCCAGTTCCACACCCTGCTGCTCTCCGGCGTGCCGCAGATGTCGCCCCGCCTGGCTTCGGAAGCGCGCCGCTTCACCTGGCTGATCGACGTGCTCTACGACCGGCGCGTCAAGCTGATCGTGTCGGCCGCGGTCGAGCCCGAGGCGTTGTACACGGAAGGGCCGCTCGCCCACGAGTTTCCGCGCACGGTGTCGCGCTTGCGCGAGATGCGCTCGGCGGAGTACCTGGCGGCGGCGAAGCGAACCGTCGACACGACGTTGACCTGAGGAAGGCCGTGACGCCCACCGCGAGATCGATCCGCAGCGCCGCCCGGGCGCCCTGGCTCGGAGCATGGCTTGCCTGCCTGGCCGCCTCGGGCGCGTTCGCCGACGAAGCGCGCGCGGCTTCGGCGCCCGCCCCGGCGGCGAGCGCCGCGCTCGATTCCAGCGCCAGGATCTCCGCCGAACGCGCCGCGGCGAATGCCCGCTATGCCGAACAGGAGCGCGAGTGCCGGACCCGCTTCATCGTCTCCTCCTGCATCGACGAGGCCAAGCGCGAACGGCGCCAGGAGCTCGACCGGTTGCGCGCGCGCCAGATCCTCGTCGACGACGCCCGGCGGCACGAGCGTGCCGAAGCGCGTCGGGCCGAGGTCGCCTCGAAGGCGGCCGAGGACGCGAAGCGCGAGGCCGAGCGGGCGGCACGCGCCGCCGAGGCGCCAGCTGCGGCCGCGT
>JANMCC010000246.1:0-1749 GCA_031360885.1 Burkholderiales bacterium | reverse complement strand
GGCCGCGGCGCCGAGCCCGACCTGCGTGCCGCGACGGTGTTCGACCGCACGCTCCTGCGCGCCGGCGAGACGGTGTCGATGAAGCACTTCGTCCGCACCGAGACCGCGGCCGGCCTGGCCATGGTGCCGGCAGCCAAGCTGCCGACGACGGTGAAGCTGGTGCACCAGGGCAGCGGCCAGGAGTTCGTCTTCCCGCTGCAATGGAGCGGCGGCGGGCGCAGCGCCACGACCACCTGGAACATTCCGCCAGCGGCCAAGCTCGGCGTCTACGAGGTCTCGCTCGAGCGGCCGAACGGCGACGCCAGGCCGCGCTCCGAAGGCGAGGGCGAAGGCGAGGAGCGGCAGCGGAGCTGGAGCAGCGGCAACTTCCGGGTCGAGGAGTTCCGCCTGCCCCTGGTCGACGCGCGCTTGTCCGGACCGAAGTCGGTCGCGGTCGCGCCTGCGAGCGTCGCCGTCGACGTGCAGATGAGCTACTTCTCGGGCGGGCCGATGAGCGGCGCGGCGCTGCGCGCCTCGGCCCTCCTGAAAAGCCGCAGCCCGAGCTTCGCCGGCTACGACGAGTTCTCGTTCGAGCCGCCGCGCGATCCGAAGAAGGCCGAGCAGGAGGGCAGCGAGGGCGAGGAGGGCGACGCCGCGGCGCGCGACGGCAAGCTCGTCGCCGACAAGCTGCCCCTGGCGACCGACCGCAACGGCGCCGCGAGCTTCACGCTCAAGGACCTGCCGAAGGTCGTGAGGCCGAGCCAGATCGACGCCGAAGTGAGCTTCGCCGACCCGAACGGCGAGACCCAGACCGTCGCCACCCGGGTCGACCTCTGGCCGAGCGCGGTGGTGCTCGGCGTGCGCGCCGGCTCGTGGGCGAGCAATCGGGGCAGCGCCAAGTTCACGGTGCTTGCGCTCGATACGGCGGGCAAGCCGATCAAGGGGCAGAGCGTCGCCGTGAAGGGTCGCGTCAGCCAGATCATCTCGACGCGAAAGCGGATGGTCGGCGGCTTCTACGCCTACGACAACCGCACCGAGGTCAAGGAGCTCGGGTCGCTCTGCTCGGGCACCACCGACGACCGTGGCCTGCTCCTCTGCGAGGCGACGCTCGAGACCGCCGGCCAGGTCGAGCTGGTCGCCGAGGCGAAGGACGGCGCGGGCAATCCCGTGGCCGCGGCGGCCACCGTCTGGATCACGAAGCAGGGCGAGCTCTGGTTCGCGCAGGACAACGACGACCGGATCGACGTGCTGCCCGAGAAGAAGCGCTACGAGCCGGGCGAGACCGCGCGGCTGCAGGTGCGCATGCCGTTCCGCGAGGCGACTGCCCTGGTCGCGGTCGAGCGCGAAGGCGTGATCGCGACCCAGGTGGTCACGCTGCGCGGCGACGATCCCACCGTCGAGCTGAAGGTCGAGCCGAGCTGGGGCCCGAACGTCTACGTCAGCGTGCTGGCGCTGCGCGGCCGGATCCGCGAGACGCCCTGGTATTCGTTCTTCACCTGGGGCTGGAAGGCGCCGCTCGACTGGTGGCACGCCTACCGCGTCGAAGGCCGCGAGTACCAGCCGCCGACCGCGCTGGTCGGCGTCGAGCGCGAGGGCATCCTTGAAACCCGGTTGCTCACGCTGCGCGGCGACGACCCGACGATCGAGTTGAAGATCCAGAAGAACTGGGGCCCGAACGTGTACGTCAGCGTGTTGGCGCTGCGCGTGGGCATTGGCGACCATCAGATGGAGTACATCTTCAGCTCCGACTGGACGCAGAACATCATCAGC
>JANMCC010000242.1:0-37363 GCA_031360885.1 Burkholderiales bacterium | reverse complement strand
GAGCGCTTGTGCGAACAAGGCGTGGGCTATGTCGGCTTCGCGCTCGCGTGGCCCGGGCGCTTCGCACTGATGTTCCGCGCTGACCTCTTCACCAAGGACGAGGCCCTGGTCGCCAGCGCGCATGCCGCCTACCAGGTGCTGGAGGACGGCATCCGCGGCCTCTACGCCGTCGCGCCGGGCACGCCGCTGGTGCCGGCGCAGGAGCACGCGCTGCGCGCCACCTGGTCGATGGTGCACGGCTTCGCGCACCTGATGCTCGCCGGCCAGTTCGACGCCGACCTGCCCCGCGGCGGCCGCGCGGCACTGGCGAGGCAGGCCGTGGCACCGATGCTGCGCCAGCACCTCGCCCCGTTGCAGCCGCTGCCGCCTCGGGCACGCCGCCGGCCGCACGGCTGACCCCGGCCTCGTGGCGCCAATTCTTCTCGGCCTCGGCGACGAGCTTCACGATCGCCTCGTTGGCCTTGCCGAGATGCACCGCGTAGCCCAGGTCGACGACGCCGACCACCAGCACCTTGGCCTGGACTCGTGAGATCTCTTGCGCTCAGCAAGCGTCAGCGCCAGACTCGAGCGCCTTCGCTCTGGAGGCCGGATGCCACCGGAGCGTCGCCCCCTGCCTCCAACGCTCCAACATCAGCGCCTTCTGGGCATCCGAGTAGTAGATCCGCGGTCGCTGCTTCATCTACAACACTCCTTTCGCCGAAGCGGCTTTTGGTGTGTTGCATCGACCAGTTGAATCCACCCTCGAATCCGGATATTGAAGGAGGTCAGCCGTCGTGCGCGGAATACCGCAAGGTAGGATCTCGACGGTAAGCTTCGGGCGCTATCGGCGTCGTGAGCCTGCGGAGGTAGCGTATGGCAATGAAGACGTATCACGGCAGCTGTCACTGCGGCGACGTCCGCTTCACCGCCGCCTTCGATCTGAGCAAGGGGACGGCAAAGTGCAATTGCTCGATTTGCACGAAGATGCGGATCTGGCATGTCGTCCTGAAGTCGCAGGACTTCGCACTGCTCTGCGAGCCGAATCTACTTTCCGAGTACACCTGGGTCGCGGCGGGCCAGAGCGCGCCCCGCCTGCAGTTGTTCGCTTGCAATCGCTGCTCCGTGGGGATGTATTCGCGCGGCGACTTTGGCCAGGGGACGTTTTACGCGATCAATGTCATGGCGCTCGACGACCTCCATCCCGACGATCTGGCCTCGGCGCCGATCAAGTACGAAGACGGCCTCCACGACCGCTGGGACCGCGTGCCAGAAGACATCCGCCTGCTTTGAGGTCGACGTAGCGCACGTTCGCAATCGTCCGCTTCTGGTCGGTCCCCCGGGCATGGGCGACCGTCGGCTGCATCGTCACCGGGCACGAGGCGATATATAAAGGCGTCACCGCCTGACGGTCGGAAAAGGAGAACGCGCATGGGCATGAACATGGTGACGAACCGATTTGTCTTTCGCACCCTTGAGCTGCCGAAGATGCCAACGCCCGATGCCTACCTGAAGGTCGCTCCCTTCCTGGTCGAGAAGGCCTGGTCGGCGGTGAAGTCGGAACTGTCGGGATTGAGCGGCCTGACCGGCCTGAAGCTGGGAGGGATCGAGGCCGATTCGATGGCCATCCGGGGCCGGTTGGGGAACGCCGGCGGCGAAGGCCCGGGTCGGCTCGAGTTCGATGTGGCGTTGTTCAACTTCTCCCTGGAAGTATGGGTCTACTACCCGGGTGGGTCGCCGGGAGCGGAGAGCCTGGCCAAGGTGGCCGTGACCAAGGAGGTCGAGGCCTACCGGGAGTTCCTGACACGCCTGAACGGCTGGTCGCTCGGCGGCAAGAAGCTCGTCACCGACGCCGATCTGAAGAACTTCAGCAAAGAGTTCCCGCCGAAGCCACCGAAGCCGACCGTCTACAAGAACTACGCCGAGCTGGCGAAGAAGAGCAAGGAAGACCTTGCCGCCTTTCGCGCCTGGTCGAAGAAGAACTGGAAGGCGGCCAAGGCGTTCTCCGATCTCGACAAGTCGGCGAAGCTGAAGGCGGACGATCCCGCCCGGGGGACGGCGCTTAAGGCAATCGATGCGGCGCTGAAGGACTACTACGCCTCGCTTTGAGCGCGCCGCCTGCGATCCGGCCGATCGGTTCGCACGCCCAGCGGCGCCTGGGAAGTCGCCTACTGGGCCACTCGCGTCACTCAGTCATCACCGCGGCGCAGCGCCTGATAGGTCGTCTGCACCGTATTGGCCAGCAGACGCTGGCCGGTGATGCTGGGGTACACGTCGCACGCCGTCTGGTTCGACGGATTGCCATTGAGCAAGCCCGCGAGGCATGCCTTGCCGCCGTGGGCTCCGGCCGCGGCGGCGAGCGTCTGGTTGAGTGCCATGGTCAGGGCGGTGCCGCCCGCGTCGCTGTAGTCGGTGGAGTGCGTCAGCGCTTATAGGTCGCCAGCGAGGTCTCGTCCAGCCCTACGCGCCGCAGCAGCACCGCGAAGCGGGGATCCGGGCGAAGGGCGGCCCAGCGCGGATCGTTGCGCAGGAAGATGAGGCAGTTCGAGCGCTTCTCGACCGCTTCGCTCAGCAGCGCGATGGCGCGTTCCTTGTCGCCTATGCTCATGTAGGCAGCCGCCGATTCGTAGGGGCAGGCGAAGGTGCCGGTGCGATCGGCCTTCTCCATCAGGGGCAACACCTTGTCCTGTTGGCCCGCGTAGCCGTAGGCCTGGGCCAGCATGATCAGCGCGACCGAGGAGCCGTCCAGTTCCGCGCCCCGCTGGGCGAGCTTGATGGCCCGTTCATGGTCGCCGGCGATCGAAGCGCCGACCCCGGCGCCGGAGAACACCAGCCCGATGTCCGGGTGCTGCCGCATGCTCTGCTCAGCCCAGTTCCGCGCCGCGTCGCGCTCGCCCACCATGAACAGCGCCCAATTGCCCCAGTCGGCCATCTCGGCATTCAGCGGGTCCAGCCGTTTGGCGGCTTGCAGCGCAGACTTGACCTTTTCCGCCTCGCCCAGGCCGGCGTAATAGAGCGCGAAGCCCAGTTCGGTCTGGGCCAGCGTCGGGTCGCGCCGCTTGGCCGTGCTCAGCGCGGTCCAGGCGTCCTTCCAGCGCCAGGCCATGACATAGGTCAGTCCCAGCGACGACCAGGCCTCGGCGGAATCGGGGCGCAGCTCGCGCGCCTCGGCCAGCGAGTCGATCACGGTCTGCAGCAGGTTGACCGGCGGCTCGAAGTAGGCGAACAACTGGCGATAGGCGTCGCTGCGGGCGATGTAGGCGTCGAAGAACTTCGGGTCCAGCGCGATCGCCTGCTTGAACAGCGCGATCGCCTTTGGCAGCGACTCGTGGCTGAGCAGGTCCAGCTGGTGCCGCCCCGCCACGTACAGCTCGTAGGCCTTGAGGTTGGCCGTGGGCAGCTGGCCCAGGGCACGCAACTCTTCGTCGAGGACGGCCACCTTCAGCGACTGCGACACGGCGGCGGCTATGGCCGACTGCATGGCAAAGAGGTTCGTGTCATCGGTGCGACCCGTGTAGTCGTGGTCCCACACGACCCCGCCCTTGTGCAGATCCTCCAGTTCCGCGGTGATGCGCAGCGTCTTGTCGGCGGCGACGCTGACCACCCCGTCGAGCACGTAGCGCACATCGGGCAGCTGTGCCCGGATGTGCTCGCGCGACTTCTTGCCCCTGAAGGTGAACGCCGACGTCACCGGCACGACCCGCAAGCCCGAGATCTGGCGCAAGTTGCGGATCACCTCGCGGGTCATCTGGTCGGCAGACGGCTGCCAGGTCTCGACCGCATCGCCGGAAACGTCGAAGGGGACGACCAGGACATAGGGCAGGTCGGCGCCCCCCGGCCCCGCGGCCGGGGTCGGGGCCAACATGCGCCATGCCAGCGCGGCACCGGCCAGCAGCAGCACGCCCAGGGCGAACAGCGGCAGGCGCCAGCCGCGCCGGATGACCGGTGGGTTGGCGGGCTGCGCCGCCGGCTGATCGGGCGCGGAGTTGGGGCCGGCAACGGTGACGGCATCGGGGATTTCCCGCGCCGGCGCCACGAACTGGTAGCCGCGTCCGCGCACGGTCAGGATCGTCTGCTGCAGATCGCCGTTGTCGCCCAGCACCTTGCGGGCGCTCTTGACGTGATTGCTGAGCGTCGCGTCGGAAACCTCGCGGCCGTCCCACACGTCCTTGAAGAGCTCTTCGCGGGTCAAGACCCGGTCACGATGCCGGATCAGGTGCACCAGCAGGTCGAAGACCTTGGGCTCGACCGGCACGGCGGTCTCCCCTGCAACGATCCGGTAGCGGGCCGTATCGATGGTGAACTCGCCGACCTCGTATTTCATCGCGCCGAACGGAACCCGTTATCGAAAGATTACGCAGAGATTATCCAGTCGTCATGCAGCCACCGGGTGGCGACCGCATCGTTGGCTCCCCCTCCAACCACCAGGGAGAACCTCATGCCTACGCCACTGGAAATCCTGCTCGACCCCGTTTCCCTGACCGTTCTTGCGCTCTACGGCGCCTTGATCGGGCTCGAAGCCCTGTTCCCCGCCGGCCCCTTGCCCCCGGTCCGGGGCTGGCGGACGCGGGCCTTGCTCGTCTTCGCCGTCTACTTCTTCCTCTCGTCCTACCTGCCCCTGTTCTGGACCGAGACGCTGGCGAAGTACCAGCTCTTCAACCTGGAGTCCGTCCACCCGGCCATCGGTGCCGGCATCGCGGTGCTCGTCTACGAGTTGTTGGTCTACGGCTGGCACCGCGCCATGCACAGCAGCAACTGGTTGTGGCGCGGCTTCCACCAGATGCACCACAGCGCCGAACGTGTGGACAGCTTCGGCGCCTTCTACTTCAGCCCGCTGGACATCATCGGCTGGACCGTGCTGGGCAGCCTCACCTTGACCTTGGGCGTAGGGCTCGGCGCGCAGGCCGTCAGCTGGTTCCTCTACGCGACGACCTTTCTGGCCGTGTTCCAGCACACCAACATCCGCACGCCGCAATGGCTCGGCTACATCGTGCAGCGCCCGGAGAGTCACCGCCTGCACCACGCCCGCGGCGTGCACCGCCACAACTACTCCGACCTGCCGCTATGGGACATCGTGTTCGGCACCTTCCGCAACCCGAAGGACTTCGCCGCCGAAACCGGCTTCCATCAAGGCGCTTCGGCCCGGATCACGGAGATGTTGCTGTTCCGGGACGTGGCCGGAATCGACTACGACGTTGCCGCGCAGCCATCCACCCGATGAACCCACCAAGGAGCCGCACCATGATCCGCAAATTCATCCAATGTGCCGCCGCCGTACTCGCCGCCGCCCTGCTCGTCGCTGCATGCGGCGGTGGCGATGAGGACCGTGAACCGACCGTCACGACCTACGCCACCGGCCTGACCAGCCCCCGCGGCCTGGCCTTCGGCCCCGACGGCCGGCTCTACGTGGCCGAAGCCGGCACGGGCGGCGCGCTGGCCCCCGCCGGCACTGCCGACTGCCCAAGCCAGGTCAACATCTACAGCCCCTACACCGCCGGCTACACCGGCCGGGTCGTGCGGGTGCTGGCCGACGGCACGAAACAGACTGTCGCCGACAACCTGCCCAGCATGACCGATGCCTACGGCGGCAACTACGGTCCCACCGATGTCGCCTTCATCGGCAACACGCTGTACGTGCTGATCGAGATGGGGGGCTGCTCGCACGCCCTGCCCGAGGACTACCCGGCCATCGTGCGCGTGAACCCCGATGGTTCGACCACCTCGGTCGCCAACCTCAACGCCTGGCTGGCAGCGAATCCGCCCCACTTCATCAAGGACACCAATCCGGCGACCACCGACCTGGAACCGGGCGGCGTGTTCCATTCGATGATCGCGGTCGACAACTCGCTCTACGTGGTGGAGACGAACCGCGGCCTGCTGCTGAAGGTCGACCCGGCGACGGGTTCGATCCAGAAGCTCTACGACCTGTCGATCGACAACGCGGAGCACAACCCGATCGTGATGGCCCGCAGCGGCGACCAGTTCCATGTCGGCACCTTCGGCGAGGACGGGGGGCCGGCCGAACTGGCCGTGTTCGACGCCTCCTTTGCCGGCTACACACGACCCTTCGAATCGCTGCATCCGATCGTGGGCCTGGCGTGGCAGCGCGGGCGCCTGTACGCGGTCGAGATCTTTCCGCGTGACCAGGCGTGGACGCCGGACAACGCGAACCTGGTCGTGTTCGACCCGATAACGGGCCAGCGCAAGGTACTGGCGTCGAAGTTCGCGAGCCTGCCCAACGGGCTGGTGGCCGGCCCCGACGGCGCGCTCTACACGTCCAATGTCACCTTGAGTTCCTCGCCCGGCGACGGCAGCGTGCTGCGGATCGTCCACTGAAGCCAACAGGAGCGGGATCGCCATCAGCCCTCAAGTCCAACCCCTATCGTGATCTCCGCTGCCTACGAATCCGGTCCGGATCCAGCGGAGGTTCTAGGGCCGCCAGCGTCACGACAGCCTCACACGGGAGATGCCGCCGGCTATTGCGGCGTCGCGGTGGCCCAGGCCTTGCGGATCAGCCGGCCGCAGTAGACGGACTCGATCGCCCCGTTGGCGGCGCTGCGGGCCAGCACGCCGTAGTTCGTCTTCGTGCGGTCGATCCAGGGATAGAAGCCGAAAGCGCCGGGACTGCTGAAGGCGCCGTCGCCCACCGCTGGATCGTCCTCCACCCAGTGGCCGATCGAGTAGTGCCAGCTCTCTCCCGGCGGGCTCGGGGAAGAGACCGCGTTGGCGCAGGTTCTGGGATTGGTGCAGACCGGGTGGGTGCCCAGCGCGTCGCGCATCTTCAGCTCGCCCCGAAGGACCTTGCGCAGCAGTGCGGCGTAGTCGTCTGCGGTGGTCACCATTCCGCCGGCCAGTTGCGGCGACGAGTAGCTGAAGTCGATCTCGTTGCCGACCTGGCTGCGGATCTCCGCCGCGAGCATGGCGCTGTTCAGTGCGCCCAGGCCGTTCAGCGACGCATGCTTCTCCATGTGCGCGCCGCCGTACGAGAACATGCCGTCGTCGTCGGCGTTGTAGATGCCGTTGCTGCCCAGGTCGACGCATTCCTGGACGGTTTGCCCCGGCTGGCAGGAAAAGCCGCGGCTGGTGTAGCCGCTCTGGAAGGTGAAGAACTTGACGTCGCTGGCGCTGAGCGCTCCGCCGGTGCGTTGCACGAAGTAGGTGGAGTAGAACCACTTCGACGCCGAGGCGATGCTCATCCGGGTGCCGGCAGCGTAGGCCGTCGGGGTGTCACTGCTGTTGACGCTGCCGGCGGCAAGCGCGCCGCTGGTGTCGCCCACTTCCCAGTAGAAAGGACGGATCGCGCTGCACGCGTTGCTGTTGCTGTTGGCCGTGTCGACGGCCGCTGCCGCCGCGGCGGCGGTGGAGGCGGTCGCTACGGTGGGGGCCGAGGCGGGTGGGGGCGCCGCGGGCGGGGAGGAAGCGAGAGGAGAGGACGCGGGCGGCGATGACGCGACCGCGGAAGAAGCGGGCAGGGCCGGCGAAGCAAGCGGCGCGGCCGAAGCGAGCTCGTTGCCGCCGCCCCCGCCGCAACCGGAGATCAGGAGCGCCGCGACGGCGCCCAGCAGCGGCATCGCCGCGCGCGACCAGCGCGTGCACCCCATCGAAACGGATCCCATGCAAGGATGTCGGCATCCGACAGCCCGCGCCTGAGCCTCGTTTCGTGTTGTTTCACTCGGTCAGCCCTCCACTCGACACCGACGCGTAGCTGCGCTCGATGTTGAAGACGCCGTGGGCGATTGACGGCGCCGCGGGCCATCAACCGTCCTTCAGCGGAAAGTACTGGAAGAACGGTTCGGCCTCGGCCAGCACCCGGGCCACACTCGGGCGCGTCTTCAGGCGGCCGAGGTAGGCAGCGAGGCCGGGCCAGTCGGCCAGGGAAACGGCGTAGTCGGCGTAGAACAGCGCCGGCAGGGCGGCGCAGTCGGCCATCGTGAACGCCTCGCCCAGGGCCCAGGGGCCGGCAATCATCGGCGCGATGAGCCTGTAGCCGGAGCGGATCTGGTCGCGTGCAAGCTCGACCCCGTAAGGATCGTGCTTGCCCTGGGGCCGCATTCTTTCGGCCACGATCTGCTGGAACGCAACGTGGATGTAGCTGTCGATCAGGCGGTCGATGAGGCGGGTCTGCATCGCCATGTCCGGATCGCCCGGCACAAGAGAGGCCGCGGCGGGCCGCGTTCGCGCCAGGTAGTCGATGATGATGCTCGACTCCGGAATCGTCTTGCCTGCCGCGTGGTCGCGCAACACAGGGAACTTCGCAAGCGGCCAGACCGCCTCGAAGGCGGCGCGATCCGCCGGATCGCCGAGGTTCACCTGGCGCGGCTCGAAGGCGACCTCGGCCTCGTAGAGCGCGATCAGCGCTTTCCAGCAGAAGGACGAGAGCGGGTGGTAGTAGAGGGTCAAGGACATCGCGAGACTCAAGCGCCGGAGTTCAGCGCGGTGCACAGCGCTCGGCCCTGCGTCGCGTCCTCGACCGTGGCCCCGGGCATCGGCACGAGGAACTCCTCGCCGCCGAAGCGCCCGAGGGCGTCCACCTCGCGCTCAGCCGCTGACGACGGCCCGTCCCCGGGGATCAGATGTCCAGACGCGTGATCTTGGTGCCGTCGATCGCCAGGTTGGCCATCAGGCCGGCGTTCGTCAGCACGTAGCCGACCACCGGCTGCTGCGCGGTCTGGGTGTCGATGCTGGCGGAGGCGCCCGTCTTGATCAGCGAGACCGAGGCGTCGGCGCCGGCGGTCCAGCCGCTGCTGGCGCGGAACTTGTTCAGCGACTCTTCCGTCATGAAGAGGATGTACACCGCCTTGGAGTCGGCGCCGGCCAGAAGGCCCACCGAGCCCGCTGCGGTGCTGTAGTAGCCCGCCGGGGCGCCGCCGACGAGCAGCGAGCCCTGTCCGTACGATCCGCCGACGACCAGGCCAGCCGAGACGACCGAGGGGAAGACCAGCACGCCGCGCGCCCTGGCGACCATGCTGCGCGACTCCGGATCCTGCGCATACAGCTTGGTGATGGCGCCATTCACGTTGGCGTCGATGCTCGCGCGCTTTTCGGAGCTGGTGGCACCGCCGACGTTGGCGGTGGTCGTGGAGCAGGCGCCGAGAGCCAGGGCCAGGCCGAGGGTGGCGGCGGCGAAGAGGGGTCTGTTCATGAATTTCTCCAAAAGATTGGCGGCGCCGGTCCGCAGGCGGAACCGACGGTCCGGCATCGCCCGAATTCTTCGGGAGCGCCTGCCCCGCCCGTGTCGGACGCCGCCGCGTCTTCGGGGCGGACGAGGGCACGCGAATTTTCGGCGGCAGCTCAGCCGCGCAGACTTACCCGGCCTTGAGGGCGTGGATCAGCGCCCCTGCGAGCACGCCACTCCGGTACAGCCCGACGAAGTGTTCGTACGCGCGGTCGTAACGCTCGAAGTGCTCGCGGCCAAGGCGCGCCACGGTCTGCGACTCCAACGAGCGGTACATCGCGAGCCGCTCGACCAGGATGCGCGTCCACTCCTCCGTGAGATCGACCCGCCGAACGACCTCCATCCCGCACGGGCGCAGCTGCTCCGCGTAGTCCTCCACCGTGGCGATCTCGGAAAACGTCATGCCCTCGAACAGCCGTTGCCTGTCCTGCTCCGACAGGTTCCCGCGGTGCAGGATGTCCGAGAACACCAGCCGGCCGGCCGGTCGCAGCACCCGCGCACACTCGGCGAGCAATCGCGGCTTGTCGGGGATATGGGCAAACGATTCCTGCGCAATGGCGAGGGTGAACGAAGCGTCGGGGAACGGCATGTCCAGCGCATTGCCGTGGGCGAAGCGCACTGAGCCGGACAGCCCCGCGACGCGGGTGAGCTCGGTGGCACCTTCCACGCGGCTGGCCGTGATGTCCAGGCCGGTGACGTCGCAGCCCGTCTTCCAGGCCAGATAGCGCGCCGGTCCTCCCATGCCGCTGCAGACGTCCAGCACCACGTCTTCGGCCCGCACGGCGGCCTCCACGATCAGCCGGTCGGTCGCCGCGGTGCCCCCGTAGTGGTCCTGGTCGTGCTGCTGCAGCACCTCCTCGGTGATCGCTTCAGGGGCGATGCCGCGGGCCGCGACCGCCTCCAGGATCTGCCTGGAGTTGATCGGATGAAAGTCGTAAAAGCGTTCGACCGCGTTCACACCAGCTCCGCTCATGCGGAGTGTTTGTATCACGAAGGTTTCGCGAGTTCTATGTGGCCGAGCTCGATCGCTTCCTGGTGCCGCGCTTTCATGTCGAGTGGGTGGCCAGCAACCTGCCCGCAGGGTTTCGATCGCGATGCGTTCCTGAAGCAGCTCGCCGGCGAAATCGCGGCCTTCTTCGACAGGCCCCTGCTCTAGCCGATCAACGTCACCTCGGCACCGAACAACGCGATGCGGTCGCCCTCGACCACGAGGCCCTGGTCGCGTGCGGCCCGCCGCACCGACGCGAGGTCGGACACCTCCCACGTCCAGCCGGCCAGGCCCTCCCTGCGTGCGCCGGCCGGCACGAAGCCGATGGAGCCCTGCGTCAGGCCGATGCGCTCCTCGCCTTCGGCCGGCAGCGCGTCGGGCCCCAGCACCTGCGCCCAGCGTTGCGCCGTCTCGTGCGGGCGCGCCGCTTTGACGGTGACCGCCGTCACGCGCTGTTTGCCGCGCCGCCCGTCCTGGCGACGCCACGGCCCGCCCCAGCGCCACGACGCGGCCGGCACGGGCTGGTCGATCGAGACGATCGCGCCGCCGAGGTCCTTGGGATGCAGGTGCATCGCGCGGATGTCGGGGAGCTCCTTCTCCCACACCGTGCGCACGTCGAGGGCGCGGATGCGCGCGCGGTCACGGTCGAAGTCGTCGGTCTGCAGGATGAGCATGTAGCCGCCCTCCCCGCGCCTCTCGAGATGCCGACCCGCCGCCGTGCCGTCCCTGATCGGCGAGATCAACTCGATGAACTGGTCGCCGAACGCGTACACCGCGTTGTCGATGCCGAACTCGGCCACGCCCGGATCGCGGTACGGCGGGTCGAGCGCCAGCAGCGCGGCGAGCTGCCGGGAGGTCGTGGCGAGGTCGCGGACGACGAAGACGATCTGGCGGATGCGCAGCATGGGAGAGGCAGCGCCTCAGGTCCCGCGAAACCGCGGCTCGCGCTTTTCCATGAACGCCGCCACGCCCTCGCGGTGGTCGGCGGTGCTGCCGGTCCACACCTGCGTGAACGCCTCGCGGTCGAGAAGCTGGGCGTAGCTCTCGACGGCGGCGGCCTCGACGTTCTGCTTCATGTAGCGGTAGGCGACGCGGGGTCCGTGCGCGAGCCGCGTCGCGAGCTGCAGTGCGGCCGGGAGGAGGTCGCAGGCCGGCACGACGCGATTCACCAGGCCGAGCTCGAGCGCCTGCGCCGAGCTCAGCACGTCGGACAGGAACAGCAGCTCCTTCGCCCTGGCCTCGCCGAGCCTGCGCACCAGCGGCCAGGTGATACCGAAGTCGCCGCTGAAGCCGACCTTCGCGAAGGCGGTGGTGAACTTCGCGCTGTCGGCGGCGAGTCGCAGGTCGCATGCGAGCGCGATGCCGAGCCCGGCACCGGCACAGGCGCCGTTGACGGCGGCGACGGTCGGCTTGCTGCTGGCGTGCAGCAGGCCCGAGAGCCGATGGATCGCGCGCTGCCGATCGACCTTGCGCTCGACGGTCCAGTCGGCGGCGGCCGAAGCGTCGCCCATCGCCGTCACGTCGCCGCCGGCACAGAAGCCGCGGCCCGCGCCGGTGACGACGATGCAGCCCACCGCCGCGTCGTCGGCGCAGCGCTCGAGCGTGGCGATCGCCGCGTCGAGCATCGGCCGCGAGAGCGCGTTCAGCCGCTCCGGGCGGTTCAGGGTCAGGACCGCCACGCCGTCGCGGATCTCCACGATCAGGTCGGACTCGTCGTCACCGGGGTTCGCCATCGTCGTCTCCTCAAAGGGCTTGCGCACGCCCGCCTACTTCGCCACCACCGCCGCCTTCGCGATCTCCTTGATCCCGTCCACGATCAACTGCTTCGCCGACCCTTTCATCAGGTCGGCCGTGATCGCATCCACCATCTCTGCCGGCGAGCCCGGCAGCTTGCCGGCGATCAGCTTGGCGATCGCCGACTTGATCAGTCCGGCGCCCTGCTTCGCGGCGAACTCGGCGAAGTACTTCTGCCCCGCCGTCATGAAGGCGTCGCGGCTCAGGTTCATCGCCTTCAGCGTCGCGTCGTCCACGCCCTTGCCGAGGTAGCTGCCGAACGCGCTCTTGAACGGCCCCTTGAGCTGGCCGGCCACGAGCTCCTTGAAGATCGCGCCCACCGCTTCCTCGCCCATCTTCTTGGCGACCGCCCCGGGGTCGGCATGCTGGCGGCTGCCGATCATCCATTCGGTGAGCTGCTCCACCCCCTGGAACAGCCCCTGCGCGGCCGCCTGCGCGGCGACCTTGCCGGCCTTGCCGCCGCGCTTCTCGGCGATCGCGCCGATCGCCGAAGCCGACGTGTCCTCGACGAAGCGGCCGGCATCGACACCGGTCTGCGCGCTGCCCTGCATCTGCTCGTCGTACTTGCCGACCTTGGCGCGGGCCTGCGGAATCGCGGTCGCGATCTTCGGCAGCAAGGCCGCCATCGCCTTCACGTCGCCCTTGCGCTCGGCCTTCTTCACCTCGTTCATCATCTCGCGCGCCGGATCCCAGATGTTCAGGTCGGGGATCTTGGCCGCGTCCTGGCCCTTGACGAAGCTCTTGATCGCGTCGACACCGGTGGTGAGCCAGGCCTGGAACGGCACCTCGTTCGGCAGGTTCATCTGGTCGACGTGATACGCCCAGCCGCCCTCGAGCTGCGCGCTCAGCTTGCCCACCTCCAGGCGCAGCGCCTGCATCGCCTCCTCGCGATGCACGCCCTCGAGCTTCTTCCCGCCGACCGTGATGTCGAAGGTTTCCGCCGCGGCCTTGGCGGCGTCGGCCTCGCCCTTCTCGGCATCGGCCTTGGCCTTGGCGGCATCGGCCTTCACCTTGGCGGCGTCCGTCTGGGCCTGGGCCACGTCGCTCAGCACCATGTCGAGCGCCCGCTGCGCCTTCTCGATGCCCTTCGGGCTCGTGGCCAGGTTGCCCGCATCGTTGGCAGCCTTCTTCAGCGCCTCCGCCTGCGGATTCTTCGCGGCGGCGAGCTTCTTGATCTCGGCCATCACGTGCTTGTATTGCGCCTTGGCCTGCTTGAGTGCGGGCGAATCGACGGGCTTCGGCTTGTCCGCGCCCTCCGGCGCGTTTTCCTTGGCGCTCGCCTCGAAGCTCACCACGCTTTCCTCGAGCCAGTCGAGCTGCTTGCGCATCTCGTCGGCCTCGCGCTGGATCTTGGCCTGCTTGAGCTCGACGACGCGCCCTTCGAAGTCGCGCACCACGTCGGCCAGCCAGTCGGCGTTGGTATTGCCCGGGTCGGCGGCGATGGCCTTCTTGCCCCGGGCCGCGAGCGACTTCAGGCGCTTGCTCGCGTCGCTCGCCGCCTTGGCGGGGTCGGCCAGCGGTTCGTCGCCCGGTGCCGGTTTGCCGGCGGCCTCTGCCTCGAAGCGGACGATGCTTTCCTCCAGCCAGTCGAGGTCCTTGCGCACGCTGTCGATCTCGCGCTGGGTGCCGCGCTGCTCGAGGTCGACGATGCGGCCCTCGGAGTTGCCGACCACCTCGGTCAGCCAGCCATCGTTCGGATTGCGCGGGTTGGCGGCGATGGCCTTGCGGCCCCGGGCCTCGAGCGACTGCAGGCGCGCGCGGGCCTCGCTCGCCAGCTTCTTGCCGTCGGCCGCGGCACCGTCCTTCGGCGCGCCCTCGGCGGGCTGCGCCTCGGCGAGCTTCAGCTTCGCGTCCTCGATCTGCGCCTCCACCTTGTCGAGCGCCGCATTGGCGGCCACGATGCCCTTCGGGCTGGTGGAGAGATTGCCGGCGGCGATGGCGGCCTTCTTCAGCGCGCCGGCCTCGGGCGCCTTCTTCGCCTCGAGCGCCTTGATCCGCCCCATCACCTCCTGGAAGCGGGCGATCAGCGACTTCATCTCGGGCGCCTTCGGCGGCGCCTGGGGCGCCGCCGCCGACTCGCCGGCAGCACCGGCACCGCCGTTGGTCAGCATGGCGCGGGTGGGCGTCAGCCCCAGCTTGGTCAGCAATCCCATGGTGTGCTCCTCCGTCGGACGAATTGTCCCGACGGGTGGTTGGAGCGCGGATTTTTCCGAGCGGGCGCTGCGCCGGCAATCCCTCGCATCCACCGGCGCGGAAATTTCCGGTTGACAGAGAAGGTCGGCTCGGGCATGACTCGCCCTGCGGGGATCGGAGGAGGAAAGATGTCACAGCCAGCGACGGCCGCGCCGGCGACGCCAGCGCGCGACGCGCATGCCTACAAGCGCGTGGACGGCCGCGCCATCGAGGCCGACGTCATCGGCGCGAGCCCGGGCGCGAGCAAGGGTTGCGTGGTCTGGATCCACGGCGGCGGCCTGATCTTCGGCTCGCGCACCATCTCGCCGCGCGCTGCGTTCCTGCAGGCCCTGCTCGAGCGAGACTTCGTGGTCGTGTCCATCGATCACCGGCTCGCCCCGGAAACGAAGCTGGCCGAGATCGTCGAAGACGTTCGCGACGCCTGGCGCTGGGTGCACGAGGTCGGCCCCGGCCGGTTCGGCATCGATCCGGCGCGCATCGCCATCGCCGGCGCTTCGGCGGGGGCCTACCTGGCCTTGTGGGCAAGTCATTCGGTCGCGCCGCGCCCGCGCGCGCTGGCCACCTTCTGGGGGTTCGGCGACATCACCGGCCCCTGGGAAGCCGAGCCGAGCGCGCACTACCGGCAGATGGAGCTCGTGACGCGAGCGCAGGCCGACGCTTCGCTCGCACCGCCATCGCCGGCGCTGCCAGGCGCCGCCCAGCCCGACCGTTCCGCGTTCTACCTGTACTGCCGCCAGCAGGGGAAGTGGCTCGAGGAAGTAACCGCGCACGATCCGCGCGCCGACGATGCCTGGTTCGACCCGTATTGCCCGATCCGCAACCTCGGCGCCGACTTTCCGCCGACCGCCCTCGTCCATGGCACGGCCGACACCGACGTGCCGCATCAGGAGTCGGCGAACCTCGCTGCCCGCCTGGCCGAGCTCGGCGTCGAGCACCGGTTCATCTCGCTCGAAGGCGTGGGCCATGGCTTCGCCGGCGCGCAGGTCGAGGACGCGGAGGCGGCCGAGGCCGCGATCGCCGCCTTCCTCGCGGCGAAAACCGACGCGACTGTCGTGTCCAATCCGCTCCACCCACGCTCCGGAACGCCGCGATGAAAACGAAGAAGATTGCGCTCGGGCTGCTCGCCGCGCTCGTGCTGGCCGGAGTGGCCGGCTGGTTCAGCCTCGACAAGGAGACGCGCGGGCTGCTGGCGACGCTGCCGACCAACCGCGACGTCCTGTTCTGGAGCCAGCCGCAGCGCGACGCGGCGTTTCGCGCGCTCGACCGGTTGCCGGTGCTGGCCAAGATGCACGTGGTGCCGGCCGGCGGCACGCCGACGCCGCTGCCGCCCGGGCCGCCGCTGAAGCTGGCCATGGACGTCGAGGCGTACATGGCCGGCCAGCGCAGCGCTGCCCTGCTGGTGCTGCACGACGGCAAGCTGCGCCTCGAGCGCTACGGCCTGGGCTTCGACAACGGCGGCCGCTGGACCTCGTTCTCGGTCGCCAAGTCGATCACCTCCACCCTGGTGGGCGCGGCGCTGCGCGACGGCGCCATCCGCAGCATGGACGACAAGGTCAGCGACTACATCCCGGAGATGAAGGGCTCGGCCTACGACGACGTCAGCATCCGCCAGCTCCTGACCATGACCTCGGGCGTGAAGTGGAACGAGGACTACGCCGACCCGAACTCCGACGTGGCGCGGTTCAACAACCACAAGCCCGAAGACGGCGTCGACTCGCTGCTGAGCTACATGCGCAAGCTCCCGCGCGAGGCGCCGGCGGGCACGCGCTGGCTCTACAGCACCGGCGAGACCAATCTCGTCGGCGTGCTGCTCGGCCGGGCCGTGAAGAAGCCGCTGGCGACCTACCTCTCCGAGAAGATCTGGGTGCCCGCCGGCATGGAGCAGCAGGCGACCTGGATCCTCAGCCGCAGCGGCAACGAGATCAGCGGCTGCTGCATCCAGGCCGCGCCGCGCGACTACGCGCGCTTCGGCCTCTTCATCCTGAACGGCGCGCGCATCGCCGGCAAGAGCATCGTGCCCGACGGCTGGCTCGACGACGCCACCACCGGGCGCATCGGCACCGGCCAGCCGGAGCGCGGCTACGGCTACCAGTGGTGGACCTACGCCGACGGCACCTTCGCCGCCCGCGGCATCTTCGGCCAGGGCATCTTCATCGACCCGAAGCGCAAGATCGTGATCGTCTCCAACGCCAACTGGGCCGAGGGCGCGAGGGCGAAGATCGCCGGCGAGGCGCGCGAGGCGTTCTACCGCGCGGTGCAGAAGGCCGTCGACGACGAGGCGGCCGGCGCACCGGCCTCCGCGCCGAGTCGCTGACGATCGAGCACGTCACGACCGTTCTTCAATCGTCGTCGCGCACCCTGAACTCGCTGACTAGCTGCGCCTGCGTGTTCGGCGGCACGGGCTCGTAGTGCGAGAACTCGATCGTGTAGCGGCCCTGGCCGCTGGTCAGCGCGTTGAGCCGGCTCTGGTAGCCGAGCAGCTCCGACATCGGCGCCTGGCCGCGAACCATCATCGTGCCGGGCGCGCCGTTGGCCGTGCCGCTGACCATGCCGCGACGCGACGCCAGGTCGCCGGTGATGTCGCCCAGCGCCTGGCCGGGCGCCGTGATCTCGACGTGCACGATCGGCTCGAGCACGATCGGCCTCGCCTCGCGTATCGCCGCCAGGAACGCCTTGCGGCCGGCGGTGACGAAGGCGATCTCCTTGCTGTCGACGCTGTGGTGCTTGCCGTCGTAGACCACCACGCGCACGTCGACCACCGGGTGGCCGGCGATGGCGCCAGCGGCGAGCACCTCGCGCACGCCCTTTTCCACCGCCGGGATGTACTGGCCGGGAATGGTGCCGCCCTTGACCTGGTCGAGGAACTCGAACCCCGCGCCGCGCGGCAGCGGCTCGATGCGCAGGAACACCTCGCCGAACTGGCCGGCGCCGCCGCTCTGCTTCTTGTGCCGGTGGTGGCCCTCCGCCGGCGCGGTGACCGTCTCGCGATAGGCGACGCGCGGCGGCCGGGTGTTGACCTCGAAGCGATAGGTCTCGCGCAGCCGCTCGAGCAGCACCCGCAGGTGCAGCTCGCCGAGGCCGTAGACGACGGTCTCGTTGGTGCTCGTCACGTGCTCGAGCTTCAGGCACGGGTCTTCGTCGACCAGCTTGGTCAGGATCTCCCACATGCGCTGCTCGTCGCCGTGCCGCTTGGGCTCGATCGCCAGGCCGTGCACCGGCTTCGGAAAGGGCAGCGGCGCGAGGTGGATGTGGTCGTCTTCGGCGGCGTCGTGCAGCACCGCGTCGAAGCGGATCTCGTCGACCTTGGCGACCGCGGCGATGTCGCCCGGCAACGCCTGCGCCACTTCGACATGGTCCTTGCCCTGGAGCATGAACAGGCGCCCGACCTTGAACGGCTTCCTGCCGTCGCCGATGTAGAGCAGGCTGTCCTTGGTGACCGTGCCCTGGTGCACGCGAAACACGCCGAGCCGGCCGACGAAGGGATCGACCGTCACCTTGAACACGTGCGCCAGCACGTGCCGCTCCGGATCGGGCAGGGCCGCGAGCGGCTCGGCCGCGGCGCCCTCGCCGCGCAGGAAATCGGGCGGGTTGGCCTCGGCCGGGTTGGGTAGCAGCTTGACGATGATGTCGAGCAGCTCGGCCACGCCGGCGCCGCTGCGCGCCGAGACGAAGCACACGGGAATCAGGTGGCCCTCGCGCAGCGCCTGCTCGAGCGGCGCGTGCAGCTCCGAGACATCGACGTCGCCTTCGTTGAGGTAGCGCTCGACGAAATCGGCATCGACCTCGACCACCTGCTCCACCAGCGCCCGGTGCGCGGCGTCGACGCTGCCGAAGTCGCTGTGCCCTTCGCGGTTGTGGAAGCAGTCGACCACCCGGGTGGCGCCGGCGTCGGGCAGGTTGACCGGCAGGCACTCCTTGCCGAACGCGGCCTGGATCTGCGCGAGCACGCCGGGCAGGTCGACGCCCGGCGAGTCGATCTTGTTGACGATGATCAGCCGGTCGCGCTGGCGCAGGGCGGCCTGCTCCATCATGCGCACCGCCATCGGCTCGACGCCGGTGGCGGCGTTGATCACCACCGCCGCCGTCTCCACGGCCTCGAGCGCGGGCAGGCTCTGGCCGAGGAAGTCGGGCGCGCCCGGCGTGTCGATGAAGTGGACCCGCGTGCCGCCGCGCGCGAGGTGGAGCACGCTCGAGTTGAGCGAGTGCTGCATTCGCCGCTCCATTGCGTCGAAGTCGCTGACCGTGGTGCCGCGCTCCAGCGTGCCGGGAGCGCCGATCGCGCCGGCGCTCGCGAGCAGGGCCTCGGCGAGGCTGGTCTTGCCGGCAGCCGCCGGCCCGACCAGCGCGAGCGTGCGTATCGATGCGACTGCGGCGCCGGCGCCTGGTGGGGGGCTGGGCATGCGCGTGTCTCCTTCAGCGAGTGCCGGTGCGTGGCCGCTCGGCATGGGATCGGGGCCGATCACCCATTATGGAAGGGTCAGAAGACCACCGGCGACGACGCCGTCTTGACCGCCCGCGCCAGGCTGTAGACCGTCAGCGCCGACGTCTTCGGATTGTCGGCCAGCGCCAGGTTCTCCAGCTGCAGTTCCAGCCGACCGAAGGCACCCGAGGCTTCGAGCCGGTGAAAATTGCGCTCGATGCCGGGATCGGCAACCAGACGGACTTGAGTGCGGTCGAACCCGAGGCCGGCCAGGGCGACGGTCGCGGCTACGTTGGCGTTCTTCGGAAAGGTCGTCGCCGCCGCCCTGGCGCTGCCCTCGAACACGACGCAGGGCTCGGTCAGCCCGGAGAGCGTGCAGACGCGCTCGGCCGGCGTACCCTGCCAGCCCTGGGGCGGCTTGCGGCCGACGTAAAGCACCCGGTCCAAGCCGCCGATGCGCGCCGCCTCGAGTGCGTCGAGCCCGCCGATGGCGCCGGCCACGAGCTGCAGCCGCGTGGCGCCGCGCCGCGCCGCGTCCTCGAGGCGCATGAACATGGCGCCGTCGGCCAGCGCGCCGACGGACGCCACCACGCACGGAACGCCGGCCAGCAAGGCGGGCAGGACGTGCATCGCGATCGCCGCATGGCCCGCGCACTCGGCGACGAGATCCGGCCGCCGCTCCGGCGAGGCGTCGAGCGTGCTTCGAACGAGCGCGTGGGGCGCGAGCGTGGCGGCGATGGCGCGGACGCGCTCGCTCGACCGGGGCGTCGTGACGATCTGCGTGATCCGCAGGCGCTCGTCGGCCAGCAGCACCCGGGCCAGCTCCTGGCCGATGGCGCCGAAACCGATCACCGCCAGCTTGAACACCGCCTGGTTCCAGCCGGGCCGGCAGAGGAGCTGGCGCGCCTACCCGCCGGTGGCGGTTTCGGCGACTGGGGTGTCGTCGGTGACTCGAAAGCCCCGGGCGTCGGTCTTCACGCCTGGCTTGTAGTTGACGATGCGCTCCGGCGAGAGGTGGATGCCGAGCAGGCGCGTCACCTCCACGCGCGAGGTGTTGAACGCGTGCCACACGCCAGGATGCAGCTCCACCGTGTCGCCCTTACCCAACTCCACCGTCTGCACTCCCTCGACCTCGATCGTGAAGGTGGCGGAGCCCTCGAGGACGAACAGGTACTCGATGTACGGGTGGCAGTGGTAGGGAACGACGTAGCCCGGCTGGCAGGTCTGCAGGGCGGCACGAATGGGCGTGCTGCCTTCGGCATCGCCGACGAGCACGCGCAGGTCGCTCTGCGGCCCGTACGACACCAGTTCCGTCTCGGCGATGCGCGAGACCCTGAATCCGTTCATGCCCGTCTCCTGATCAGCGCACCAGCTTCCACTCGCCGTTGTCCACCTTCACCAGCACGCGGGCGCGCTTGTCGACGCCGTAGTGGTCGGTGGCGCTCATGCTGTAGATCGCATGCGTGCCCTTCACCTCCTTGCCGGCCTCGATCGCGGCGCGAAGCGCGTCGCGGAAAGCCGGGGTGCCGGCGGCCGTGGCCTTGAGCGCCACCGGCAGCGCGGCCTGCACGATCAGGCCGGCATCCCAAGCGTAGGCGGCGAATGCGTTGCGGCTGCCGGCACCGTAGGCGCCTTCGTACAGCTTCAGGAACTCCAGTCCCGAGGCTCTCAGCGGGTCGCTCGCCTGCAGCTGCTCGGCCACGACGACGGGTCCCGTCGGGGCGATCACGCCCTCAGTACTCTTGCCGCCGACACGTATGAAGTCGGGGTTGACGACGCCATGGGTGTGATAGATCTGCTTGCGGTAGCCACGCTCGACGGCCGCGATCTGCGGCAGGTCCGCGGGCGTGCCCGAGGCGCCGACGAAGATCGCGTCGGGATCGCCGGCGAGCACCTTCAGCATCTGCCCGGTCACCGCCGTGTCGGCCCGGCCGTAGCGCTCGTTGCTGGCGACTTCGATGCCGGCCGCGGCGCCTCCGTTCTTGAGAGTGTTGTAGTTGGCGTCGCCCCAGGAATCGGAGAAGCCGATGTAGCCCACCGTCTTCACCTTGTTCGCCTGCATGTGCTCCATGAGCGCACTCACCATCAGCGGGATCGGCTGTGGCACGGCGAAGAGGTAGGTCTGCTTGGCCGCGTCGATCGGGATGGGGCAGAGCGCGATGAAGGCGATGCGCGCTTCGTTGGCGATCGCGCCCTGGGCGAGCGCGACCGGCACGGTGCTCGAACCGATGATGACGTCGACCTTGTCTTCCGCGGCGAAGCGGCGCACGTTCTTCGCGCCCGTGGTCGGGTCGCTGGCGTCGTCGAGCACGACGTAGCGGACGGCCTCGCCGGCCACCGTCTTCGGCAGCAGGGCGATCGCCTTTTGCACGTGCACCCCGAGGGAGGCGCCGGGGCCGGTCGCGCTGACCGAGACGCCCACCACCACCTCGGCGCTGGCCGCGGCCGACGCGAGCAGCATCAGCAGGCCCAACAGCTTCTTCGTCATGCGAACTCCCCTCGTGATGGCCGTAGCATACTACGGTAGAATACTACCGTCGAGTCGGGAGTCGCATGTCACGCCAGCTGCAGGGGAAGACCGCACTCATCACCGGAGCCGCAAGCGGCATCGGCCTGGCGGTCGCCCGACGTTTTCTCGCCGAGGGCGCGAACGTCATCGCCTTCGATCGCGCCGATCCGAATCCGGTCGTCGACGCCCTGCCGGCCTCGTTCCTCGGCATCACCGGCGACGTGCGGTCCCCGGCCGACAACCAGCGCGCGGTCGATCTGGCCGTCGCTCGCTTCGGCGGGCTGGACGTGTTCGTCGGCAACGCCGGCGTGTACGACAACCGGCGCGCCCTGACCTCCTTCTCTGCGGCCGAGCTCGACATCGCGTTCGACGAGCTGTTCGCGGTCAACGTCAAGGGATACCTCCTTGGCGCGCTCGCCGCGGCCGGCGCGCTCGCCCGGGCGCGCGGCTGCATTCTCTTCACCAGCTCCATCTCCGGCGAGCGCGCCGGCTTCGGCGGCGCGCTGTACGTCGCGGCCAAGCACGCGGTGAACGGGCTGACGAAGCAGCTCGCCTTCGAGCTGGCTCCCGAGATCCGCGTCAACGCCGTCGCCCCCGGCTACGTGCCGACCGGGCTGCGCGGTCTGCAAAGCCTCGGGCAGGCGGCGTACGCGGACGGCCCGGCGGCCAGCCAGATGCCGCTGCAAGCCCTGGCCAGCGCCGATGATCACGCGGGCGCCTACGTCTTCCTCGCGTCCGACGCCTGTTCCCGCACCGCCACCGGTACCGTGCTCGCGCTCGACGGCGGCGCCGCGGTCCGCGGCCCGCGCGCCTGAACGCGCAGGCGACACTGACGACCCTGCCCCGAAGGACACCGCAGCATGAGCGACCCGGCGAAGCCCGCCACGCCTGTCACGCCCGCCACGCCTGTCCCGCCGGTGCGCACGCCACTGCCGCCGCTGGTGAGCGCGCAAGCGCGGATCGCCTCCTTTTCCGCCGGCGAACTGATGGCGCCGGACGGCTCGGCCGTCGACCGGCGGCTCTTCGTCGACCCGGGCGTGTACCGGCTGGAGCAGGAGCGCATCTTCGCGAAATGCTGGCTCTACCTCGGGCACGAGACGGCGCTGCCGGAGAACCAGTCGTTCTTCACGACCACCATGGGCGAGGACCCGGTCATCGTCGTCCGCGACAAGACCGGTCGGCTCCGCGCCTTTCTCAACAGCTGCAGCCACCGCGGCGCCAAGGTGTGCCGGGTCGACTCGGGTACGGCGCGGTTCTTCAAGTGCCCTTATCACGCGTGGACCTTCAGCACCGAGGGCGAGCTGATCGCCGTGCCGCGCATCGGCCCGGTGTACGGCGACAGCTTCGACCGCACGCTGTACGGCCTGCGCGAGGTGCCGCACGTGGACAACTTCGGCGGCATGATCTTCGCGAGCTGGGATCCCGAGGCACCGACGTTGCGAGACTATCTCGGGGACATGGCGTTCTACCTCGAGCTGATGCTGTCCCGCATGGAGGGCGGCACCGAGGTCATCGGCGGCGTCCACCGCTGGACGATCGACGTCAACTGGAAGATCCCGGCGGAAAACTTCGCCGGCGACCACTATCACGTGCCGTCGACGCATGGCGCCGGCGTCGAGATGGGCTTTCGCAGCCAGCTCACGAACAACGGCTACTGCATCCAGACCGGCAACGGACACTCCATCGGCAGCGAGCGCGGCGGCGCCCAGCAAGGCACCGCGGTCCAGACCGAATACGACGCCTTCATGAGGCAGATGCGGTCCGAGCTGGTGGCGAAGTACGGCCAGGCCGCCGACGCTTTCGTGCCCATCGGCGTCGGCACGATCTTCCCGAACATGTCGTTCCTCGACAGCGCCCGCTTTCGCGCCTTCCGGGTGTGGCATCCGCGCGGCGTCGACAAGATCGAGGTGCATTCGTGGTGCATCGTCGACAAGGCGCTGCCGGCCGAGCTGAAGGAGACCGTGCGGCGCCAATATTCGCTCGCCTTTGGACCCGGTGGCATCTTCGAGCAGGACGACGGCGACATCTGGCAGAGCGTCCAGGACGCCCTGCGCGGCCACATCGGCCGTCAGGGCCGATTCAACTACCGTATGGGCCTCGGCCGGGAGGCCCCGACCGCGGAACGATACGGCCCGCCCTTTCCCGGGAGCTGCAGCGATATCCTGATGACCGAGGCGAACCAGCGGGCTTTCTACCGGCACTACGCCACCGTGATGGCGGACCCCCGGCCATGAGCGTCGCCGATGCCTCGAGCGCCGCGCTGTTCCAGGCGCTGGAATCGTTCTACCGGCGGGAGGTCCTGCTGCTGCAGGATCGCCGCTATCGCGAATGGCTCGACACCATGGATCCGGCGATTTCCTACCGCGTGCCCGTGACCACCTCGACGCTCGACGGTCTCGCCAGCCGCGAGGACGAGCTCGGCTACTACGACGAGGACTTCGAGCTGCTGAAGGCGCGGGTGGCAAAGCTCGAGAGCAAGCAATCGTGGGTGGAGCAGCCGCCGTCGCGCCTGCGCTACTTCGTGCAGGTGGTGGAGGCGCAGCGCGAGCCGGCCGGCACGGTGCTCGCACGGAGCAACCTGCTGCTCCTGCAGTACCGCTGGAACATGGAGCAGCAGTTCAGCGGCAGCCGCAGCGACGTCCTCGTGACGGCGGGCGAGGGCTTTCGCCTGCGCGAGCGGCGGGTCGTGCTCGACCGGCAGGTGCTCGGCAAGCAGGGCCTGAGCGTCTTCTTCTAGAAAGCCGGTCGTGCTCGCCGCTGCCACCGTCCACTTCCCATACATGACCGGCTGGCCCGAGCGCGCGTCCGACGCGCACCGGTCGGCGACTGCCGCCGGCTTCGCGCAGCTCGGACGCGCCTTCGCCGATGCCGGGGCAGAGACCCTAGTGGTGTTCACGAGCGAACACATCGTCAACCTGCAGCCGCGGCTCGCCCCGCCCTTCCTGATCGGCGTCGGCGAGAACCACGAGGCCTTCCCCGAGCCGCAGTTCAAGCTCGCGCCGCTGGCCCGTCTCGGCGACCCCGAACTGGCCGAGGCGCTGGTTCGGGGACTCTACGAACGCGGATTCGATCCGGCCCACTCCAGCGAGCTGCGCCTGGATCACGGCACCACGCTGCCGCTGGCGCAGCTCGGGATCGACGCCGCGATCGCGGTCGTGCCCATCATCGTCAACAGCATCTTTCCCCCGCTGCCGACGCTGCAGCGCTGCCGCGAGCTCGGCGCGGCCGTAGCGGCGGCGATCGCCGCATCGGGCCTGCGCCGACGGGTAGCGCTGCTCGCCACCGGCGGGCTCTCGCACACCGTCGGCGCGCCGGGCATGGAGCGCAACGATCCCGACTTCGATGCCGCCTTCCTCGACGCGCTCGCCGAGTCGGACCTCGAGCGCGCCTGCAGCCACGCCGATGAGGTGCTCGACGCGGCAGGCAACGGAACGCACGAGGTCCGCAACTGGGTCGCGGTCGCGGCGGCGATGCACCCGACGCGGCCGCGGGTCGTCACCCGGATTCCTTTCGCGCCCGGCTGGGACACCGGCGTGCACCAGTTGCTGTGGGAGAGGGCGTGAGAGCGGCGACCCTGACCCAGTTCCTGGTCGACATCACCCGCGGCCACCGCAAGGACGAGTTCGCGCGCGATCCAGCCTGCGTGCTCGCCGCCTCGCCGCTCGACGAGCGGCTGCGCGCGGCGGTGCTGGCGCTGGACATCGGCAGCCTCTGGCTCGCGGGCGCGCATCCGATGGCGCTGATGTACTTCGCCCGCGCTAGCGGCTGGGCCAACGAACGTTACTACCGCTGCATCGGCGACGCCGAGCTCACGAGAGCCGCTTCAGCCGAGGCTGCTCCGCCCGCTGCACCCGCGCCATGGCAAACGCATCAATCGAGCGCTCCACATGCTTCGTGATCACGCGCCGGGCGGCCTTGCAATCGTGTCGCTCGAGAGCGTCAACCAGAGCCGCGTGCTCGTCGACGACCTTTTCGTTGCGCATCGGCGCCACCTCGACGCCGCTGGCGATCAGGTACATCTTGCCGCGCACGCTCAGAAGCTCGCGGCGAATCTGCAGCAGCCCTGCCATCTCCGCCATGCGAATGTGGAAGGCTTCGTCGATGCCGTACATGTCCTCCTGGCTCCGCCCCCTGCCTTTGAGAATGGTGCGCAGTTCGCGGATGTCGGCCGGCGTGGCGGTCTCGCAAAGCCGGCCGACGACGATCTGTTCCAGCGCCGCGCGCAGCAATCGGATCTCGCTGATCGCCGCTTCGTCGAGCTCGACCAGCCGATAGCCGCGCTTCGGGACGATTTCGACGACGCCGTCGCGAAACAGGTTCAGCAACGCCTCGCGCACGGGCGTGCGGGACACGCCGAGAGACTGGGCCAGCGAGCTTTCGGAAAAGAGCTGGCCGCGCGCAATCTTGCCGTCGCGGATGGCGCGCCGGATCGTGTCGTAGCCCTGCTGGGCCAGGCTTTCCGGACGAACCAGGATGGGAATCGATGACATCGCCGGTGCGTGGATGCGAGCGGACCGCGGAAGCGGCTGCGCCTAGTATGGAACATTCTAGGCGCGGGGTCGGCCGACCAGCGTGAAGGCGCCCAAGCCCTTCCTTTGCCTGTCGGCCGCGGCGCGCAGCGCCCTCCGGGCCTGGGCGAAGAGCGCCGCCCCGCTTCTCTGCGAGCACGGCGTCACGATCAACGCGATGTTCGCTGGCCCGCACGACACCGCGCGGGCGCGCGAGCTCGGCGTGAGGGACCGGGTCATGGGCCGGGCCGACGACTTCGGCCGGCGCGTGGCTTCGCTCTGCGGCGAGTCCTCCCGTTTCGTCACCGACTCGGGACAGCTCGTCGACGGCGGCGAGCTGACCGGACTGGCCTGATGACTCGCCTGCACGTTCTGCGCGCAGGACGGGGGCCGTCGCTACTGCTCCTGCACGGCATCGGCTCCAGCGCCACCGCCTGGTCGAAGCAGATGGAGCGGCTGGACGGCGAGTTCAGCTGCCTCGCGCCCGACCTGCCCGGCTACGGCGACTCGCCCGACATGGCCGGCGAAGGTCTCGAGTCGATCGTCGCCGATGTCGCCGAGGTGCTGCAAGGTCACGCGGCCCACGTCGTCGGCGTCTCCTTCGGCGCGCTCACCGCGCTCGCGCTGGCGCACGCGCATCCCGATCTCGTCCGTTCGCTCGTCCTCGCGGATGCCACCCTCGGACGCGCTCACTTCCCCGCCGAGGAGCGCGAGCGCTGGTTACAGGGCCGCGAGCGCCTCGGCAACGAGCTGGCGTCGCGCAGCCTCGAGCGCGCGCGCGAGCTCGCCGGGCGGAACGCCCGAGAAGACGTGGTCGAGGAGATCGCCCGTCACATGCGGCGCGCGCGCCCCGCAGGCTACCTGGCGGTCGCCCGAGCGATTGCCGCGACCGACGCTCGGCCGTGGCTCGCCGGCCTCGGGCAGCCGGCGCTGATCATCTGCGGCGAAGACGACCGCGTCACCGGCCTGGAAGTGTCGCGGTCGTTGCACCAGGGCCTCCCGCAGGGCGAGCTGCTCGTGATCGCCGACGCCGGGCACGCGCCGCACATCGAGCAGCCCGATCGCTTCGCCACCGGCGTCCGCGACTTCGTGCAGCGCGTGCAGGGCCGGATCTGACCGGCGTCCGCCAGCGCGTTCGACATCCCCCGATGGCCCCGGGGGCAGGGCTTCGTGCGTCGCCGCTCTCCTCCGGAATCGGCGCGGGACCGCTACTCGACGGTGACGCTCTTCGCCAGGTTCCTCGGCTTGTCCACATCCGTCCCCCGCGCCACCGCCGTGTGATACGCCAGCAGTTGCAGCGGCACCACGTGCAATATCGGCGAGAGCGCGCGGTAGTGCTCCGGCATGCGGATCACCTGCACCCCTTCGCCCGCCTTGATGCGCGTGTCGGCATCGGCGAAGACGAACAGCTCGCCGCCGCGCGCCCGCACCTCGTGCAGGTTGCTCTCGAGCTTTTCCAGTAGCGCGTCGTTCGGCGCGATCGCCACCACCGGCATCTCGCTCGTCACCAGCGCCAGCGGGCCGTGCTTCAGCTCGCCGGCCGGGTAGGCCTCGGCGTGGATATAGCTGATCTCCTTGAGCTTGAGCGCGCCCTTCGCCGCGCAGGTAGTGAACCCGCATCAGCTCGCGGTGGCGTGCCTCGCTCGCCGGGTCGATCGCCAGCAGGTCCTGCGCCGCCGCAAGCGCCGAGTCCATGTCGGCTTCGCTTTCGGCGCGGATCAGCCGGGGCGGACGATCATGCTTGCCCCCCGTCGCGCAGCGCCGCCAGCCGCGGGCTCACTGCCGGCTCGCGTGCGCCGACGGCGAGCAGTTCACGGTGGATCGGATTGCGGTGCAGGAACGATTCGCGGAACTCCCTTGCCACGTGGTCGGACGCCGTTTGCACCACCCACAGCGCGCCCCGTGAATACGCATCGGCCGCGTCCTGCGCGCGGGCGGTGGCCGTGTAGACGCGGCCGAGCATGAGCCAGGCCTCGGCATCGGACAGGTCGGTGGCCGTCACCGCCTCGTCGCTGTGGCGGTCGGCCGCCAGCAAGGCACGGGCTCGGTCGGCGTGGATCGCAGCCGCGTGCAACATTCCCAGCCTGGCGGCAAGTTCGGCGGCGCGCAGATCGGCGGCCAGCGCGGTTCCATCGCGGCCATTGGCACGCGCGGCGGCGCCCACCGCGAACAGGGCATCGAGGTCGCCGGCGGTGCCGCGCAGCGAGGCCAGTTGCAGGGTGACCGACTCTCGCGCCGCCAGCACGTTCTCGTCACCGAGCGCGGCGGCTGCTGCCTCGACGCATTCCAGCGGGTTGCGCCCGAGTGCGAAGCGCAGCCGTGCGGCGTACTGCCAGCGCCGCGCCACCAGCCAGGATTGCAGCGACGACAACGCTTCGACCTCGGGCAGCGCCTGCTGCGCGCGCGCCAGTTGCCCCAGATCCGTCCAGATGGCGCTGCGCCCGAGGTCGGCCAGCGGCAGGTAGGCCGACTCGGAGCGCGCCAGATGCTCCTGCGCCCGGTCGGCCCAGGCCAGTGCGTGGTCGTAGCGGCCCAGGGCGCGCTCCACGGCCAGGGCCGGCAACATCGCGACCGCGCGCACGCCGTCGCCGTCGTCGTGGGCACGCCGCAGCGCCTCCGCGCGCTCCAGGGTGCGCTGCGCGCCACGCAGGCGCCCGCTTTCCATCAGCGAAATGGCCAGGTTGCCCAGCGAGGTCACGGCCTCGGCCGATTCGGCGCGCGCGACCAGCAGCTCGAACGCTCGACGGTGCAGAGGGATGGCTTCGCGCGGGCGGCCCAGGTTGTCGAGCAACACGGCGCGCTCGTTGAAGTAGCCCGGCTCGGGATCAGGCAGCCGCTCGACGTACGGCCAGAACTCGTCGAGCACCGCCAGGGCCTCGGCCATCCGGCCCTGCATGCCGAGCGACATGCTCAGGGTGGACATCACCGCCGCGCAACCCTTCTCGTAGTCCAGCTGCCGCGCCGTCGCCAGCGTGCGCCGGGCCAGGGCTTCGGCGTCGGCGTGGCGGCCCTCGTTGGTGAAATCCCCAGCGCGCATGTTGTCGACGTCCACGCGCTGCTCCGGGGTCACTGCCAGCCGCTGCATGGCCTCGAAGATCGCGCCGATGCCGGCATTGCCGGGGTCCACCGCGAAGTGAGCGGCATGCGCCTGCATCAGCGTGTCGAAGGCGCTGGCCCGCTCGCCCAGGCCCTCTTCGATGTGCGCCTTCGTCAGCAGAAATTGAAGCTCCTCGCGCCGACGAAAACCGGCGCGCGCCTGCTGCGCGGCCTGCGCCAGCCAGGGCAGCGCCTCGTGCTGCGCCTCGGCGGCGAGCCAATGCGCCGCCACGCGCGCGGCCACGCCGCCGTGCCGGCCCAGGTGCGCGGCGATGGCGCCATGCAGGTGTCGCGCAATCGGCGGCGGCACGGATCGTTGCACCGCGTCGTACACCAGATCGTGGGCGAAGGCCTCGTCGCGCAGCACGCCGGCAGACTCGAGTTCGGCGAACGCGCTGGCGAACTCGACCGCGCGCAGGCCCATCACCTCCTCGGCCAGGGCGACGTCGAAGTCCACCCCGGCGATCGCGGCCACTCGGGCCAGCGACAGGGTACGCTCCGAGAGCTGGCGGATGCGCCGCTCGATCAGCCCTTCGACGCCGACCGGCCGCGGCAGCTGGCCGCGGCGCAGGCCGTCGGTGCCCAGCGCCTGCTTCAGGGTCTCGAGCGCAAACAGCGGGTTGCCACCGGTGTGGCGAACCAACTGCCCGGCCAGCTGCGTGGCGTCGAGTTCCGGCAGGTCCAGCGAGTCGATCAGTGCGGCCATCGCCACCGTATCCAGGGGTTCGAGCGAGACGCTGCGCAGCGCGCCCGCCTCCTGCAAGGTGTCGCGCAGCACAGCTGCGGCGGCACCCCCTTCCGCGGGCCGCTGGGCGAACAGCCAATGCAGCCCCTGCCCGCCGCCCTCCCCTGCCAGCGCGAGCAGCATCTCCACGCTGGCGTCGTCGGCGAAGTGCAGGTCGTCCACGGCCACGGCCTCGACCGCGGCGCCGGCCAGCACCTGCCGCACGGCGGTATGCAACACCAGCCGCTGGCCATGCGCGGGCAGCGGCACCGCCGGTGAGAGCTCGGGCAACACCCGCGCCAGCTCGCGCCGCTGCTCGGGGGCGATGGCGTCGATCGCCCGCGGCAAGGCCTCGCGCAGCAGCCGCGCCAGCGTGGCATAGGGAATGCCGGCGTCGCCGGGGCGGCCGTGCACCACGGCGAGCCGCCCCTCGCGCGCGATCTCGGCGATCAGGCGCGACTTGCCCATGCCGGCTTCGCCGAACAGCAGCACCACCGCGCCGGCAGCCCAGCCGTCGCGCACCGCCGCGAGTTCGCGCTCGCGGCCAATGAGCCGCGGCGGGCGCGTCAGCGTGGGCAGGCTGCGGCGCGCCATGGGTGCGGCAAGCGCAGGCACCGCCGCGTCGCGCAGTGCCTGCGCCAGCGCCTCGGTGTCGGCATGCGGGCGCGCGTGGTGGGCGTGGGCCAGCCGTCGCACCAGGCGCTGGTGCACGGCCAGGCCGGCGGCGCTGTCGCCGCGCAGGTAGTGCAGGCGCATCAGCTCGCGGTGCGCGGCTTCGGCATCGGGGTCGGCGGCGAGCAGCGCCTCGGCCGCCGCAAGCGCGGCATCGAGGTTCCCTTCGGCCTCGGCGAGTGAGATGCGCTCGCGCAGTTGCGCCGTCTGCACCGCATGGTGGTTGCTGCGCCTTGCGGCCAGCCACACGGCGAACTGCGGGCTGTCGGCGAACTCGAGTTGCCCCAGCAGCGGTGCACCGGCCTCGCCGTCGACGATCTGTACCCCGGGCGCCAGCGCCAGCAGGTCGCCTTCGGCCAGCAGCGGCACGCCCAGGCTCTTGCGAAAACGCAGCACTTGCTGCCGCAGGTTGCGCCGCGCGTCGTCGGAGTCAGGCCACAACCACCACGCGGCGCGCTCGCGCGTGCAGCCGGGCTCGAGCGCGGCCAACGCGCACAGCGCGGCGGCGCGGCGCTCCAGCGCCACCGCCTGGCCGCTTGCCAACTGCACGCGCGGGTCGCCATGCAGCACCAGGCGCGCGACGACGGCGCGGCTCCTGGCCTTGGGCTCGGGGCGGGCGCGGTCGGCAGAAGGAGGCATGCGAGGCAGGCGCAGCGCCGGGGCGGCGGGCGGGGTGGACATTCTGCGGCCTGGGCCGATCAACGGGCAGCGTCGCGCGAGGCGCCATCGGGCGCTGGGCTGGCCGTCACCGCGGCGCCTGCCTGCAGTCGCCACTGGTCAGCTCGCTGCCGGCGGTGACCTCGCGCGTGGCGGGCGCCCGCGCCGGCGCGAGGTACGCAGCCTGCGCCTGCGCCACCGGCTTGCCCGCCACGGCGCCGGTCACGGTCTCCGCCGCCACCGTGTTCACGGTGGCGTTGCCCCAGGCCAGGCCGTCTACCCACGCTCGAACTCCTCGCAGTCTTCGAATGTCAGCGACCCGAGCAGAGGGTCGCGGGTCGATGCGGCGGCGTCGTGCCGGAGGCCGGCCGCCAGGCGCAGTTCGTCGCCGCCATCGGTCAGGTCCTGGCCGAATCTCTTTCGGAAACGCGGCAGCTGCTGGCGCAGGTTACGCCTCGCGTCATCCGAGTCCGGCCACAGCATCGCAGCGATGCGGGTGCGGCCGATCCCGGACTCGAGCGCTGCCAGCGCCGGCAACGCTGCCGCGCGGCGCTCCAGCACCACGGCGCGGCCGTCCGGCAGGACCATCGCCGCCTGACCGTGCAGGGCGCGCCGCCGGTGGCCGCCATGTCGCCGTGCTCATGGCGTCGTCACCATGCCCGGCTCGGTGCGCGTGCTGCCGTCGACGCCGTCTCCGAGCGTGCCGCGCGTGCCGCTGCCCCAGGCGTAGACGACGTTGCCCGGGCCGATGACCAGCGCGTGCGCATAGCTGGCCGACAGCGCCGTGAAGCCGGAGACGGTGGAAGGCACCGGGCGCGGGAAGGGCTGGTTCGCGGTGACTCCGGCGCCGCGCAGGCCGTTGCTGTCGCGTGCGCCCCAGCCGAGGATCTGCCCGTTCTTGAGCGCCAGGGTGGCGCCGGTCTGGGTGGCGGCAATGGCAGTCACGCCGGTCAGCACATCGGCGCAGGGCAGGCTGCTGCAGGTTTCTGCGAGTACGGGCAGAGGGCCGAGGATGCTCCCGCCGATGACGCTGCCCAGGCCCAGCTCGCCGGTGTTGTCGTAGCCGCTGGTCATCACCGAACCATCGGCGCGCACCGCGAACAGCGAGTAGTAGAAGCTCATGCCGAAGCGGCGCGCCTTGCCCCAGCTGGCTGGCAGCAACAGCGGGCCGGTCAGGTCGCCGACGCCGCTGCCACCGGCCGCCACACCGAGACCGCCGTAGGGGTTGTTGCCCAGGCCGTACAGGCGGCCGTCTTCGAGCGCGATGACGAGCGGCGGCGAGCCCGAGGTTGTCTGCCCGGTGAAGATCACCGCCGGAGGTGAGTCGACGGGCAGGCCAGGCATCGCGAAGGCGACGCCAGTCGAGCCGTAGCCCGGCCCGAGCAGCGAGCCGACGAACCACACCGTCTTGGCCGAGCCGGCGTTGCAGTCGGTGGTGGCGCCGGCGCTGTTGATGGCGCGGATCATGGCCAGCTGCTCGCCTCCGCCGGCGATGGCGCATACCCGGTCCACCGGCCGCGGCACGTCGCTCACGCGTTCCAGCACTTCCACCGGCGCCGCTTCGTTGTCGCGCGGCGGGATCGGGCCGCCCGGGCTGCCAACGCCGCCGAGGCTGCCGTTGCCGTCGCCACCGCGGCCATCGGAGCCGGAGATAGCGCGGCCCCAATGCAGCACGCGGCTGCCCGTGCTACCGGGCTCGCCCTTGAGGGCCCAGAAGCCATAGAACCAGCCGCTGATGGCGCGGATGTCCGACAGCACCGCCGGGTACATGCGCACCGGGCGCAGCGCCGGTGCCAGCGTCGGGTTGGCGTACTGCACCGTGCCGTTGGCGCGGTGCACCGAGCCCCAGCCCCACACCGTGCGATCGGGTCGCAGCACCATGCTCCATTCCTGGCCGGCGACGATCTGCGTGGCAGTGAGCGCGTTGGCAGGCACCGCAGGGGTGACGGTCAGCCTGGCATCGCGGCTGGTCGTGCAGCGGTTGTCTGCGATGGGGCCGTTGCAGACGATCACGCGCACCGTCGCGCCGTCGTCGCTGGCCTGCAGCGGGCCGATGTCGAAGGTGCTGCCGCCGAGCGGCGTGGTCGGCGCGCCGATGCGCGTCCAGTAGTGGAACAGCGGCCCGTTGGCGGTTGCCACGACGCGGAAGGTGGCGGTGCCGCCTTCGGGCGCAGTGACGTCGGCCACGTCCTGCGTGATGACGGGCACGGCCGGCGCCGGCGTCACCGTCAGCACCGCGCCATTGCCGAAGACCACGCCGCCCGGGCTGTAGACGACCACGTTGAAAAGCGTGCCGTTGTCGGCGCTGGTGGTGTCTGCCGTGGTGTAACCGGTGCAGGAGATGGCACCAGGGATGGAAACACCGTTGCGGGTCCACTGGCATTGAGGCGTCGGGTTGCCGGACACGGCGAGGCTGAACGTGGCCCGCTGGCCTTCGGGGACCGAACGGTTGCCGAGCGGCGCGGTGATCGTCGGCGCACCGGGCGCCTGCGTCACCACGAGGGCCGCGGTGTCACTGGTCACGCTGCCGACCCCGTTGCTCACGGTCACCGTGTAGTCGCCAGCGTCGCCGGCTTGCACCGATCCCACGCGCAGCACGGGGGAGGTTGCGCCGGCCACGTCGACACCGTTGCGCTGCCAGCGGTAGGCCAGCGGCCCGCTGCCGCTGGCGCCCACCGCCAGGAGCGCCTGCTGGCCGACCTGAACCGCCAGGCCCAGCGGTGCCGTCGTGATCGTCGGGGCCATGAGTGCGCCGCCGGCCGTGACGTTGAGTTGCGCGATCTGGCTGCTTGTGACGCCGCTGGTGTTGGACACGACCACGGCGTAGGCGCCGCGGTCGGCGTTGCTCACGCTGGCGATCGAATACGCCGCCGCCGTCGCGCCAGCAATGTTGGCGCCGTCGCGCTGCCATTGGTAGGCCAGCGCACCGGCGCCGGCGGAGACCGCGAAGCTGGCCGATGTTCCGGCCGGCACCGTCAGCGAGGCAGGCTGGCCCGTGATGACTGGCGGCGTGCCGGTGTTCGCACCCTGCGTCACGCTGAGTCGCGCCGCCGTGCTGAGCACCGTGGCTTCGACGTTGCTTGCCTCCAACTGGTAGACGCCGGCGTTCGCCGCGTTGACGCTGTTCAGCGTGAGCAGCAGGCCGTTGGCGCCGGGGATGCGCACGCCGTTGAACGTCCACTGGTAGGACATCGGCTGCGCGCCGCTGACCGCGGTGGCAAACAGCACCGCGCTGCCGCTGGCGACCGTGGCCGGCGCCGGCTGGGCCGTGAAGACGGGCGGCGCCTGGCCGGTCGTGATCTGGATCGTGGCGGCATCGCTCGTCGCCGTGCCGGCCACCGTGCTGTAGGTGGCGCGGAACTGGCGCCCGCGGTCGGCGAGAGTGAGCGGCTGCAGGCCCGTGAGGCGGTCGACCGCCGTCTCGTCGCCCGGGTCGATCCAGGAAGGCGAGCCGTTGCGGAAGTCGGTACCGACCTCGACCCAGGCTTCGCTGTCGGCCCTTCGGGTCTGCCAGGTCACGCGATCGGGCAGCGGCAGGCCGCGGTAGGCGACGACCATGTCGGCCGTCTGCCCGACGTTGTAGACGCGCCCCACCGGTTGCGTCGTGAAGACCGGCGGCGGGAAGTTGCTCGACAGGCGCAGCTGGGTTTCGCGGCTGTAGACGCAGCGAACCGGCAGCCCGACGCTGGTGCACACGCGAAGGCGATAAGAGGTACCGTCATCGCTGGCGCGGGCGGCGCCGTACAACTCGCCGGTATCGAGCTGCCAGACGCCGGGCGGAAAGCTGAGATCGACGTACTGCGGCGGCGATACCGCGGTCCAGAGGCTGGCGCCTCGCACGCGCTGCTGCCAAGCGGCAAAGGCGGGCACCGGCGACACCCAGCCCATGGGCAGGTTCACCAGCTGCCCGACCAGCAGGTTCAGGGTCGCCGGTGGCTGTGCGGTGATCAGGATGTCGTCGATCGGGAAGCCACGGGCCACCAGCAGGGGCTGGACCGGGAGGGGAATTTCCCAGCCGTTCCAACCCTCGACGCAGAAGAGCGTGAGCCTCTGCATCGTCGCCCAGGAGTCGACCACCGCGTCGGCGGGCAGGTCGGTGGTCGGTGCCCCGCCCGTCCAGGGGTCCGGGGCGGGCGGGTTCCATTGGCTGAAGGCCGCGTTGACCGTCTCCAGCGAGCTGTAGTCGGTGTCGCGCGCGATCGGCGTCGACACGTCACCGTAAGTCAGCCAGGTGGCGGTGTCGGGCGGGTAGGCGCTCAGGCGGGTGTTGCGGCTCGAAGCGGGGTCGGTCGCGACGCGGTTGACGCTGCCGGCCGTGCCGTCGCTGGGCAGCCGGTAGATCGCGGCGCTGGTGATTTCGCCGGCGACGGACATGTCGCCATTGCAGCTCTGCGCAAGCGCCGACTGGCTGCCGATGCGCACGTTCACGCGCACCAGCGCCGGGTCATCGGCGGCCTGCTGCAGCACGAGGCGGGCGCCGTTGCCGGTCAGCGGCAACGTGGTCCACGCGTTCTGCAACTGCGACGTCACCACGGACACGGTCGGGTCGGGCTGGGCCGGTGGCTGTGTCGTCGTGAACAAGCCCGTTCGCGGCACCGGCACGACGACGAAGTACGAGAAGCTCTGCACCTGCACCGCGACCGTGCCGCCTTCGTCCACCGCGTCCAGCAGCAGCTGCCAGCGCCGACCTGGCATGCCCTTCATCACCGCCGGGCGCTGGTCGGCGCGCAACGCCGAGGCGTCGAACGGGATACGCACCGTCACCGGCCGGCCGAAATTCTGGCCGTGCGGCGTGACTGCGAAGGTGCTGCTGGCCGGCACGAAGCGCGAAGGCAGCGGCGGCGCACCGGTGTCGTCGCGGGCGATGCTGACGGTGGCGTCGCCCCGCAGCGCGCCGGCCGGCACCTCGACCGAGGCGCCATCGACGCCTCGAACCTGGCCGCCGGCGCTGCCCAGCAAGGCCGTGCCGGCGGGGCGTTGTTCAGGAAGTCCGGAGCCGGAATCACTGTTGCCACCCCCGCCGCACCCCGCCAGCCCGAAGGCAAGGAACAGCGCGGCAAGGGTACGAAAAAGGGGAAAGCGTCGTTGGTCCATCTCAGCTCCTTCACCGCCTCAATCTGCGAGCAGCGATGCCTGGATGTTCCGAACGAGTGCGTCACGCAAGCGTCACGCCGCACGACACGCCTGTGCTGGGAGTGAGAATCCGCTGTGCTTGGGGAAGCCGCGGCGCGTCGCGCGCCTACAGCGACTGCCTCCGCCGGCTCGGCACCTTGGCAGCGGGCCTGCTCGCATAAAGCGCGCGCGGAGACCGTGCGGCGCCGGTGAACGGGTCGACGACTTCGAGGCTGCCGAAGCGATGGCCGGCCTGCACGTCTTCGGTGAACAGCGTCGTGCACCCCGCGGCCACTGCCGCCTGCACGATCAGTGCGTCCCACATCGAAAGCCGGTGGCGCTGTGACAGCCGCAGTGCATCGAGCACGAACCCGGCGTTCGAGCCGACCACGCGGCTGGCGGCCAGGGCCTCGACGGCAACATCACCGGCGTAACACGGGTCGTGTGGACTCCCTGTGCTGGGGCTCACTCCACCGTCACGCTCTTCGCGAGATTGCGCGGCTTGTCGACATCCGTTCCGCGCGCCACCGCCGTGTGATATGCGAGCAGCTGCAGCGGCACCACATGCAAGATCGGCGAGAGCGCCCCGTAGTGCTCCGGCATGCGGATCACCTGCACGCCCTCGCCCGCCTTGATGCGCGTGTCGGCGTCGGCGAAGACGAACAGCTCGCCGCCGCGCGCCCGCACCTCGTGCAGGTTGCTCTCCAGCTTTTCGAGCAGCGCGTCGTTCGGCGCGATCGCCACCACCGGCATCTCGCTCGTCACCAGCGCCAGCGGGCCGTGCTTGAGCTCGCCCGCGGGGTAGGCCTCGGCGTGGATGTAGCTGATCTCCTTGAGCTTGAGCGCGCCTTCCAGCGCCACCGGGTAGTGCATGCCGCGGCCGAGGAAGAGCGCGTTCTCCTTCCTCGCGAAGGCCTCGCTCCAGGCGATGACCTGCGGCTCGAGCGCCAGCACCGACTGCACCGCCACCGGCAGATGCCGCAGCGCCTTCAGGTGCGCGGCCTCGTCGGCGTCGCTGAGCCGGCCCTTGGCCTGGGCGATCGCCAGGGTCAGCAGGAAGAGGCCGACCAGCTGCGTGGTGAAGGCCTTGGTCGAGGCGACGCCGATCTCGACGCCGGCCCGCGTCACGTAGGCCATGGCGCATTCGCGCACCATCGCGCTGGTGGCCACGTTGCACACCGTGAGCGTGTGCTCCATGCCGAGCGAGCGCGCGTGCTTCAGTGCGGCCAGCGTGTCGGCGGTCTCGCCGCTCTGCGAGATGGTGACCACCAGCGTCTTCGGGTTCGGCACGCTGTCGCGGTAGCGGTATTCGCTCGCCACCTCGACCGCGGTCGGCACCCGGGCCAGGCCCTCGAGCCAGTACTTGGCGACCGAGCCGCTGTAGAAGCTGGTGCCGCAGGCGAGGATCAGCACCTGCTCGACGTCCTTGAAGACGCGGTAGGCGCCGTCGCCGAACAGCTCGGGCGAGACGCCGGGAACGGCGTCGAGGGTGTCGGCGATCGCCCGCGGCTGCTCGAAGATCTCCTTCTGCATGTAGTG
>JANMCC010000030.1:0-31848 GCA_031360885.1 Burkholderiales bacterium | reverse complement strand
CGCTGCGCGCGCTTCGTGAAACTGACTTGCCGCAGCCTGTCTGAGCGTAGCGAACGCAGTGAGCGAAGCGAGTTCTGCGGCGGCCCCGCGACCGAGCAGCGCAGGGGAGTCAGGCTCGCGCAGCGAGGCTGACCGCCGAGGTCGCACGCCGATGGGCGCCCGACCCCGGCTTTGCCAACCGAACCTCGGATCTGCCACCCGCCCGACCCTGCCCGTTCATCCCAACGGGCAATCCCCCTGTGCCATAGTTTCGAAATGACCACGACCCTCGTCCGCGCCGCCTGCCCGCACGACTGCCCGGACACCTGCGCGATGCTGGTCACGGTGGAGGACGGGCGGGCGGTGAAGGTGCGTGGCGATCCCGACCATCCGACGACGCACGGCACGCTGTGCACGAAGGTGTCGCGCTACCCGGAGCGCACGTACCACGAAGGCCGGGTGCTGCATCCCCTGCGCCGCGTCGGCGCCAAGGGCAGCGGCCGGTTCGAGCGGGTGGGCTGGGACGAGGCGCTCGCCGACATCGCGGCGCGCCTGCACGCCATCGCCGGGCCGGACGGCGGCAACGCCGAGGCGATCGTTCCCTACAGCTACGCCGGCACCATGGGCCTGCTGCAGGGCGAAAGCATGGCGGCGCGCTTCTTCAACAAGCTCGGCGCCTCCCTGCTCGACCGCACCATCTGCTCCTCGGCCGGCGGCGAGGCGCTGATCGCGACCTACGGCGCCAAGATCGGCATGCATGTCGAGCACTACGCCGAAAGCCGGCTGATCCTCATCTGGGGCAGCAACTCGATCACCTCGAACCTGCACTTCTGGACCTACGCGCAGCAGGCCAAGCGCGCCGGGGCGAAGCTGATCTGCATCGACCCGCGGCGCACCGAGACGGCAGAGAAGTGCCACCAGCACATCGCCCTGCTGCCCGGCACCGACGGCGCGCTCGCGCTCGGCCTGATGCACGAGCTGATCGTCAACGACTGGCTCGACCACGACTACATCGAGCGCCACACCGAAGGCTGGCCGCAGCTGCGCGAGCGCGCGCTCGCCTGGCCGCCGGAGCGCGCCGCGGCGGCGTGCGGCATCGAGGCCGAGGTCGTGCGCTCGCTGGCGCGCGACTACGGCACGACGAAGCCCGCGGCGATCCGCCTCAACTACGGCATGCAGCGCGTGCGCGGCGGCGGCAGCGCGGCGCGTCTCATCGCGATCCTGCCGTGCCTGGTCGGCGCCTGGCGGCATCGCGCCGGCGGGATGCTGCTCTCGGCGTCGGGCTGGTTTCGCGACGCGATCGACAACGCCGCCTTGCGCCGGCCCGATCTGCTCGGCGGGCGCCGGCCGCGCACGATCAACATGAGCACGATCGGCGACGACCTGCTGCGCGAAAGCGGCGAGGCGCTGCCCGACGGCTCGCGCTTCGGCCCGCGGATCGAGGCGCTCGTCGTCTACAACAGCAACCCGGTCGCGGTGGCGCCGCAGTCGGCCAGGGTCGCCGCGGGCTTCGGCCGCGAAGACCTGTTCACGGTCGTGCTCGAGCACTTCATGACCGACACCGCCGACCTCGCCGACTACGTGCTGCCGGCGACGACGCAGCTCGAGCACCTCGACCTGCAGGTCAGCTACGGCCACACCTATGCGCTGATCAACGAGGCGGCGGTCGCGCCGCTCGGCGAGGCGAAGCCGAACACCGAGATCTTCCGCAGGCTCGCCGCGCGCATGGGCTTCGACGAGCCGTGCTTCGCCGAGAGCGACGAAGACCTCGCCCGGATCGCCTTCAAGCCGGCCGCGCGCGGCGGCTTCGACTTCGCCGGGCTGCGCGCGCACGGCTGGCAAAAGCTGCCGATCGCCGAAGCGCCCTTCGCCGAGGGCGGCTTCGCCACGCCGAACGGCAGGTGCCGGATCGACGCCCCCGGCCTCGGCGTGCCCGACTACCTGCCGAACTACGAATCGGCGGCGAGCACGCCCGAGCTCGCGGCGCGCTTTCCGCTGGCGATGATCTCGCCGCCCGAGCGCAACTTTCTCAACTCGAGCTTCGTCAACGTCGTCAGCCTGCGCGGCATCGACGGCGAGCCGGTGCTCGAGATCGCGCCCGGCGACGCCGCGGCGCGCGGCATCGCCTCGGGGCAGCGGGTGCGCATCTTCAACGACCGCGGCGAGATCGAATGCAAGGCGGTGGTCGGGCCGCGCGCCCGGCCGGGGGTCGTGAACGGCCTGGGCGTGTGGTGGAAGAAGCTCGCGCGCGACGGCCGCAACGGCAACGAGCTCACCCATCAGCGGCTCACCGACATCGGCCGCGCGCCGAGCTTCTACGACTGCCTGGTCGAGGTCGAGCCGGCGGCCCTCAGCCCGTCGCGGTGAAGCGCGGCTGGCGGATGGCAAGCCTCGGCCTCGGCGGCCTGCTCGCGACCACGCTGCTGGCCGGCGCCACGGTCTGCTTCGCCAGCGGCTGCTCGACGATCGGCTACTACGCGCAGTCGGCCACCGGCCACCTCAATCTCGTGCAGGCGGCCCGGCCGGTGCCGCAATGGCTGGCCGACCCGGCGACGCCGCCGGCGCTGAAGGCGCGGCTCGAGCTCGCGCAGCGGATCCGCGACTTCGCCGTCGCCGAGCTCGGCGAGCCGGACAACGCCAGCTATCGCCGCTACGCCGACCTGAAGCGCGGCGCCGCGGTCTGGAACGTCGTCGCCGCGCCCGAACTCTCGCTCGAGCTCAAGACCTGGTGCTTCGCCGTCGTCGGCTGCGTCGGCTACCGCGGCTACTACGACCGGGCCGACGCCGAGGCGTTCGCCGCCGGCCTGGCGAGCGACAAGCTCGACCTCTCCGTCTACCCGGTGCCGGCGTATTCGACCCTGGGCAAGCTGCCGGGCTTCGACTGGCTGGCCGACCCGCTGCTCAACACCTTCATCGACTATCCGGAAGGCGAGTTGGCGCGGCTGATCTTCCACGAGCTCGCGCACCAGGTGGCGTTCGCCGCCGGCGACACGCTGTTCAACGAGTCGTTCGCCAGCGCGGTCGAGAAGATCGGCGTCGAGCGCTGGCTGGGGCGGGCCGAGAACGCGCAGGCTCGGCTTGCCTACGAACGCGCCGGGGCGCGCCGCGACGACTTCCGCGAGCTCACCGACCGATATCGGGCCGATTTCGTGTCGCTCTACCGCAGCGACGCCTCCGAGTCCGCCAAGCGTGAAGGCAAGGCGGCCCTGCTGGCGCGCCTGCGCGTGGACTACGCCGGGCTGAAGGCGGGCAAGTGGGGCGGCTACGCCGGCTACGACCGCTGGTTCGCCGAAGCCAACAATGCCTCGTTCGGCGTGCTCGCCAGCTACACCGCGCTGGTGCCCGCGTTCGAGCGCCTGTTCGAGCGCGAAGGCAGGAACTTCGCGCGTTTCTACGCCGAGGTCAGGCGCCTGGCGGCCTTGCCGCCGGCCGAGCGCCGGGCGGCGCTCGCGCCCTGACCCGATCGATCACCGACCGACCCGAAGAAAGGTTTCGCCATGGCCGACATCCACATCCACCGCAGCCACCAACTCGGCCTCGCCAAGGCGCGCAAGACCGCCTGGAAGTGGGCCGAGCACGTCGAGGAGAAGTTCGGAATGGAGTGCACCGTGATCGAGGGCAAGGAGAGCGACGTCGTCGAATTCGCCCGCAGCGGCGTCGACGGCAAGCTCGTCGTCAGCGCCGATGCCTTCGAGCTCGACGCGAAGCTCGGCTTCCTGCTCGGCGCCTTCCGCGGCAAGATCGAATCCGAGATCGAGGGCTACCTCGACGAGCTCTTGGCCGAAGGCGCGAAGAAGCCGGCGGCGAAGGCCAAGGCGGCGGCGAAGAAGAAATAGCCGCGGCGAGCTCGCCCGCACCTCCCTTTCCACAGGACACCCGATGGCCACCAGCCTGCTCGCCCTGCTCGACGACGTCGCCACCATCCTCGACGACGTGTCGGTGATGACCAAGGTCGCCGCCAAGAAGACCGCAGGCGTCCTCGGCGACGACCTGGCCCTCAATGCGCAGCAGGTCGCCGGCGTCAAGGCCGAGCGCGAGCTGCCGGTGGTCTGGGCGGTGGCCAAGGGCTCGCTCGTCAACAAGGCGATCCTCGTGCCGGCGGCGCTGGCGATCAGCGCCTTCGCGCCCTGGCTCGTCACGCCGCTGCTGATGGTGGGCGGCGCCTTCCTCTGCTACGAAGGCTTCGAGAAGCTCGCGCACCGCTTCCTGCACAGCCGCGAGGACGACGCCGCGCATGCGGCGGAGCTGGCCGGCGCCCTGAGCGATCCGCAGGGCGACCTGGTCGCGCTGGAAAAGGACAAGATCAAGGGCGCGGTGCGAACCGACTTCGTGCTCTCGGCGGAAATCATCGCGATCACGCTCGGCACGGTGACGTCGCAGCCGCTGGCGACGCAGTTCGCCGTGCTGGCGAGCATCGCGCTGATCATGACCGTGGGCGTCTACGGCTTCGTCGCGGCGATCGTCAAGCTCGACGACGGCGGCCTGGCGCTCAGCCGCCGCGGCGACGCGTTCTCGCAGCGCCTCGGCGGGTTGATCCTCGCCGGAGCGCCGATCCTGATGAAGCTGCTCACCATCGTCGGCACGGCGGCGATGTTTCTGGTCGGCGGCGGCATCCTCAGCCACGGCGTCCCGCCGGTCCACCACGCGATCGAGGCGATCGCCGCCGGCGCCGGCGCGGTCGCCGGCATCGGCGGCGTGCTGAAGTTCCTCGTGCCGCTGCTGCTCGACGGTGCGATCGGCATCATTGCCGGTGCTGTCGTCCTCGGCGGCGTGCTCGCGTTTCGGCGCGTCTTCCCGGGCAAGAAGGCAGCTCCGCCCGCCTAGCTCCCGGCTGTCCTTCTACTTCAGCGACTCGATCAGGTCGACGTATTCCTGCATCGCCTCGTCGCCCGACTTGCCCTTCAGGCCGTTCCAGGCGTCCCACTTGGCGCGCCCGACCATGTCGCCGAAGCCCGGGCGCTTGCCGTCGGCGTCGCCGCTCGAGGCCTGCTTGTAGAGCGCGTACAGCTTGAGCAGGGTCATGTTGTCGGGCTTTTCCGGCAGGCTCTTCGACTCCGCCACCGCTGTCTCGAACTGCGCCTTGAGGTCTGCCATCACAGGTCTCCGTTGTCTCGTTGGGTGAAAGTCGCGATTGACGGCGCCCATGTTACCCAGCATCTTGGTCGCCCCCTTGCAACGGTCGATCTTCCGGCCATGACGACGATGCCTGCCGCCGCCCGAGAGCGCATGTCGCGCGTGGACACCGCGTGGTTGCGCATGGACAACGACGTCAACCTGATGATGATCGTCGGCGTCTGGCTGCTGCAGCCGAAGATCGCCTACGACGTGCTCTGCGCGCGCGTCGCCGAGAAGCTGCTCCAGTACGACCGCTTTCGCCAGGTCGTCGTCCGCGACGCGACCGGCGCCGCCTGGTGGGTGCCCGACGAGAGCTTCGACATCCACCATCACGTCGTGCGCGAGAAGCTCGTTCGCGCCAAGGGCCAGAGCGAGCGCCAGGCGCTGCAGGCGCGCGTCGGCGAGCTGGCGACCATGCCGCTGGATCCCGACCGGCCGCTGTGGCAGTTCCGACTGATCGAGACCTACGACGGCGGCAGCGCCCTGATCGCCCGCATCCATCACTGCATCGGCGATGGCATCGCCCTGATCTCGGTGATGATGACCGTCACCGACGGCGGCGGCGACCCGCCGGTGCGCAAGCGCCGCGCGGCGAGTGCCGAGGGCGACGGCTCCGACTGGCTCAGCGACGTGCTCAAGCCGCTCGGCGGCCTCTCGGCCAAGGCCGCCGAGATGGTCGAGGCGAGCATCGCCCGCGCCCTCGAAGGCCTGGCCGACCCGCAGAAGGGGCTCGCCAGCTCGATCGACGGCGCCCGCACGGCGGCCAAGGTGCTCGGCGACGTCACCGCGCTGGCGTTGATGGAAGACGACTCGCCGACCTTGCTCAAGGGCAAGCCGAGCGGCAGGAAGCGCGTCGCCTGGGGCGAGCCGCTGCCGCTCGAGCAGGTGAAGTGGATCGGCAAGGCGCTCGGCTGCTCGATCAACGACGTGCTGCTCGCCTGCGCTTCCGGCGCGATCGGCGACTGGCTGCGCAACCAGGGCGACGATCCCGCGGGCAAGGAGATCCGGGCGATGGTGCCGGTGAACCTGCGCCCGCTCGACCAGGCGTGGAAGCTCGGCAACCGCTTCGGCCTGGCGCCGCTGGTGCTGCCGATCGGCATCGCCAACCCGGTGGCGCGCGTCTACGCGGTGCGCGCGCGCATGAACGCGCTCAAGGCGAGCTACCAGCCGCTGCTCGCCTTCGCCGTGCTCGCGGTCGCTGGCCAGCTCGCCAAGCCGATCCAGGACATGATCCTCGGCCTCTTCGCCAAGAAGGCGACGGCGGTCATGACCAACGTGCCCGGGCCCGCCGTGCCCCTGCGGTTCTGCGGGGCGACCCTGAAGCAGACCATGTTCTGGGTGCCGGCCTCGGGCGACATCGGCGTCGGCGTCAGCATCCTCTCGTACGGCGGCGGCGTGCAGTTCGGCCTGATCACCGACGAGGCCCTGTGCCCCGACCCGCAGGCGATCGTCGACTGCTTCGAGCCCGAGTTCGAGAAGCTGCTGCTGCTGGCGATGATGCTGCCCTGGGGCGGGCCGGAAGGGGCCTGACGGCAAAGCCGGGGGGCGATCCCGGCTGCGGCGATGGCCGCAGGGCCGTCTCAGTCCTCCAGCTCGGCCTTCGCCATCTCCACGTCGAGCCGCTCCATCGCGTCGAGCGGCTCGCACGCCGCCGCGTCCTCGTACAGCTTGGTCGCTTCCTTCATGCGCTTGTCGCCCTCGAGCATGACCAGGCCGTTCGCGTACTCGACCATGGCGATCGCCGACCCCGGGTTGAGCTTCAGCGCCGCCTTGTAGCTGGCCAGGCCCGCCTCCTTGCTCGCGCCCTGGGTGCGGCCGAGCAGCGAGCCGACCTTGTCGATGATCTCGGCGTGGAAGGCGCCGAGCGCGGTGTGCGCGTCGGCGTGCTTGGGCGAGAGCTTGATCGTGGTTTCGAGCGCGTTCTTCACCTTGGCGCCCAGTCCCTGCGTGAGCGCCTTGGCGATGCTGAGGCCCTGGCTGTAGCGGCCGAGCGCATAGGCCATGCAGTACCAGGCGTTGGCGTCCTTCGGGTCTTCCTTGGCCCGCGCCTCGGCGCGCTCGGCCACCTCGTAGAGCAGGGCGAGCTTGGTCTTCTCGCTGTTCTCGAGGTAGGTGGCGTAGATCGACTGCGCCTTGTTCGCGACGGTCATGCCGGCGCCGGCGCCGGCCGCATGCGCCTTCAAGCCGGCCTCGGTCGCCTTCTGGAACTGGCCGGCATGGAACAGCGCCCACGCGGCGAGCACCGATTCGTCCTTGGGCAGCGGCTCGGCATCGCCGGCATGCAGCCGCGCCCACTTCTTCTTCAGCGCCGCGGCGTCGTAGGTGTAGGCGTCGGCGGCGTGGGGGAAGGCGGTCCATTTGGCCATGCAGGTCTCCTCAGTGCGGGGCGAGATAACGGGAGGCGAGGGCGTGCAGGTGCTGCCTGCCCTCCTCGTCGAGGTAGGGCGAAAGCAGGGTGAGCACATGGAAGGCGCCGCGCAGGAGGGCGGGCCCCGCGCTTTCGGCCTCGAGCGCCTTGCGCGGGTTCTTCACGTATTCGAAGCTCAGCCAGTAGGTGAGAACGACCACCATCGCGGTGGCCACAGGCTCGGCGTCGCGGCGCTCCAGCGAAGGCGCGCCGCCCCGGGCCACGCGATCGAGGATCGTCTGCACCGCGCGGGTCTTGCGCTGCAGGACGAAGGGGAAGTGGGTCTCGAGCTTGCGGTTGTTCGAGAGCAGGTCGTTGAGGTCCCGGTAGAGGAAGCGGTAGGCCCAGATCAGCTCGAACAGCACGTGGAAGAACAGCCACGCGTCCTCGACGTCGGCCACATCGTCGGCAGCGCGCAGCAACTCGGCGAGCGCCGCGTCGTAGCGGTCGAACAGCCGCGTGATCAGCTCGTCCTTGGCCGGGTAGTGGTAGTACAGGTTGCCGGGGCTGATGCCGAGTTCGGCCGAGATCAGCGTGGTCGAGACGTTGGGCTCGCCGAGGCGGTTGAAGAGGTCGAGCGTGGTGTCCAGGATGCGCTCGGCGGTACGCCGCGGTTTCTTCGTCTGCGAGGCCATGGCTCGGCGCAATCTAGCACCGCCCCCGGGGCTCTCCTATCGGTTCGCGCCCTAGCCCGCCCCGGGGGGGCGCGGCACAGACTCCCGGGGCGCTGCCTACAATCGCGCCCCTCATGCCGGCCATCGCGTTCAAGAACGTTTCCAAGAGCTATGCTTCGGCGCGCGGCGCGGTCCGGGCCCTCGACGACGTCAGCTTCGACATCGAGCGGGGGGAGTTCTTCGGCCTGCTCGGCCCCAACGGCGCCGGCAAGACCACCCTGATCAGCATCCTCGCCGGCCTGGCCCGCGCCACCTCGGGCACGGTCTCGGTCCTCGGCCACGACGTCGTTTCCGACTACGCGGCGGCGCGGCGCCAGCTCGGCATCGTGCCGCAGGAGCTGGTGTTCGACCCCTTCTTCAGCGTCCGCGAGGCGCTGCGCATCCAGAGCGGCTACTTCGGGGTCCACGGCAACGACGCCTGGATCGACGAGCTGCTCGCCCACCTCGGCCTCGCCGACAAGGCCGAGGCCAACATGCGCCAGCTCTCCGGCGGCATGAAGCGGCGGGTGCTGGTGGCGCAGGCGCTGGTCCACCGGCCGCCGGTGATCGTGCTCGACGAGCCGACCGCGGGCGTCGACGTCGAGCTGCGCCAGACGCTATGGGCTTTTGTCGCCCGCCTCAACAAGGAAGGCCACACCGTGCTGCTGACGACGCATTACCTCGAGGAGGCGGAAGCGCTGTGCAGCCGGATCGCGATGCTGAAGCAGGGTCGGGTCGTGGCCCTCGACCGAACCACGGCGCTGCTCGCCGGCACCGCCAGCACGATGCTGCAGTTCAAGCTCGACAAGCCGCTTCCGCCGGCGCTGGCGGCGAACGCGCGCGTCACCGGTCGCATCGTCCAGCTCAAGGCGCACGATGCGCGCGAGGTCGAGTCGATCCTCGCCGTGCTGCACGCCGCGTGCTGCGAGCCCGAGGACCTGAGATCGGCCGCGCCGACCTCGAGGACGTGTTCATCGAGATAATGCACGGCGAAACGCCGGCGCGGGTGGCGGCATGAGCGCAGCGACCGCGGCGCCGCGCGTCGCCACCGAGACCGGAATCTTCGCCGGCACCCGCACGCTGCTCTACAAGGAGGTGCTGCGCTTCTGGAAGGTGAGCTTCCAGACCGTCGCCGCCCCGGTGCTGACGGCGGTGCTCTACCTGCTGATCTTCGGCCACGTGCTCGAAGGCCGGGTCGCGGTGTCGGGCGGCGTCGGCTACACCAGCTTCCTGATCCCCGGGCTGGTGATGATGAGCGTGCTGCAGAACGCCTTCGCCAACTCGAGCTCCTCGCTGATCCAGAGCAAGATCACCGGCAACCTCGTCTTCCTGCTGGTCGCGCCGCTCTCCCACTGGGCCTGGTTCGCCGCCTATGTGGGCGCCTCGATCGTGCGTGGCGTCGCGGTCGGCACGGGGGTGATGCTGGTGACGATCTGGTTCGCGCCGCTGCACCTCGCCAACCCGCTCTGGATCATCGTCTTCACGCTCTCGGGCGCTGCCCTGATGGGCGCTCTGGGGCTGATCGCCGGGCTCTGGGCGGAGAAGTTCGACCAGATCGCCGCATTCCAGAACTTCATCATCATGCCGATGACGTTCCTTTCGGGCGTCTTCTACTCGGTGCATTCGCTGCCGCCGGTCTGGAAGACCGTGAGCCACCTGAATCCGTTCTTCTACATGATCGACGGCTTTCGCCACGGCTTCTTCGGCACCAGCGACGTCTCGCCCTGGCTCAGCCTGGCGGTGGTGGGCACCAGCCTCGTCGTCGTTTGCGGGCTGTGCCTGCGGCTGCTGAAGATCGGCTACAAGATCCGGCACTGACCGCCGGACCGGCGCTCGGCGTGGCGCCGCGCCCGCCGACTCAACGCGCAGTGATAGCGCGCTGGCGGCGGCGCGCCGCGACGCCGACCAGCCCGAGCCCGGCCAGCATCAGCGCATAGGTCTCCGGCTCCGGAATGGCCGCCGCCTGCCCCTCGAACGCGACCTCGCGAATCTCGATCCGGCAGCAGACGCCGCCGGTCAGCAGGCTCAGCACCTCGAGCTCGACCCGGCTCACGTTGGCCACCGAAGCGAAGCTGTAGACCCCGGCGGCGAACTGCCCGTCGGGCGCGGTGAGGACGGCGGAGGTCGTGATGAGCGCGTCGGCCGCGTCGTAGAAGCGGAGCTGGAACGTGCCCACCCCTTCATGGAAGACGTTGATGTCGTTCCAGAGGGAAAAGCCGGTCAGGTCGAAATTGCCGAGCAGATCGAGGTCGATGACGCCGAGCAGGCCGTCGGCGCCCGCGAAGCCGTTGAAGTTGGAGGTGTCGCCGTCGGCGATCTCGAGGATGTTGGTGCCGAAGCCGCCGCAGACCGCCACCGAGCACGGCGGGATCGTCGTGGAGGGGGCGATGTAGGCGGCCCCTTGAAGCGTGAGCGCGGCGGCGGGGCCGGCGCAGGCGGCGGCGAGGCACAGCGCGCCGAGGCGACGCGACCAGGCGAGAGAGCGGAATGGCGACATGGGAGGATTCCTTCGAGCCGTGGGGCTCCTGGATTAGGCGCCCACGGCGCAGACCGGGTCCACCCCCCTGTTCACGGGAACCAGGGCGCACGTCGGTCCGCGTCGCCTCGCACGCGAGGCAACCCCGTGCCGCGATAACATCGGCCGATGGCCGACCCCACTCCCGAAGACATCCAGCGATTCATCGCCGACGGCCTGCCCTGCGAGCATGTCGAGGTCGAAGGCGACGGGCGCCATTTCTTCGCCACCATCGTCTCGGCCGAATTCGAGGGCACGAACCGCATCGCCCGACACCAGCGCGTCTACAAGGCCCTCGGCGAGCGCATGCGCGAGCAGATCCATGCGCTGTCGATGAAGACGCTCACGCCCGCCGAATACCGCAACAACCCTGCCTGAGGCGCGCGCAAGCGCAGCCCCCCAGTTCCCTTCCCATGGACAAACTCCGCATCCGCGGCGGCCGCCGCCTCGCCGGCGAGGTCGCCATCTCCGGCGCCAAGAACGCCGCCCTGCCCGAGCTCTGCGCCGCGCTGCTCACTGCCGAGCCGGTGCTGCTCTCGAACGTGCCGCGCCTGCACGACGTGGCGACGATGCTGAAGCTGCTGCGCCAGATGGGCGTGGCCGCCGAGCAATCGGGCGAAGCCGAGGCGAGCGTCTCCCTCGACGCCGGCAAGGTGACGAGCCAGGAGGCGCCGTACGACCTGGTGAAGACGATGCGCGCCTCGATCCTGGTGCTGGGGCCGCTGGTTGCGCGCTTCGGCCAGGCGCGGGTGTCGCTGCCGGGCGGCTGCGCCATCGGCACCCGGCCGGTCGACCAGCACATCAAGGGCCTGCAGGCGCTCGGCGCCGAGATCACGGTCGAGCACGGCTACATCGTCGCCCGTGCCGCGCGCCTGAAGGGCGCGCGCGTCACGACCGACATGGTCACCGTCACCGGCACCGAGAACCTGCTGATGGCGGCGACGCTGGCCGAGGGCGAGACCGTGCTCGAGAACGCGGCGCAGGAGCCGGAGATTCCCGACCTGGCCGAGATGCTGATCGGCATGGGCGCGCGCATCGAGGGCCACGGCACCAGCCGGATCCGGATCGAGGGCGTGCGCGAGCTGCACGGCGTCTCGCACCGCACGATTCCCGACCGGATCGAGGCCGGCACCTTCCTCTGCGCCGTGGCGGCGGCCGGCGGCGACGTGACGCTGCGCGGCGCGCGCGCCGACCACCTCGAGGCGGCGATCGAGAAGCTGCGCGAGGCCGGCGCGGTGATCGAGGCCGGCGCCGACTGGATCCGCATCCGCGCCGAGGGCCGGCCGCGCGCGGTGAGCTTTCGCACCAGCGAGTACCCGGCGTTTCCCACCGACATGCAGGCGCAGCTCATGGCCCTCGACAGCATCGCCGAGGGCGCGGCGAGCGTGGCCGAGACGATCTTCGAGAACCGCTTCATGCACGTGCCCGAGCTGATGCGCCTGGGCGCGCGGATAGAGGTCGACGGCCGGGTGGCGGTGATCCAGGGCGTGGAGAGGCTCTCCGGCGCCAGCGTCATGGCCACCGACCTGCGCGCCTCGGCCGGCCTGGTCATCGCCGGCCTGGTGGCCGAGGGCGAGACTGTCGTCGACCGGATCTACCACCTCGACCGCGGCTACGACCGCATGGAGGCGAAGCTGCGCGGCCTGGGCGCCGACATCGAGCGGGTGAAGGCGTGACCCTCGCCGAGGCGCGGCCGGGAGTGCGGCAGTGATCACGCTCGCCCTGTCGAAGGGGCGGATCCTCGACGAGACGCTGCCGCTGCTCGCCGCCGCCGGCATCGCCCTGGCGGAGGACCCCGAGGCGAGCCGCAAGCTCATCGTCGCCACCTCGCGGCCCGACCTGCGCATCGTCCTGGTCCGGGCGAGCGACGTGCCCACCTACGTGCAGCACGGCGGCGCCGACCTCGGCGTGGTCGGCCTCGACACCCTGGTCGAGCACGGCGGCGAGGGCCTCTACCGGCCGCTCGACCTCGGCGTCGCCAAGTGCAGGATGAGCGTGGCCGCGCCGCTCGACTTCGACTACGCCGCCGCGGTGAAGCAGGGCTCGCGGATCCGCGTCGCCACCAAGTTCACGCAGATCGCGCGCGACCATTTCGCCGACAAGGGCGTGCACGTCGACCTGATCAAGCTCTACGGCTCGATGGAGCTGGCGCCGCTCACCGGCCTGGCCGACGCGATCGTCGACCTGGTCGCCTCGGGCCACACGCTCAAGGCGAACGCGCTCGCCGAGGTCGAGCAGATCATGCAGATCTCCGCCCGCCTCGTCGTCAACCGGGCGGCGCTGAAGTTGAAGCGCGAGCCGATCCGGGCGATCGTCGACGCCCTGGCGACGGCAGTCGCCGCGGCCGCGTCATGAGCCTCGCCCTGCGTCGGCTCGACAGCAGCGATGCGGGCTTCGCCGCGGCGCTGACGCAGCTGCTCGCCTACGACGCCGCCGTCGACGACGAAGTCGAGGCCAGCGTCGCCGCCATCCTCGCCGACGTGCGCCGGCGCGGCGACGCGGCGGTGCTCGAGTACACGCGGCGCTTCGACGCCGTGGACGCGCCGTCGCTGGCAGCGCTGGAGGTCGCGCCGGCCGAACTGCGCGCGGCGCGCGACGGCCTTCCTGCCGCGCAACGCAGCGCGCTCGATAGCGCGGCCGCCCGGATCCGCGCCTTCCACGAGCGACAGCTCGAGGTCGCCGGCAAGAGCTGGAGCTACCGCGACGCCGACGGCAGCCTGCTCGGCCAGAAGGTGACGCCGCTCGACCGCGTCGGCATCTACGTGCCGGGCGGCAAGGCGGCGTATCCGTCGAGCGTGCTGATGAGCGCGGTGCCGGCCAAGGTGGCCGGCGTGGGCGAGATCGTCATGGTCGCGCCGATGCCGGGCGGCGCGCGCAACCCGCTGGTGCTCGCCGCAGCCGCGGTGTCCGGCGTCGACCGGGTGTTCGCGATCGGCGGCGCGCAGGCGATCGGCGCGCTCGCCTACGGCACCGCGACTGTTTCCGCGGTGCACAAGATCACCGGCCCCGGCAATGCCTATGTCGCCAGCGCCAAGCGGCGCGTGTTCGGCACGGTCGGCATCGACATGATCGCCGGGCCGAGCGAGATCCTGGTGCTCGCCGACGGCACGACGCCGCCCGACTGGGTGGCGATGGACCTGTTCAGCCAGGCCGAGCACGATCAGCTCGCGCAAAGCATCCTGCTCTGCCCCGACCCGGCGTACCTCGACCGCGTGGCCGCGGCGATGGACCGGCTGCTGCCGACGATGCCGCGCCGGGACGTGATCCGCGCCTCGCTCGAAGGGCGCGGCGCGCTGGTCCTGACCCGCTCGATGGAAGAGGCGTGCGAGATCAGCAACCGGATCGCGCCCGAGCACCTTGAGGTCAGCGCCCGCGACCCGGGCCGCTGGGAGCCGCTGCTGCGGCACGCCGGCGCGATCTTCCTCGGCGCGTTCACCAGCGAGAGCCTGGGCGACTACTGCGCTGGCCCGAACCACGTGCTGCCGACCTCGGGAACCGCGCGCTTCTCCTCGCCGCTCGGCGTCTACGACTTCCAGAAGCGCACCAGCCTGATCGAGGTGAGCGCCGAGGGCGCGGCCGCGCTCGGGCCGGTCGCCATGGAGCTGGCGCGGGGCGAGGGCCTGTACGCGCATGCCGCCGCGGCCGAGATGCGGCTCGCCACGCCCGAGTTCACCCCGCCCCAGGATCGACCATGACGACCCCTCCGCCCTCGACCGGGAAGCGCATCGCCGCGGTGATCCGCCAGGACGTGAAGTCGATGCACGCCTACGCGATCCAGGACAGCAGCGGCCTGATCAAGCTCGACGCGATGGAAAACCCGTTCCGCCTGCCCGAGGCGCTGCAGCAGGCTCTCGGCGAGCGGCTCGGCCGGGTGGCGATCAACCGCTATCCGGTCGCCTGCGTCGGCCAGGTGATCGCCGCGCTCTCGGCCTACGTGAGCCTGCCCGCTGGCTGCAAGCTGATGCTCGGCAACGGCTCGGACGAGCTGATCTCGCTGCTGGCGATGGCCTGCGACCTGCCCGGCGCGACGATCCTGGCGCCGGTGCCGGGGTTCGTGATGTACGAGATGTCGGCGAAGCTGCAAGGCCTGCGTTTCGTCGGCGTGCCGCTCGGCGAGCGCTTCGAGCTCGACGAGGATGCGATGCTCGCCGCGATCGAGCGGCACCGCCCGGCGATCACCTACCTCGCCTGCCCGAACAACCCGACCGCCAACCTGTTCGACGAAGGCGCGGTCGAGCGCATCGTCGCCGCGATCGGCGGGCAGAACGGACTGGTGGTGCTCGACGAGGCCTACCAGCCGTTCTCCTCGCGGACGTGGATGGACCGGGTCGGCACCTTGCCGCACCTGCTGGTGATGCGCACGCTGAGCAAGTTCGGCCTCGCCGGCGTGCGCCTGGGCTACCTGGCCGGACCCGCCGCGCTGATCGACGAGGTCGACAAGGTGCGGCCGCCCTACAACATCGGCGCCCTCAACGCCGAGGCGACCCTGTTCGCCCTGGAGCACGCCGACGAGTTCGCGCGCCAGGCGGCGACGATCCGCAGCGAGCGCGAGAAGCTGCTCGCGGCGCTCGGCCGATTGCCGGGCGTCGAGGTGTTTCCCAGCGAGGCGAACATGATCCTCGTGCGCGTGGCCGACAGCGCCGCGGCGTTTCGCGGCATGAAGGAGCGCGGCGTGCTCGTGAAGAACGTCGCCGGGCTGCATCCGCTGCTTGCGAACTGCCTGCGCCTGACGGTTGGCACTCCGGAGGAAAATGCGCTCATGATCGATGCCCTGCGCGCCAGCCTGCGATGAACGCCCCCTTGCCCACGACCCCCTTCGCGCGTCGCGCCACGGTCCAGCGCGACACCAAGGAAACCAAGATCCGGGTCAGCGTCGACATCGACGGCACCGGCACGGCGAAGCTCGCCACCGGCATCGGCTTCTTCGACCACATGCTCGAGCAGATCGCCCGGCACGGCCTGATCGACCTCGAGATCGAGGCCCAGGGCGACCTGCACATCGACGGCCACCACACGGTCGAGGATGTCGGCATCACCCTCGGCATGGCGATCGGCCAGGCGGTGGGCGACAAGCGCGGGCTGGTGCGCTACGGCCACGCCTACGTGCCGCTCGACGAGGCGCTGTCGCGGGTGGTGATCGATTTCTCCGGCCGCCCCGGGCTGACGATGAACGTGCCGTTCAAGTCGGGAATGATCGGCGGCTTCGACGCCCAGCTCGCGCACGAGTTCTTCCAGGGCTTTGCCAACCACGCGCTGGTCACCCTGCACATCGACAACCTGCGCGGCGAGAACGCGCACCACCAGTGCGAGACCGTGTTCAAGGCCTTCGCCCGGGCGCTGCGCATGGCGATCGCCCTCGACCCGCGCGTCGGCGACGCGGTGCCGTCGACCAAGGGCAGCCTCTAGCCTTCCAGCCCTGGCCGACCCGGAATCCGCGATGCGAACCGTCGCCGTCGTCGACTACGGCATGGGCAACCTGCGCTCGGTCTCGCAGGCGGTGGCGCACGTCGCCCGCGAGGCCGGCGACTTCCGGGTCATCGTGACCGGCAATCCGGAGGAGGTGTTCGCCGCCGAACGCGTCGTCCTTCCCGGCCAGGGCGCGATGCCCGACTGCATGCGCGAGCTGCGCGAGTCCGGCCTCGAGGCGGCGGTGCTCGACGCCGCGGCCAACAAGCCGCTGATGGGCGTATGCATCGGCATGCAGATGCTGCTCGATCGGAGCGAAGAGGGCGCCGGGGACGCCGGAACTCCCGGGCTCGCCTTGATCGGCGGCGAGGTGGTGCGCTTTCGCCTCGAAGGCCGGCTCCAGCCCGACGGCAGCCGTTTCAAGGTGCCGCAGATGGGCTGGAACGAGGTGATCCAGGCCCGGCCGCACCCGATCTGGGCGGGCGTGCCCGACTCCAGCCACTTCTATTTCGTGCACAGTTTCCACGCCCGGCCGTCCGACCCGCGCCACAGCGTGGGCGAAACTGACTACGGCGGGCGCTTTACCTCGGCGCTGGCGCGCGATAATATTTTCGCGACGCAGTTCCACCCCGAGAAAAGCGCCGCGCTCGGTCTGGCCCTGTACCGCAACTTCCTGAACTGGAACCCTTGACGCCGAATCCGGACCGCGCCGCGCGCCCTGCCGCAGCCGCTCCCCTCCGTCGCGCTCACCCCCGTTCGATGCGGCCATGCTGCTGATTCCCGCGATCGACCTGAAGGACGGACGCTGCGTCCGCCTGAAGCAGGGCGACATGAACGAGTCCACCGTCTTCAGCGAGAACCCGGCGGCGATGGCGCGGCGCTGGGTCGAGGCCGGGGCGCGGCGGCTGCACCTGGTCGACCTCAACGGCGCCTTCGCCGGCCGGCCGGTCAACGAGAGCGCGGTCAAGGCGATCCTGGCCGAGGTGGGCGACGAGATCCCGGTGCAGCTCGGCGGCGGCATCCGCGACCTCGACACGATCGAGCGCTACCTCGACGACGGGCTCAGCTTCATCATCATCGGCACCGCCGCGGTCAAGAACCCCGGCTTCATGCGCGACGCCTGCAGCGCCTTCGGCGGCCACATCATCGTCGGCCTCGACGCCCGGGACGGCAAGGTCGCCACCGACGGCTGGAGCAAGCTCACCGGCCACGAGGTCGCCGATCTGGCGAAGAAGTTCGAGGACTACGGCGTCGAAGGGATCATCTACACCGACATCGGCCGCGACGGCATGCTCACCGGCGTGAACATCGAGGCCACCGTCAAGCTCGCGCAGCAGCTCACCATGCCGGTGTTCGCCTCGGGCGGGCTCTCGTCGATCCAGGACATCGAGCGCCTCTGCGCGGTGCAGGACGTCGGCATCGAGGGCGTGATCTGCGGCCGCGCGATCTACAGCGGCGACCTCGACTTCGCCGTGGCGCAAGCGCGCGCCGACGAGCTCGCCAGCGCCTGACCTCCCGCGCCGTCCGTCCCCCGAAGGGTCGGCGACACTTGCTGCATGCTCGCCAAACGCATCATCCCCTGCCTCGACGTCACTGCAGGTCGCGTCGTCAAGGGCGTCAACTTCGTCGAGCTGCGCGACGCCGGCGATCCGGTCGAGATCGCGGCGCGCTACAACGAGCAAGGCGCCGACGAGCTGACCTTCCTCGACATCACCGCCACCAGCGACGGCCGCGACGTGATCCTGCACATCATCGAGGCGGTCGCCTCGCAGGTGTTCATCCCGCTCACGGTGGGTGGCGGGGTGCGCAGCGTGGCCGACGTGCGGCGCCTGCTCAACGCCGGCGCCGACAAGGTCAGCTTCAACTCGGCCGCGGTCGCCGAGCCGCAGGTGATCGTCGACGCGTCGGCGAAGTACGGCGCGCAGTGCATCGTGGTCGCGATCGACGCCAAGCGCCGCGCCGGCGAGGCCTTGGGCTGGGACGTCTACACCCACGGCGGCCGGCGCAACACCGGGCTCGACGCGGTCGAGTGGGCGAAGCGCATGGCCGCGGCCGGCGCCGGCGAGATCCTGCTCACCAGCATGGACCGCGATGGCACGAAGGTCGGCTTCGACCTCGAGCTGACGCGCGCCGTCGCCGACGCGGTCGAGGTGCCGGTGATCGCCTCGGGCGGCGTCGGCTCGCTGCAGCATCTGTCCGAAGGCATCCGCATCGGCGGTGCCGACGCGGTGCTCGCCGCGAGCATCTTCCACTACGGCGAGTTCTCTGTGCAGGACGCGAAGGCGCAGCTCGCGCGCGACGGCATCCCGGTGCGCTGGTGAGAAACAAGGCGGCGTCGCACGCCGGGCCGCCGCGCGAGGTGCGGATCATCGGCGGCCTCTGGAAGCGGAGCAAACTGCCCGTCGCCGACCGTCCGGGCCTGCGACCCACGCCGGATCGCGTCCGCGAGACGCTGTTCAACTGGCTCGGCCAGGCCCTCGACGGCTGGCGCTGCCTCGACGCCTTCGCCGGCACCGGCGCGCTCGGCTTCGAGGCGGCGTCGCGCGGCGCCGCCGAGGTGGTGCTGCTCGAGCGCGACCCGGCGCTCGTCGCCCAGCTCGCCGCCAGCAAGGCGCGGCTCGGCGCCCTCGCCGTGCGAATCGAACGCAGCGACGCCCTGCAATGGATGGCGCAGGCGGCGCCGGCGGCGTTCGAGCTGGTGCTGCTCGACCCGCCGTTCGATGCGCCGCTCGCCCTGCCGGCGATGGCCGCGGCGGCGCCGCTCGTGGCGCCGGGCGGATTCGTCTATGTCGAGGCGCCGCGGCCGGTCGAGGCCTCGGCCGCCGAGGCGGCCGGCCTGGAGCCCTGGCGGGCGTCGCGCGCCGGAGCGGTGCATTTCCACCTGTTCCGCCGCGTCGCCTCCGGCTGAGCGGCGGGGCTACACTGCGCCCGACTCGGCGGCCCAGGGAGGCGAGCATGACTTCAGTGACCCGACTGACCGCCGTGTACCCCGGCACCTTCGACCCGATGACGCTCGGCCATGAGGACCTCATGCGCCGGGCGGCGCGCCTGTTCGAGCGGCTGATCGTCGCCGTCGCCGCCGGCCATCACAAACGGACCATGTTCTCGATCGCCGAGCGGATGGAGATCGCCGCCGAGCTGTCGAGCAAGTATCCGAACGTCGAGGTGATGGCGTTTCGCGGCCTGCTTCGCGACTTCGTCGTCGAGAACGGCGGCAAGGTCGTCGTGCGCGGGCTGCGCGCGGTGAGCGACTTCGAGTACGAATTCCAGATGGCCGGCATGAACCGGCAACTGATGCCCGAGGTCGAGACCATCTTCCTCACGCCCAGCGACCAGTTCCAGTTCGTCTCGGGCACCTTCGTGCGCGAGATTGCCAGCCTCAACGGTGATGTTTCCAAATTCGTGTCACCCTTGGTGCTCGATCGCCTGCAGCAGCGCGTGAAGAGAGCGGAAGCCTGAGTCCTGTCCCATGTCCCTGGTCATCACCGACGAGTGCATCAACTGCGACGTGTGCGAGCCCGAGTGCCCCAACCAGGCGATCTCGATGGGCCCCGCCATCTACGTCATCGATCCCAAGCGCTGCACCGAATGCGTCGGCCACTTCGACGAGCCGCAGTGCGTGCAGGTCTGCCCGGTCGACTGCATCCCCAAGGACCCCCAGCACGTCGAGGCGAGCGAGACGCTGTGGATGAAGTACCGGCGCCTGCAGGCCGAGACGGCCTGAGGCGGGCCGGGCGGCGCTAGGTCTTCGCCTTCGGGACGACGGCGACGAAGTCGTCGCCCTGCACGGCGTCTTTCTTCTTTTTCTTCGACTTGCCGGCCGCCGATGCCTTGGCCTGCGGCGCCGCCGGTTTGCTTGGACCGAGGTCGACCGCCGGCACGGGACGGTTCGCCGCTTCGGCACGGCGCCGGTCGCGCTCCATGGCTTCGGCGAGCTTGCGTTCGGCCGCGGCAACGCGTTGGGCCTCGGCGCGCTGCGCTGCCGTTCGCGCCGAGTTCTGGGTGTCGACCATCGTGCCGCCCTGATTGCAGGGCGTGCGGGTGTATTCGTTGCCGCAGCGGTAGACCGCGCTCTGGGCCGAAGCGCCGCCCGCCGCGGCGAGCAGCAGCCAGGCGGCGGCGAAGGCGCGCCGGCTCATGACGACGGGTCCTCCGCGGGTGCCGCGGCCGGCGCAGGAGGCTTGGGCCGCGGCGGCCGGGCGTTGATCTTCATGGTGGCGCGCTCCATGTCGCCGGCGAGCACGAGGTCGAGACCCGTGAGCGCCTGCTCGATGCTCTTCTCGATCTCGACCCGATGCTCGGGCGAGGGCCTCTTCAGCACGTAGTCGGTCACCTCGGCCTTGACGCCGGGATGGCCGATGCCGATGCGCAGCCGCCAGTAGTCGGCACTGCCGAGCTGGGCGTGGATGTCCTTCAGGCCGTTGTGGCCGGCGTGCGAGCCGCCTACCTTGAGCTTCACCTGGCCGGGCAGGAGGTCGAGCTCGTCGTGCGCGACCAGGACCTCGGCCGGCTCGATCTTGAAGAAGCGCGCCAGCGCGGCGACCGACTTGCCCGAGAGGTTCATGTAGGTCGTGGGCTTGAGCAGCCAGACCGCCTGGCCGCCGACGTTGGCCCGGGCGGCGTGGCCGAAATAGCCGCGCTCGGGGACGAGCGCGGCGCGCAGGCGCGACGCCACCTCGTCGACGAACCAGAAGCCCGCGTTGTGGCGGGTGGCGGCGTACTCAGGGCCCGGGTTGCCGAGGCCGACGATCAAGCGAATCATCGGCAAATTATCGAGCCCGACACGGCGCGGACAACCCGCGCGGGGGAGGGGACTGTTTTTGGGGACCCGCACACGCTATAAAGGCTGCATCTTTCCCGCACCCCGTGGCCACCGCCCCCGCTCCCGCCCCCGCAGCTCCCGCCTCGAACGTCGGCACCGCGCAGAAGCGGGTCAAGGCCAAGACGCTCGACGGATTGAAGGCGGCGCGCATGAAGCCGGCGCGCCCCACGTACTTCATGCTCTGCATCGGCAACAAGGGGGCGGTCGCCTACCTCGCGCCGGTGGTCGGCTCCAGCCACAAGACGCTGCTGCGGCCGCTGATGGGCAAGGACACCGGCCTCAAGTACCACCGCGGCCAGTGCATCTACGAGAAGGGCTACTACACCTTCGTCGGGCCGACGGTCGCCGCCGGAATGAAGCGAAAGATCGAGATGGGTCTGCTCGCACTCACCGGCCGGCGCTTTCGCACGATGGCCCGGCGCGGGCCGATCCAGGAAGCGCGGCAAGGGAGCGCCGCGGAGCTGCCGACCTAGCGACCCGGCGCACGGAGGCAAAAGGCCGGCGAGGTTGCCCCCGCCGGCCTTTGTCCTTCCGTCGAGCGGCTTACTTCTTGTTCTGCTTCTCGGTCTTCTTCGGCTTGACCTTCTCGGCCGGCGCGGCGACCACCGGGGCCACGACCGGCGCTTCCTCTTCCTCGGCCGCCTGCACGTTGGCCGAGACGATCACCGGGTTCGGCTTGCCATGGGTCACGATCTTGATGCCCGCGCCGAGCTGGATGTCGCTGACGTGCAGCGACTGGCCCTTGATCAGGCTGCCGAGATCGACGGTGATGAACTCCGGCAGCTGCGAAGCCAGGCACTGGATGTTCAGCTCGTTGACAACGTGGTTGACGACGCAGCCGTCGGTCTTGACCGCCGGCGAGTTCTCTTCGTTGACGTAGTGCAGCGGCACCTTCTTCGTCACCTTGGTGGTGGCGTCGACGCGCTGGAAGTCGACGTGCAGCACGATCGGCCGGAACGGGTGCATCTGGTAGTCGCGCAGCAGCACCTGCTGCGTCTTGCCGGCGAGCTCCATGTCGAGCAGCGAGGAGTGGAACGCTTCCTTCTTCAAGGCGAAGAAGAGGGCGTTGTGATCGAGCTCGATCATGGACGGCGTGCCGGCTCCATAGACGATCCCGGGTACCTTTTGCGCATTGCGCAGGCGGCGGCTCGCTCCGGTCCCCTGCAGCGTGCGCTCATAAGCGACGAATTTCATGATGACTCCAAAAATGAGGACCCGCGACCAGGCTCCTCTGTAAAAGCGGAGCGAAGCTCCGCAATCCCTTAAGGGCTTCGCGAAGCGAAGCCCGCTGTCCCGTTAGAAATTACTGTTTTGTTCGGCGAAGAGGCTGGTGACCGACTCGCCGTCCGAGATGCGACGGATCGTCTCCGCGAACAGGAACGCCACCGAAAGCTGGCGCACCTTGCTGCACTTCTTGCCCTCTTCGCCGAGCGGGATCGTGTCGGTGACGACGACCTCGTCGAGCTTGGAATTCTTGATCCGCTCGATCGCCGGACCCGAGAACACGGCGTGCGTGCAATACGAATAGACCTTCTTGGCGCCGCGCTCCTTGAGCACGTCGGCCGCCTTCACCAGCGTGCCGGCGGTGTCGATCATGTCGTCCATGATCACGCAGTTGCGGCCCTCGATCTCGCCGATGACGTGCATCACTTCCGAGACGTTGGCCTTCGGCCGCCGCTTGTCGATGATCGCCAGGTCGCAGCCCGCCTGCTTGGCCAGCGCCCGGGCGCGGACCACGCCGCCGACGTCGGGCGAGACGACCACCAGGTCGTCGTAGCGCTTCGTCTGCAGGTCGGAAAGCAGCACCGGCGAGGCGTAGATGTTGTCGACCGGAATGTTGAAGAAGCCCTGGATCTGGTCGGCGTGCAGGTCCATGGTCAGCAGCCGCTCGACGCCCACGGCCTCGAGCATGTTGGCGACCACCTTGGCGCTGATCGGCACCCGGGTCGAGCGCGGCCGGCGGTCCTGGCGGGCGTAGCCGAAGTACGGGATCACCGCGGTCACCCTGCGGGCCGAGGCGCGCTTGAGCGCGTCGACCATGATGCAGAGCTCCATCAGGTTCTCGTTGGTCGGCGAACACGTCGGCTGGACGACGAAGATGTCGCGCGCGCGCACGTTCTGCTCGATCTCGATGTCGACTTCGCCGTCCGAGAAGCGGGCGACCTTGGCCTTGCCGAGGCCGATGCTCAGGTGCGTGGCGATGTCCTGCGCCAGGGCAGGATTCGCATTGCCTGTGAACAGAACGGTGTTGAACAGCACGGTGACTTTCGTGAGACCGAACGGGCAGCGCTTCGTCTCAGCGCTGGGAGAATTTGGCAGGGGAAGAAGGATTCGAACCTTCGCATGTCGGAATCAAAATCCGATGCCTTAACCAGCTTGGCGACTCCCCTACACCGGTTCGCAGCGTGAGCTGCGAACCTTCAACTTCGGCAGCTTGCGCTGCGAACCTTCAAACCACTACGCTTCCCGCCGTGCCCAGCTCGCGAGCGGATGGCGCTCCAGGGAGCGGCACATCCGGCTCGACCAGCCGTCGGGCCAATCGCTCGGCATCGCTGCCGAGGGCGCCGCGCCGGTTCCCGCCCGGGCGAAGACCGCGCTTCCCGAGCCCGTCATCCGGCTGTTGCCGAACGCGGCGTGAAGCCCGGCCACTGCCCGCGACACCTCGGGACAAAGCGCTTCGGCAGCTGCCTGAAGATCGTTGCGCCCGAAGCCGTCTTCGAGTTCCGGCTCGGATTCCCCGGGCTTCCCGGGCCCGTGAGACGGGCGCCGTTCGACCTTGGAAAAGCCCGCGATTCTAGCAGCCTCGACGGCCGCCGCCACCTCCGGGGAGGCGAACACCCGGGCCGTCTCCAGGCCGGCGGCCGGCTTGACGACGGCGAACCCGCGACTGGCGAGCGCCACCGGGGTCAGTGTTTCGCCGATGCCGCCCACCCGGGCCGGGGTTCCGCCGAGGAAGAAGGGCAGGTCGGCGCCGAGCGCCAGGCCGATCGGCAAAAGCCGCGAAAGAGGCCAGTCGAGGCCCCAGAGGCGGTTCAACGCCAGCAGGGTGGAGGCGGCGTCGGAGCTGCCGCCGCCGAGCCCGGCGCCGGACGGCAGGCGCTTCTCGATCGAGATGTCGGCGCCCAGTGGCGTTCCGCTGGCGTGCTGCAGGGCGCGGGCGGCGCGCAGGCACAGGTCGTCGGCGGGGAGCGGGTCGCCGAGGTCGTGGCGGGCCAGCCGCGCGTCGTCGCGGAGCTCGAAGTGCAGGGTGTCGCACCAGTCGATCGGCAGCATCAGCGAATCGATCAGGTGGTAGCCGTCGGCGCGCCGGCCGACGACGTGCAGGAACAGGTTCAGCTTCGCCGGCGCCGGCACGTCGTAGAGGGCGCGCAGCGTCATCGCGCTCGGCTCACGAGCGGTCGAGCTGGATCCGCACCACGACCGGCGGGTCCGGGGCGCGCCGGCTGGCGCCCACGGCGCCGGTGGCAAAGCGCGACAGGTCGACATTCCAGCCGAGCTGCTCGAAGCCGCCGCCGGTGGCGTGCGGCACGCTAGCGGCGCCGGGCCAGGGCCGGCCCTGCAGCCAGTCGAACCAGGCCTCGACCGGCACGCTTTCGCCGAGAACCGCGCGGGTCAGGGCGTCGAGGCTTGCGAACTGGCGGCTGCCTTGGGGCGTGACGAGCACCACCGACGCGGCGCGCCAGCGCGCCTCGGCGAGCATGCTGCCGAGCGGCGTCGAGAGGCCGAGCGTGCCAGCGGCCGGGCCGCCCTGCAGGTCGAAGGCGGCCGAGAACGAGCGCGCCGGCGTGGTCTCACCCTCGGCCACCTGCACGCTCAGCCGGCCGGCGAACGTCTCGCCGCCGGTGATCGGCGCCGGAATCTCGACGCTGGCGCAACCGGCGACCAGCAGCGAGGCAAGGAGGCAAGCGAAGAAGCGCGTCATCGGCAGCGATCGGGCACGAGGCGCGGCGCGGGGCCGCGCCGGGTCACAGGTCGACCCGGAGCCGGGCCAGCGTCTCCCGCAGCACGTCGTTCTGCGCGTCGCGCGAGCGCCCTTCGCGCCAGACCTTGCGCGCTTCCTCGGTCTGGCCGGCGATCCACAGCACTTCGCCGAGGTGGGCGGCGATCTCCGGGTCGGGCCGCGCCTGGTAGGCGGTGCGCAGGATCTTGATCGCCTCTTCGCGATTGCCCATCCGGTACTCGACCCAGCCGAGGCTGTCGGTGATGAAAGGCTCGCCCGGGCTCAGGTCGAGCGCCTTCTGGATCAGCTTCTTCGCTTCGGGCAGGCGGACCTTGCGCTCGGCCAGCGAGTAGCCGAGGGCGTTGTAGGCGTGGTGGTGGGTCGGCTTGAGCTCGATCACCCGGCGCAGCAGCCGCTCCATCTCGTCCATGCGATTGAGCTTCTCGACGACCATGGCCTGCTCGTAGAGCAGGTCGGTGTCGTTCGGGAAGGACTTGTTCGCCGCCGCCAGCACCTTGTCGGCTTCGGCCCATTGCTTGGCTTCGCGCAGCAGCTCGGCCTCGGCGACGTACTTGGCGCGCGCGTCGGCGGCGGTCTGCTCGGGGACACGGCGGATCAGCTGCCGGGCTTCGGTCATCTTGCCCTGCTTGGCGAGCAGGGAGGCGCGGCGCGACTGCACTTCGAGCGCGCGCTGCGGGTTGTCGATCTTCGCCAGCCAGCGTTCGGCTGAGGAGCAGTCGCGCTGCTGCTATGGCGCCTGCGCGAGCAGCAGCCAGGCCTGCGTCAGCGCCGCGCCGGCGGTGGCGGGCACCTCGTCGTCGCCGTCGTCGTCGACGATCGGGGCCGCGGGCACCGGGCTGGAGCCGACGGCGGCACCGCCCTCGACCAGGCGGACGTAGGTCTGCAGGGCGACGGTCGCCTCCTTCGGATGCTTCAGCTCGAGCTCGAGCGCGCCGAGCGTGAGCCAGGGCGGCGCCAGGGCGGGCTCTTTCTGCGTCAGGGCAGTGACCTCGGCCACCGCTTCGCCGAGCCGCTGCGACCCGGCCAGCGTGCGCACGTACAGCAGGCGCAGACCGGCCGGGGCGGCGGGCGGGCTCGCCAGGCGCGCCTTGACGATCGCTTCGGCGTCGGGCACCGCGGGCAGCATGTCGAGCGCGAACAGCGCCGGTCCGTCGGCCGTCGGGCTCGCCGCCGCGGCGCGCTGCGCGTACGCGAGCGCCTTGGCGTGGTCGGGCACCGCGAACCAGCCGCGGCCCATGGCGATCAGGGCCGCCGTCCGCGTGTCGGGCGCATCGACATAGGGCTGAAGGGCGCGCTCGATCAATGTCGCCGTGGCCGCGCGGTCGGTGCTGCGGCCGAGGAAGCGCGGCACCGCGTCGAGCATCGCCGGCAGCGTGGGTCGCGCCGCCTGGCGCAGCAGCTTGCCGAGCGGTTCCTCGGCTTCGGCCACGCGATTGAGCGCGACCAGCATCTGTATGTGGTAGCGCAGGGCCTCGGTCGACGCGGGCACCGCCTCGCGCCAGGCCATGACCGCCGCCAGCGCCTGGTCGCCGGCGCGGGCCTGCAGGGCGATGTCGGTGGCGCGGCGGAACACTGCCTCGTCCTTGGAGCGCCGGGCTGCGTCGAGCAGGAGCTGGAAGCCGGTGGCGGGGTCGCCGTTGCGCAGCTGCATCTCGGCGATCAGCAGCTGGTAGAACAGCGGCGCGTCCAGGCTGGAGTTCTCGACCGTGCTCCCGGCCGGCGCGGCCACGGACCGCGTTGCAGTCTGCGCCAGGACCGGCGAGGGTGAGGCCAGGCCTGCGGCGGCCAGCGTCAGCGCGAGGGCGGGTAGGCGAAAGCGCCCTGGATGAACTCGAAACGCCGGCATCGACATACTCCTCGGGCGAAAAACGATTCTAGTGTTGGCACGCCGTGCGCGCCGCGCCGGCGCCGATCTGCCGGCAGCCCTCCATCGGTCCGACCCGCATCCCTCGTGATAATTCCCGCAGGTCGCGAACAAACATGCCCGAGCTCCCGGAAGTCGAAGTCACCCGCCTCAGCTTCTCCGCGCGGATCGAGGGCGCGCGCGTCGTCGCCGTGCGCCTCGGCAAGCCCTTGCGCTGGCCGCTCGGCCTGGCGCCGGAGAAGCTGGTCGGCCAGACCGTCGGCAGGGTCGCGCGCCGCGGCAAATACCTCTGGCTGCCGCTCGAACGCGGCGGCCTGCTGATGCACCTGGGCATGTCGGGGTCGCTCGCCTTCGCCGAGCAGGTGCCGGCGCACGGTCCGCACGACCACTTCGATCTCGTCACCGGGCAAGGCACCCGGCGCCTGACCGACCCGCGCCGCTTCGGCGCGGTCGTCTGGTCGCCTTCCGCGGAAACGGGGCCGGCGGCGAAGCTGCTCGCCAGGCTCGGCCTCGAGCCCTTCGACCCGCGCTTCGACGGCGCCCACCTGCATGCGGCGCTGCGCCGGCGCAAGGTGTCGGTGAAGGAGGCGCTGCTCGGCGGCGCCATCGTCGTCGGCGCCGGCAACATCTACGCGTGCGAGGCGCTGTTCGAAGCCCGCATCGACCCGCGCACGCGCAGCGACCGCATCAGCCGGCCGCGCGCCGACCTGCTGGCGGCGGCGGTGCGCGGCGTGCTGGCGCGAGCGGTCGAGCTCGGCGGCTCGACGCTGCGCGACTTTCGCGACGCGCACGGCGCCGCCGGCGAATTCCAGCTCGAAGCGCGCGTCTACGGGCGTGCTGGCCAGAAGTGCGTGCGCTGCGACGGCACCGTGCGGCGCATCGTCCAGGGCGCCAGGGCGACCTTCTTCTGCCCGGGCTGCCAGCGGCGCTGACGCGGTTTTCACGCTTCGGGCCGAGGTCGCGGGTGCGCGGAGCACGGCGGGACGTGCGAAACGTCCCGCGCCGGCGTCGTGAGCAAGTGTTTCGGCCCGGCACCGCCCGGTGTTGCTGGGATACGATGCTCCGCGCCGTTTGCGCGTTCCTCGATGACCCATTCCTTCGCGACCAGCCTCGACGCCCTCGGCGAGTGGCGCGGCGCCTTGTCCGAACGCGTCGACACGCTCGCCCGCTTCCTCGCCGAGAACGATCTGGCGCAAGGCGCCGCCGCCGAGCAGATCGATTCGCTGCGCGAGCGCCTCGGCAACGAGAAGCTCGTGGTCGCCTTCGTCGCCGAGTTCTCGCGCGGCAAGTCGGAGCTGATCAACGCCATCTTCTTCGCCGACACCGGCCGCCGCATCCTGCCGGCGACGCCGGGCCGCACGACGATGTGCCCGGTCGAGCTCGGCTGGAGCGCCGACGAGCCGCCGTCGCTCGCCCTGCTGCCGATCGAGACCCGGCTCGAGGGCCTCTCGCTCGGCGAGCTGCGCCTGCAGCCGCGCGCCTGGCGCCGGCTCGAGCTCAAGATCGACGACGCCGACGAGCTCGCCCGCTCGCTCCTCGAGGTGACCCGCACCGAGTGGGTGACCGAGCAGCAGGCGCGCGCCCTCGGCTTCTGGGACGACGCGCATCCCGAAGACAACCCGCCGCGCGACGACGAAGGCAAGGTCGAGGTGCCCGCCTGGCGCCACGCCCTCATCAACTATCCGCATCCGCTGCTGCGCCAGGGCCTGATCGTGCTCGACACGCCGGGCCTGAACGCGATCGGCGCCGAGCCCGAGCTGACCCTGTCGCTGCTGCCTTCGGCCCACGCCACCGTCTTCATCCTCGGCGCCGACACCGGCGTCACCAAGTCCGACCTCGCGATCTGGCGCGACCACCTCGGCGCCCGGGCGCCGACCCGCTTCGTCGTCCTCAACAAGATCGACTCGCTGGTCGATCCGCTGACCACGCTCGAGCAGGTGGAGGCGCAGATCGCGCAGCAGCAGCGCGAGACCGCGCGCACCCTGGGGGTCGGCCTCGAGCGCGTGTTCCCGCTCTCGGCGCGGCAGGCGCTCGCCGCCCGCGTCGAAGGCGACGAGATGGGGCTCAACGAGAGCCGGCTGCCGATCCTCGAGGCCGCGCTCGGCGCGCAACTGCTGCCGCAGCGGCGCCAGGTGCTCGAGCACGTCGTCCAGGACGGCGCGCAGCAGATCGAGAACCACGTCGTCCGCCACATCGGCGACGCGCGCCGCCAGCTCGCCGAGCAGACGCTCGAGCTGCGGGGGCTGCGCGGCAAGAACAACGCCAAGGTCCGGCTGATGATCAAGCGCGTCGACGCCGAGACCGCGGAGTTCGAGGAGTGCACGACGCTGCTGCAGGCGATGCGCGCGGTGCACGGTCGCATGCTCAAGGACATGCTGATCGACCTCTCGTCCGACCGGGTGCGCGACGAGGTCGCCGAGATGCAGGCCTCGATGGGCGCCTCGATCCTCAACCTCGGCGCGCGAAAGGCCTTCCTCGCCTTGTGCGAGCGCCTGCGCGGCCTGCTCGCCGCGGCGCAGCGCCGCAACGGCGAGATCCGCGAGATGCTCGCCGCCTCCTTCGGCCGGCTCAACGCCGAGTTCGGCTTCAGCCTGGCGCAGAACAAGCCGCTCGACTTCGACCGCTTCACCAGCGAGCTGCAGCTGATCGAGAGCAACTACGTCCAGTACCTCGGCCTGACCCTTGCGCTGCGCCTGGCGCAGCCCAAGTTCATGGAGCAGTTCCGGCGCATGCTGATCTCCAAGCTGCGGGTCGTGTTCGAGAACGCCAGCAGCGAGCTCGAGCTCTGGAACAAGGCCGTTTCGGCGCAGGTGGACTCGCAGCTGCGCGAGCGCCGCAAGGCGTTCAAGCGGCGCCGCGAGACGCTCGAGAAGATCCAGTCGGCGGCCGGCGAGCTCGAGCTGCGCATCGAGGAGATCGAGATCCAGGACCAGCGCCTGGTCGAGTTCCAGGCGAAGACCAGCGAGCTCGCCGAAAGCCTGCGCGAGTACGCGCTGGTCGCGCCGTTCTCCACCGACGCGGCATTCGACAAGCTCGATCTCCCGCTCTTCGAGGACGCCGTTCCGGTCGGCGACGAAGCGGCGAGGCAGCGCCAGGCTTGAGCGCCCGCGGCGGTTTGCCGGCCGGGTTTGCCGGCCGCATCGTCGACTGGCAGCGCGAGCACGGCCGCCACGACCTGCCCTGGCAGGGCAAGGACCCGTATCGGGTCTGGCTCTCCGAAGTGATGCTGCAGCAGACGCAGGTCGCGACCGTGCTCGCCTACTTCGAGCGCTTCCTCGCCCGCTTTCCCGATGTGCGCGCGCTCGCCGCCGCCAGCCTCGACGACGTGCTCGCGCTCTGGAGCGGCCTCGGCTACTACAGCCGTGCGCGGAACCTCCATCGCGCCGCCCAGGTGATCGTCGACCAGCACGGGGGCGAGTTCCCGCGCAGCAGCGAGGCGCTCGCCGCGCTGCCCGGCATCGGCCGCTCGACCGCCGCGGCGATCGCCGCGTTCTCGTTCGGCGAGCGGGTCGCGATCCTCGACGGCAACGTCAAGCGGGTGCTGGCGCGCGTGCTCGCGTTCGAAGGCGACCTGGCCCAGGCCGGCGCCGAGCGCGAACTCTGGAGCCGGGCGACGGCGCTGCTGCCGGCCCGCGGCATCGAGGCCTACACACAGGGCCTGATGGACCTCGGCGCGACGCTGTGTGTCGCCCGCTCGCCGCGCTGCCTGCTCTGCCCGGTGCGCGAGCTCTGCGCGGCGGCGAAGGCGGGGGCGCAGGAGCGCTTTCCCGTCAAGTCGCGGCGCCTGGTGCGCAGCCGCCGCGCCAACGCCTGGCTCGAGCTGCGCTGGCGCGACCAGGTCTGGTTGGTGCAGCGGCCGGCGCGCGGCGTGTGGGCGGGCCTGTGGAGCCTTCCGGAATTCGACACGACCGAGGCGCTGGCGGAGGCCGTGGCGGGCTGGCCGGGCGACGGCGAGGCGTTGCCGCCGTTCGTTCACGTGCTGACCCACTTCGACTGGCACCTGCAGCCGCTGCGCTGGACGCTGCCTGCATCGGCCTCGGCGCGCCGGGTGGCCCGCTGCACGGCGCCCTGGCCCGAGGGCCGCTGGTTCAGGGTCGAGGATGCGCTGAAGCTCGGCCTGCCGGCCCCGCTGCGCAAGCGCCTCGCACCGGGCTGAAGGCTCAGGCGTGCAGGCGCGCTCAGTGCGGCGCGTGGCGAACGCGCATGAGCGAATCGATGATGTCGAGCCGGGAAAGCGGGTCCAGGCCGAGCAGCCGGTGCTTGGCGTCGACCGGCAGGGGCAGGATCTCGCACCAGCGGTTGGCCACCCAGCCGGCGCTCTCGAAGCGATGCGGCGCGAGGAACGGCTCCGCCCCCTGCGCCGACAGCGCGGCGACCGCGTCGACCAGGCTCTTGACGACGTTGCCGTGCGTGCTCGACGGCGCCACCACGGGGTCCTCGGCCAGCGGTCGCGCGTCGCCGACCCAGAGGCCGTCGGCCTGCTGCTCGGTCGCGCCGAGCGAGAAACGCTGCGTGCCGCGGCAGCGCACCAGGAGGATGTTGGCCTCGGCGCTGTCGACCTCGATCAGCTCGGCCAGCGTGCCGACGTCGAACAGCGCGGCCGGCGCGCTGCCGGAAACGCGCGCCTCGCTGCCGGACTTGAGGGCGATCACGCCGAACGGCGCCTGCTCGCGCATGCAGCGCGAGATCAGGTCGAGGTAGCGCGTCTCGAAGATCTTCAGCTCGAGCAGGCCGTCGGGGAACAGCACCGTGCGCAGCGGGAACAGCGGCAGTGCCGGGTCGGGGAGGAAGCTGCGGCTCACGACGTCGGCTCGAGCTCGCGATGGCGGATCAGGGGCGCGGCCTCCCTGGCGAAGCGCTCCGCCAGCCGCTCGGCGAACCAGACCGAGCGATGCTGGCCGCCGGTGCAGCCGATCGCCACCGTGAGGTAGGCGCGCTGGTCGGCCTTGAACGCCGGCAGCCAGCGGCGCAGGAAGGTGACGATCCGCTCGAGCATCTCGACCGCGTCGGGCTGCGCCGCCAGGTACTCGGCGACCGGCGGGTCGCGCCCGGTCAGTGGCCTGAGCTCGGGCACGTAGTGCGGATTCGGCAGCACCCGGACGTCGAAGACGTAGTCGGCGTCGAGC
>JANMCC010000387.1:0-4606 GCA_031360885.1 Burkholderiales bacterium | reverse complement strand
GGCAAGCGACTGCACGGTCGGCAGCTCGACGTTGATGCTGAGGCGGTCGGCGTATCGGCCGGCGCGCGCAAGCAGCTCGGGGCTCGCCTCGGGGATCGTCTTCAGGTGGATGTAGCCGCGAAAGTCGTGCTCTTCGCGCAGCACCCGCGCCACCTCGACCACCTGCTCCATGGTGTAGTCGGGCGAGCGGATGATCCCCGAGCTGAGGAACAGGCCCTCGATGCAGTTGCGGCGATAGAAGTCGAGCGTGAGCTGCACCACCTCCTCGACCGTGAAGCGGGCTCGCGGCACGTTGCTCGACACCCGGTTGACGCAGTACAGGCAGTCGTAGGTGCAGAAGTTCGTGAACAGGATCTTCAGCAGCGAGATGCAGCGGCCGTCGGGCGCGTAGCTGTGGCAGATGCCCGAGCCTTCGGTCGAGCCGATTCCCTTGCCGCCGATCGAGTTGCGCTTGTCGGTGCCGCTGGAGGCGCACGAGGCGTCGTACTTGGCGGCGTCGGCGAGGATCGCCAGCTTGCGGTCGAGGTTCATGACGGAGGCGGGTAGGGCTGTCGGCCCGGGGAGGCTGTACGAATATACAGCTTGCCTCACAATCCGGCTCGAACCGCCCGCCCATCCTGGAAACCGTCGCCGTCATCGATTTCGAGACCACCGGCATGTCGCCGGCCATGGGTGCGCGCGCCACCGAAGTGGCCGCGGTGCTGGTTCGCGGCGGCGAGATCGTCGGCCGCTTCCAGAGCCTGATGCGCTCGGGCGCCCGGGTGCCGCCCTTCATCGAGCAGCTCACCGGCATCAGCAACGCGATGCTCGATCGCGCGCCGCCGGCGCGGGCGGTGATGCACGAGCTGCTGCGCTTCACCCGCGGGACGCCGCTGGTCGCGCACAACGCGGCGTTCGACCGGGGCTTCTGGCGCGCCGAGGCCGAGCGCGCCGAATGCGAACCCGACGAGGCGCATCGTTTCGCCTGCACCTTGCTGCTGTCGCGTCGGCTCCATCCCGAGGCGCCCAACCACCGGCTCGGCACCTTGCGCGCCTGGCACCGGCTGCCCGGGTCGGGACGGGCGCATCGCGCCCTTGCCGATGCCGAGACCACCGCGCACCTGTTCATCCGCCAGCAACGCGACGCCGCCGAGCGCTTCGCAGAGCCGCTCGCCGGCAGGGGCCTCGGTCACGAGCTGCTGGTCGTGCTGCAGAAGGCGGCCCGGGCGCGACTCGCCGAGCGCCTGCAGCGCCATCTCTCGACTACGCAGGCACGTTGAAGACCTGGCGCAGGTAGGCGAGGAAGGTCTCGTCGTCGCAGAGCAGCTTGCCCGGGCTGTCGGACAGCTTGGCCACGGGCTGCCCGTTGGCCTCGGTCAGCTTCATGACGATGTGCAGCGTCTTCAGCCCCATGTCGTTGGTGAGGTTGGTGCCGATGCCGAAGCCGACCATCGTCCGGTCGGCGAAGTGGCGATAGAGGGCGAAGGACTTCTCCAGGTCGAGCCCGTCGGAAAAGACCAGCCGCTTGGTCTTGGCATCGATGCGCAGCTTCTCGTAGTGGGCGAGCGCCTTCTCGCCCCAGACATACGGGTCGCCCGAGTCGTGGCGCAGGCCGTCGAAGAGCTTGGCGAAATAGAGATCGAAGTCGGCGAGGAAGGCGTCCATGCCGACGACGTCGGTGAGCGCGGTGCCGAGGTCGCCGCGGTACTCCTGGACCCAGGCTTCTAGCGCGGCGCGCTGGAAGTCGCGCAAGCGCACGCCGAGCGTCTGGAAGGTCTGCAGGTACTCGTGCGCCATGGTTCCGATCGGCACCAGGCCGAGGTCGCGGGCGTAGAGCACGTCGGAGGCGCCCTTGAAGAACTGCGGCGCCTCGCGCTTGAGGATCGTCAGCACCTCGCGGTGCCACTCGCCCGAGAAGCGCCGGCGCACGCCGAAATCGAAGAACTCGAACGGATTGAGGCGCTTGGGCTCGCGCTCGAACTCGCGCAGCCTCTCGATCTTCGCCGCGAGGCGCTTCCTGCCCTCGACCCAGGCCTCGCGCCGGTCGAAGCGGCGGAAGTAGAGCTCGTTGACGATCGCCAGGACGAAGATCTCGAACGCCATCACGTGCACCTGCGGCCCCTTGGCGACGATCTCCAGGCCCTTGCCGTCGGCGGCGGCGCGGGCCGAGATGAAGTCGCGCTGGAAGCGGAAGATGCGCAGGAAGTCGACGAAGTCCGAGCGGATGAAGCGCAGTCCCCCCAGGTAGGCGAGCTCGCCGGGGCGAAACGAGAGCGAGCAGAGGGCGTCGAGCTCGCGGTTGACCTCGGTCAGCAACTCGGCGAGCGGATAGGCGGGCGTGTTGCGGCAGACGAAGGTGTACTCGGCCTGCGTCTGCGGATGCCGATGCAGCATCGCCTGCCACATCGTGAACTTGTACAAGTCCGTGTCGAGCAGGCTCGTGATGACGGGTTGCATGCGCTCTGGGTCGGCTGCGGTGTCCGACGATAGCGCAGAGGCTGCGCCGGCGCCCTAGATGGGATAGATGATCGAGTTCGGAATCATCTCGCTGTCGTAGACGACGAGGCGGCTCTCGAACTTCAGCCCGGCCGGCGTGCGCACCACCGTGTCGAGGTAGCGGCCGACGTTGAACACCGTGCTCAGCTCGTTGAGCTTGGTGCGAAAGACCGCGTAGTTCGCCTCGCTCGTGATGCGCTCGCCGTCGAAGCCGCGCACCAGCGGCGCGCCGACGACGTGGCGCTGGTAGTAGGGGTCGTGGAACAGCGTTTCCTTGATGCCGTAGACCCGGTCGCGCAGCATCCCCTTGCTCTCGAACGCGAGGGTGGCGAGCGGAAAGCCGCGCTCGTGGTTCTCGCGCGGCACGAGGCGATAGCTGCAGGCCTCGACGAAGAACTCCGGCCACAGGCTCCAGTCGCCCGAGTCGACCGCGTACGAATAGTCGGCGTAGAGCTGGACCAGCGCGTGGTAGTCGGCGAAGTCCATGGCGGGCGCGCTCACGTCAGTACCGCCCGGCCGTTCCGAAGGTACTGAGCGCCCCCTCGGGGGGCAGCGAACGAAGTAAGCGTGGGGGTTTCACTTCAGGCCTCCATCACGCGGCGCCAGTACTCGTACATGCCGCGGATCAGCGTCTCGGTGACCATGTGATCGGCGTCGGCGACGTCCTTGCCGCCGAGCTCGGCCAGGGTGCGGTGGAAGGGCTTCTGCTCGAAGCCCTTCTGCGAGAGCTCGATCACCTCGCCGTCGTCGGCCGAGACGAACCCCGCGGGTCCGAACAGGTTGGCCTGGCGCAGGCGCCGCTGCACCATCTCCTCGGAATCGTCGGCAAAGGCGAAGTGGGTCCAGATGAAATCGAAGGCGCCGTGGCCGTCGGGCTGGATGTGCCGGGTCGAGACCGAGTTCACCTGCTGCTGGAAGATGACGCTCGGGAACACGGTGGTCATCACCGCCGTCGGCCCGCCCCACCAGGCCTCGGGCACGATGTCGAGGAAGCGCGGGTCCTCGAGCTTCATGTCGGCCTTGAAGCTGGAGACGGAGGTGACCTGCTCGGCCTTGCCCATCTGGCCGCGGGTCGAGATCATGGCGCCGTGGCGATGGTGCGAGTCCATCACGAGCTGCGACTTGTTGTCGGCGCGCCAGAGGCCGAAGGTCACGAACCAGGTGTGCAGCAGGCCCGGGTGGTACGGATCCTTGATGTTTTCCTGCATCAGCTTCCAGTTGCCGGGGATCCGCTGCCGGTTGTAGCCGAGGATCTTCAGCGCCCGGCCGTCGAACAGGCGGTCGAAGTAGCGCAGGACGGCGGGGCCGAGGAAGTCCTCGAGCGGCTCGACGTCGGCGTCGAACGAGGCGAAGACGACGCCGCCGCGGCTGGCCACCTTCAGCTTGTTGAGGCCGTTCTCCTCGAGCTTGAAGTCGGCCGGCATGCCGCCGTTGACCTTGCCTTCCTGGCGCACGCCGCGGCGAAACGGCACGCCCTGCAGGTCGCCCTTGAGCGAGTAGTTCCACTGGTGGTAGGGGCAGGTGAAGTCGCGGCGGTTGCCATGCCGCTCGCGGCAAAAGCTCATGCCGCGGTGGGCGCAGACGTTCTCGACGACGTTGACCCCGCCCTCCAGGTCGCGCGCCAGGATCACCGAGCGCTCGCCCACCGCGCTCAGCTTGAAGTCGCCCGGGTTCGGGATCTCGGCCTCGAGGCCGACGTAGCACCAGTGCTTGCGATAGAAGAAGCGCTCGAGCTCGAGGCGGTGCAGCGCCTCGCTGGTGTAGCTCATGAACGGGATGCGGCTGGAGCCTTCGTTTTCCCAGGCCAGTTGGCCGGGGAAGACGGAAGCGGGTGCGGGTCGGTCCATCGCGGGCTTTCGGCGGTCGTCTACAGCCCGACTGTGCCTGAAGCCGGGACCGCCCGACCGGGACAACCTCAGGTCGCGACCAGCCCCGAGCGCGTCAGCGGCAGCCGCCGCACGCGCGGTCCGCCGAGCCGGGCGATCGCGTGGATGCGCAGCGACCGGTAGCTGTCGAAGTTGCGCTGCTGCGCGCGCCCGCCCTTGATCTCGATCTCGCCGTAGTACATCGCGCCGAGTGCGAAGCCGATGCAGCCCTCCATCTGGGCGCGGACGACAATGCCGCCTCCCTG
>JANMCC010000384.1:0-8658 GCA_031360885.1 Burkholderiales bacterium | reverse complement strand
GCCGCCATGACCGCCTCGGCCGGTCTCGATCGCTACGAGGTCTCGGCCTATGCACGCGACGGTCACCGCTCGCGCCACAACCTCAACTACTGGGCGTTCGGCGACTACCTCGGCATCGGTGCCGGCGCGCACGGCAAGCTGAGCTTCGCGCACCGCGTCGTTCGCCAGGTGCGGCTGCGAGACCCCGCGGCCTACATGGCCGGCGCCGAGGCCGGCGCGGCGCTCGCCTCCGAGAGCGAGGTCACGCGCGCCGAGCTGCCGTTCGAGTTCATGCTGAACGCGCTGCGCCTGCGCGAGGGCTTCGCGCTCGCCCGCTTCGCCGAGCGCACCGGGCTGCCGCTCTCGGCGATCGCCCGTCCGCTCGACGAGGCCGAGCGCCGCGGCCTGGTCGTGCGCGACCTGCATCACGTGCGGCCGAGCGAGCGCGGCTTCGACTTCCTCAACGACCTGCTCGAGCTGTTCCTGCCGGCGCCGGCGCGCTGACAGGCACGGGTCGAAGGCCCATTTCTCACGGTCCCCGCCGGGGGCTCGCTGCTAGACTGACCCGAACTCCGACCCGACTGCGTGCCGCACCCCACCGACCCCCCGACCAGCGAGCAGAACGCGCTCAGCCTGGATGCGGCGTTGCAGTTGCTGGACCAGTCGGGGCACCGGCTTCCGGACCTGCGCCAGGTCGGCAAGGCGCTCTGGCTGCAGGCGGTCATCGACGGCCTGTGCGAGCTGTCGAGCCGCGATCCGCTCACCGGGCTGGCGAACCGCCGCCACTTCGAGCTGATGCTGGCCGGCGAGGTCGACCGGGTCGCCCGCGCGGGCGAGCCGGCGCTGGTGCTGATGATCGACATCGACCTCTTCAAGAAGGTCAACGACGCGCATGGCCATCCGGCCGGCGATGAGGTGCTCAAGCACGTCGCCCGGGCCCTGCAGGAATGCATCCGGCCGATGGATACGGTGGCGCGCTTCGGCGGCGAAGAGTTCGCGATGATCCTGCCGAACTGTCCGCCGTCGTTCGCCCAGGCCGTGGCCGAGCGCATCCGCATGCGGATCGAGGTCATGGCGATCCCGATCGCGCCTGGCGAAGTGGTCCGGGTCACGGTCTCGCTCGGCGGCGCGTTCGCGCCGCAATGGGTGCGCTCGTCGCCGCTGCTCTGGGTCGAACGCGCCGACCAGCAGCTCTACCGCGCCAAGTCCGAAGGCCGCAACCGCGCCTGCCTGGAGCAGCCTGCGGTTTCGCTCGTCAGCCCGGAAGAGAAGGGTCTGCTGTTCGGTACGTCCCAGTTCCAGGATTTCGCATGAGCGCAGCGGGGAAGATTCTTGCGGTGACGAGCGGCAAGGGCGGGGTCGGCAAGACTTTCGTCTCGGCCAACCTCGCCGCGGCGCTGGCCGAGCGCGGCGAGCGCGTGCTGGTGCTCGACGCCGACCTCGGCCTGGCCAATCTCGACGTGGTGCTGAACCTCTTTCCCAAGGTGACGCTGCACGACGTGTTCACCGGCAAGGCGACGCTCGAGCAGGCGATCCTGCCGGCGCCGGGCGGCTTCTCGGTGCTGCTGGCCGGCTCCGGCCTGGTCGAGTACTCGCGCCTCACGCCGCAGGTGCGCGACCAGCTCGCCGACATCATCGTCCAGGTCACGCCGCGCTTCGACCGGATCCTGCTCGACACGGGTGCCGGCATCTCAGACGTGGTGCTGCACGCGGTCTCGCTCGCCGACGACGTGCTGGTGATCGTCACCCCCGAGCCGACCTCGATGACCGACGCCTACGCGACGATCAAGGTGCTGGCGACGCTGCAGAAGCGCCGCCACATCCGCCTCATCGTCAACCAGGTCAGCGCCGCCGGCGAAGGGCGGACGATCCGCAATCAGCTGCAGCTCGTCGTCGACCGCTTCGTTGCGCCGCAGCTCAAGGCCGAGGGCGACGCCGAGCCGCTGATGCTCGAGCTGATGGGCGAGATTCCGATCGATCCGCTGGTGCGCGAGTCGGTGAACAAGCGCAGCCTGCTGCTCATCGTGGCTCCCGGGGCGCCGGCAGCCAAGGCGATCAACGCCGCCGCGGCGCGCATGGCCGCGGCCTGAGCGGGTTTCACTCCCCCGGCTTCAGCAGGACGATCAATGCGCCGTGGCCGCCGTCGGCGGGGCGCGCATAGGTGAAGGCGAGCACCTCGTTCCTCTGCACCAGCCACGACTTCACCTTGCCCTTGAGCACGGGCTCCTTGCCGGGCGAGCCGTGGCCCTTGCCGTGGACGACGCGGACGCACCGCTTGCCGCTCTTCGCCGCGGCGCGCAGGAACGCCGCGAGCCGCTCCCGCGCCTCGTCGCGGCGCAGGCCATGCAGGTCGAGCTCGCCCTGCAGCACCCAGACGCCGCGCCGGAGCTTCCTCACCCCGTCGGCGCCGACGCCGCGGCGGCGAAACGACAGGGCGTCGTCGGTGTCGAGCAGCGACTCGGCGTCGAAGCCGTCGGAGATGGCCTCCACCAGCACCGCCGCGTCGTCGCGCTCGCGCTGGCGCGCCCGCGGCGGCGGACGCGGCCGCTCGGGGGCAGGGTGCGCCGCGCGGCGCAGCGGCACGACCTGGCCGACGGCGTTGGCGAATAGGTCGCGCTCGCGCCGCTCGGTCGCGGCCTGTTCGCGCTCGGCGGCGAGCCTGGCCTCGGCGGCGCGGCGCTGCTCGAGCAGGGCTGTGCGGATCAGCGAAAGCTCGTCGAGCGAGCCCGCCTTCACCACCGGCTTCAGCGTCGGCTTCACAGCAGCCCCCGCTCGGCGAACGAGACCACCGTGCCCTGGCCGACCACGAGGTGGTCGAGGACGCGCACGTCCACCAGCGCGAGCGCGCTCTTCAGCGTCTGCGTCAGGAATTCGTCGGCGCGCGACGGCTCGGCCGCGCCCGAGGGGTGGTTGTGGGCGAGGATCACGGCCGCGGCATGGAGGTCGAGCGCGCGCTTGACTATCTCTCGCGGGTAGACCGAGGTCTGCGTCAGGGTGCCGCGAAACATCTCCTCGAGAATGATCAGGCGGCTCTGCGCATCGAGGAAGAGCACGGCGAAGACCTCGTGCGCCCGCGACCCGAGCTGCAGCGCAAGGTATTCCTTGACCTTGCCCGGCGAGTCGAACACCGGCCGCGCGCTCAGCTCGCCGGCCACCGAGCGGCGGGCCAGCTCGAGCACCGCGGCCACCTCCGCCCGCTTGGCCGGGCCGCGCAGCCCTTTCACGCGCTTGAGCTCCTCGGGCCCGGCGCGAAGGAGGCCCGAAAGACCGCCGAAAGCGTCGAGAAGATCCTGCGAGAGCTGCAGCACCGAGGTGCCGGCGAAGCCGGTGCGCAGCAGCAGCGCGATCAGCTCGACATCGGCGAGCGCGCCGGGCCCGAGGGCGAGCAGCTTCTCGCGCGGGCGGGCCGGGGCGGGAATGTCCTTGAGCATCTCGGGTCAGCTGGCCAGGGTGCAAAGGCGCCGGCTCGTAAAATCGACCTCAGTCTATCTCTCGAGAGCCTTCCTCCTTGAATCGTGTCGAGCCCGGGTCCTTCCTGACCCTCCACTATCGATTGAGCGGCCCCGACGGCGCCGCGTTCGTCGATACCTTCGGCGCCCAGCCGGCCACGCTCTCGCTCGGCACCGGCGAGCTCGCCCCGGCGATGGAGGCGCGCCTGCTCGGCCTCGAAGAAGGCAGCCGCGCCTCGTTCGACCTCGCCTCGGGCGAGGCCTTCGGCGAGCGCAACCCGGAGCTGCTGCAGCGCGTGAACCGGTCGCTTCTCGCCGAACACGGCGATGCCGATGGCGAATACCGGGTCGGCGACGTCGTCCGCTTTCCCACCCCCGACGGCCAGGCGAGCTTCGCCGGCGTGGTGCGCGAGGTCGAGGGCGATGCCCTGGTGTTCGACTTCAACCATCCGCTCGCCGGCCGGCCGGTGACCTTCGAAGTGCAGCTGATCGGCATCCTGTGACCGCGACCAATACCGTGGAGGACGTCGTTCTCGCCGAGCCGCGGGGCTTCTGCGCCGGCGTCGACCGGGCGATCGAGATCGTCGAGCGCGCGTTGATCCGCTTCGGCGCGCCGATCTACGTGCGCCACGAGATCGTGCACAACACCTACGTCGTCGACGATCTGAAGAAGAAGGGAGCGATCTTCATCGAGGACCTGGCCGAGGTGCCGCCCGGCGCGACCCTGGTGTTCAGCGCCCACGGGGTGTCGCAGGCGGTGCGGATCGAGGCGGCCGAGCGCGGCTTCAGCGTCTTCGACGCGACCTGCCCGCTCGTGACCAAGGTCCATGTCGAGGTGGCCAAGCTCGCGCGCGAGGGCTACGAGTTCATCATGATCGGCCACAAGGGCCACCCCGAAGTCGAGGGCACGATGGGCCAGCTCGATCACGGCATCTACCTCGTCGAAGACGTCGCCGACGTGGCGCGGGTGGAGATTCCGCCCGGGCAGAAGCTCGCCGTGGTGACGCAGACCACGCTCTCGGTCGACGACGCGGCCGAGATCCTGGACGCGGTGAAGCGCCGCTTTCCCGAGGTGCGCGAGCCGAAGCAGCAGGACATCTGCTACGCCACGCAGAACCGCCAGGACGCGGTCAAGGTGCTCGCGCCCGGGGTCGACGTGCTGGTGGTCGTGGGCAGCCCGAGCAGTTCGAACAGCAACCGCCTGCGCGAGCTCGCCGAGCGCCTCGGCGCCGACGCCTACATGGTCGACGCCCCCTCCGACCTGAAGCACGAGTGGTTCGAGGGCAAGCGTCGGGTCGGCGTCACCGCGGGCGCCTCGGCGCCCGAGATCCTGGTGCAGCAGGTCGTCGAGCGGCTGCGCGCCCTTGGCGCGGTCTCGGTGCGCAGCCTGCCGGGCGCGGTGGAGACGGTGCACTTCCCGCTGCCCAAGGGGCTGGGCGACAAGTCGATGGCGACGCCGCGGGGCGAGTGAGCTCCAGCCAGGCGGCCGTCGCGACGATCATCGCTTGCGCCGAGGATGGAAGATGAGGGGGGCCGCGGCCCCTTTCGCGTTCGCCCCGGGCGGGGCCGTCGGGTTGCGGTCGCAGCCGTCGCAGCCGCAGCCGCTCGCCGCGCTCGCATGCCGGCGCATGAAGCCCGCCATCTGGCGCGGCAAGGGCAGCTTCAGCAACGCCGCCGCGATGCCGCGGCGCGCCGCCGCCGGCATCAGTGCCCACCCGGCATAGACGATGCAGCCGGAGACGAGGAGAGCGACGACTACGCTATGAATGACCAAGCCTAGCCTCCCAGCCCGAGCGTCGCGCGATAGGTGAGGAAGGCAGCGACGTACGCGAGCGCGAACAGGTACGCCGCCATCAGCAGCGGATAGCGCCAGGAGTTGGTCTCGCGCTTCACCACCGCGAGCGTCGAGATGCATTGCGGCGCGAACACGTACCACGCGAGCAGCGAGTACGCGGTCGCGAGCGACCAGCCCTGCGCGATCACCGGCGAGAGCGCGTCGGCGACCGAGTCGCCGGCCGCAGACATCGAGTAGACCGTGCCGAGCGCGCCGACCGCGACCTCGCGCGCCGCCAGGCCGGGCACCAGCGCGATTGAGATCTGCCAGTTGAAGCCGATCGGCGCGAACACATGCTGCAGGCCCTGGCCGAGCATGCCGGCGATGCTGTACTGGATCGCCGGCCCGGGCGCGCCCGCGGGCGGCGCCGGGAAGCTGGAGAGGAACCAGAGCACGACCATCAGCGCGAAGATGATGCCGCCGACGCGCTTCAGGAAGATGGCCGCCCGCTCCCACAGGCCGAGGCCGAGGTTGCGCAGGCTCGGCATGCGGTAGGGCGGCAGCTCGAGCATCAGCGGCTGGTAGCGGCTCTTGATCCAGACGCGCTTGAGCACCCAGGCCACCGCCATCGCCGAGACCACGCCGGCGACGTAGAGACCGAACAGGGTGATGCCGCGCAGGTTGAACGGGCCGACGGCGCGCTCGGGAACGAAGGCGCCGATCAGCAGGGCGTAGACCGGCAGCCGCGCCGAGCAGGTCATGAGCGGCGCGACCATGATGGTCGAGAGCCGGTCCTTCCAGTTGGCGATGGTGCGCGTCGCCATGATCCCGGGAATGGCGCAGGCGAAGCTCGAGAGCAGGGGAATGAAGGCGCGGCCCGAGAGGCCCACCTTGCCCATCAGGTTGTCGAGCAGGAAGGCAGCGCGCGGCAGGTAGCCCGAGTCCTCGAGCACGAGGATGAAGAAGAAGAGGATCAGGATCTGCGGCAGGAACACGATCACGCTGCCGGCGCCGGCGATGACGCCGTCGACCAGCAGGCTGCGCAGCGGCCCCTCGGCCATGTGAGCCGTGGTCCATTCGCCGGCGGCGGCCATCGCCGCCTTGATCGCGTCCATCGGCACGTTGGCCCAGGAGAACACCGCCTGGAACATCAGGAACAGCACCACGGCGAGCAGCGCCAGGCCCCAGACCGGATGCATGACGACCGCGTCGATCCGGTGGTGGAAGCGCTGGATCGCCGCCGCGCCGGGCGCGGCGAGGGCGAGGATGCGCCGCACCTCGAGCTGCAGGTCGGCGGAGGAGCGTGCCTCGCGGTCGGCCGGCTCGATGGTGCCGCCGCTCGGCAGCGCCTGGCCGAGCCGCTCCTCGAGCAGGGCGAGCAGGCCGGCATGACCGTCGGCCTTGACCGCGACCGTCTCGACCACCGGGCAGCCGAGCTCGGCCGAAAGCCGCGCCACGTCGATCGCCAGGCCTTCGGCGCGGGCCACGTCGGCCATGTTGAGGGCGACCATCAGCGGCCGGCCGAGCTGCTTCAGCTCGAGCACGAGGCGCAGGTTCATGCGCAGGTTGGTCGCGTCGACGACGGCGACGATCGCGTCGGGCGCGGCCTCGCCGTGGCGCCGGCCTTCGATCACCTCGAGCGTGATCTGCTCGTCGGGCGTGGCCGGGGTCAGGCTGTAGGCGCCGGGCAGGTCGATCACCGAGACCGCGCGGCCGTTGCCGAGGCGGGTGAGGCCGACCTTGCGCTCGACCGTGACGCCGGCGTAGTTGGCGACTTTCTGGCGGGCGCCGGTCAGCAGGTTGAACAGCGCGGTCTTGCCGCAGTTCGGGTTGCCGACCAGGGCAACGCTCCAGAGCGGCGCCTGGTTCGGGGCGTTCAGGGCGTGGGTCATGGAGCCCCCACGCTCCCTTCGGTCGCTGCCCCCGTAACTCGGAACGAGCCACTTCGTGGCCCGTGGGGCGCGGCCGGGCTCGGGGCGGCCCGGCGCCCGGCCGAGGGCGACTCGGCGATGCCTTCCGGGCCGACCTCGATGCACTGCGCCTCGAGCAGGCGCAGGGCGAACATGGTCTCGCCGATCAGCACCGCCAGCGGCTCGCGCCCGCCCGGCCCGCGGCGCAGCAGCTGCACCGGCTCACCGGGCAGGAAGCCGAGCTCGCCGAGCCGGCGCAGCGCGACGGCGTCGATTTCCGGCGAGGCCGCGACCACGCGCGTCACCGTCGCCCGGCCGCCGGCGGCGAGCGAGGCGAGTGTCTGCGTGGCCGCAGAAAGGCGTGCTGGTGGCATGGTCGGGCAGAAGACGGGATTGCAAATAGGAACAATTATCAATCATAATACCCCCATCCCCGCGGGCCCCCCGGCTGCGGTCGCAACGAAGGCCATGTCGCTCCACAATGCTCCTCGTCCTGCCCCTGCAGCCGCCTGCGTGCTGCCCGGCGCGCTTTCGCTGCGTGCCCGCGGGGTGAGCCCGAGCCTCTGGAGCCTTCATGAAGAGCGACCCGCACGTCATCGTCCACCTCAACGCGCAGCTGAAGAACGAGATCACGGCGGCCAGCCAGTACTTCCTGCACTACCGGATGCTCAAGCACTGGGGGCTGGACAAGCTGGCGAAGAAGGAATACGAAGAGTCGATCGGCGAGATGAAGCACGCCGACCGGCTGATGGAGCGCATCTTCACGCTCGACGGCCTGCCCAACGTGCAGGATCTCGGCAAGCTGCTGATCGGCGAGAACGTGCCCGAGCTGCTTTCGTGCGACCTGCAGTCGGAAACCGGCGCGCAGGCGACGATCAAGGACGGCATTGCCTACTGCGAGACGGTGCGCGACTACGTTTCGCGCGACATCCTTCAGGCGATCCTCGATGACACCGAGGAGCACATCGACTTTCTCGAGACCCAGATCGACCTCGTCGGCAAGGTCGGGCTCGAGAACTACCTGCAATCGCAAATGGGCGTGCACGGCGACAGCTGAGTCGGAACGCGCCCTCGAAAGGCGTGCCCCGAGATGATCGTCTGCGTCTGCCGTCGCATTTCCGACCACCAGATCCGCGCCGCCGCCGCCGAAGGGGCGATGAGCCTGGAGTGCCTGAAGACCGAGCTCGGCGTCGCCACCCAGTGCGGCCGCTGCGCCGACTGCGCCTCGCGCGTTCTCTGCGACGCCCGCTCGGCCGCCGCGCCGGGGATGCCGATGCTGCGCATGCACCAGTCCGAGCAGATGGCCTGAGGGCCCTCTCTCCCTACAATCCGGCCCTTCCCGTTTTCGCTCGCCGTGCCCTCGCGGCGGGGCCGCCATGCTCGATATCACGCTCCTGCGCAAGGACCTCGCGACCGTCGTCGCCCGTCTCGAGACGCGCAAGTCGCCGCAGCCTTTTCTCGACGTCGCCCGCTTCGGCACGCTCGAGTCGGAGAGGAAGGGCCTGCAGACGCGCACCGAGGAGCTGCAGGCGCGGCGCAACAGCCT
>JANMCC010000372.1:0-16120 GCA_031360885.1 Burkholderiales bacterium | reverse complement strand
CCATCGTGTGGCGCATGCCCATCTCGTCGATGTAGCGCATGTCGAACACCTCGAGGCCGTGCTCGTGCACGAACTTCTTCTCGCCGGCGTCGACGCTGCGGATGCCGATCTGGCGCACCCACTTCGGGCTGATCGCCGGGATCTTGCCGCCGATCTCGATCAGTGCCTGCGGGCCGAAGCCGCACAGGCACGCGACCGGCATGCCGTGGATGTTGCCGCTCGGCGTGAGCAGGTTGGTGTTGAAGTCGGCGTGGGCGTCGAGCCAGAGCACGCGCAGCTTCTTGTTCGTCTCGCGGCAGTGGCGGGCGACGGCGCTGATCGAGCCGATGCCCAGGCAGTGGTCGCCGCCCAGCAGCACCGGCATGCGGCCGCCGGCGAGCTCGGCGTAGATCGCCTCGTGCACGTTGCGGTTCCACTCGGCCACCGCCTCGAGGTGGCGGTAGCCGTCTTCCGGCGGCTTCCACGGGTTGGGCGGGCCCGAGAGGTTGCCGCGATCGAGCACCTCGAGGCCGTGGCTCTCGAGCACCTGGCCGATGTTGGCGACGCGCAGCGCCTCCGGCCCCATGCTCGAGCCGCGCGTGCCGGCGCCGATGTCGGTCGGCGCGCCGATCAGGCTGACCTTGGTGTTCATCTCGCCGGCTCGCTAGACATCGACCGCGAACTCGCCCGTCGTCGTGTCGGGCAGATCGAACCCGTACTCCTGCGCGAGCAGGGCCCAGGCCTCCTCCGCCGTCTCGACGAAGTGGAACAGGTGCACGTCCTCCGGCGAGATCATGCCGGTCTCGACCAGCAGGTCGAAGTTGATCAGGCGGGTCCAGAACTCGCGCCCGAACAGCAGGATCGGCCGCATCCGCGACTTGCCGGTCTGCACCAGGGTCAGCACCTCGAACATCTCGTCGAGCGTGCCGAAGCCGCCGGGAAAGCACACCAGGGCGATCGCGCGCATCAGGAAGTGCATCTTGCGGAGGGCAAAGTAGTGGAACTGGAAGCACAGCTCCGGCGTGATGTAGCGGTTGGGCACCTGCTCGTGCGAAAGCACGATGTTCAGGCCGATGCTCTTGCCGCCGACCTCGAACGCGCCGCGGTTGCCCGCTTCCATGATCCCCGGGCCGCCGCCGGTGACGACGTAGATCGGCCGGTCGAGCGTCGCCGAGCGGCGGGTGACGATCGCCGAGAAGCGGCGCGCTTCCTCGTAGTAGCGCGACATCGCGGCGCGGGTCTCGGCGCTGCGCAGCGCCTGCGCGTCGCCGCTGGCCTGCGCCGCCTGCAGCTCCTTCTGCGCGACCTCGGGCGCGACGATGCGGGCGCTGCCGAAGAGGACGATGGTGGCCTCGACGCCCTGCTCGTCCTGCACCAGCTCGGGCTTGAGCAGCTCGAGCTGCATCCGCACCGGGCGCAACTCCTCGCGCAGCAGGAAGGCGGTGTCAGTGAAGGCGAGGCGGTACGAGCTCTCCGGCCCCTCGTAGCGGGCGATCGGGTTCTCGACTTCCTTTTCGGCGTCTTCCAGGGCCGTCGGAAAGTTGCGCGCGGGCAGGGCGCCGGGGTTTTCCATCGCGGCAAGCCTAACAGGCCGGAACGGGAACTCCGGCCGCGGGCCGGCTGGCGCAGACCGGGCAGGCCGGGTCGCGCTCCACCCGCAGCTCGGTCCACTCCATCGCCCGTGCGTCGAGCATCTGCAGCCGGCCGGCGAGCGAGCGGCCGATGCCGGCGAGCAGCTTCAGCGCCTCGGCCGCCTGCATGCTGCCGATGATGCCGACGAGCGGCGCGAACACGCCCATGGTCGAGCAGGCGACATCCTCGAAGGCGGCGTCGGGCGGAAAGGCGCAGGCATAGCAGGGCGAGGCGGCCTGGCGCGTGTCGTAGACCGAGACCTGGCCGTCGAAGACGATCGCCGCGCCCGCCACCAGCGGCCGGCCGTGGCGCACGCAGGCGGCGTTGACGGCCTGGCGGGTGGCGAAGTTGTCGCTGCAGTCGACCACGACGTCGGCCTTGGCCACCAGCTCGGCGAGCCGCTCGCCGGATACCCGCTCGTTCAGGGCTGTCACCTCGATCCGCGGGTTGATGCCGGCGACCCGCAGCGCCGCCGACATCGCCTTGGGCTCGCCGAGCGTCGAGAGGTCGTGGGCGATCTGTCGCTGCAGGTTGGTGAGGTCGACCCGGTCGCCGTCGACGATCGTGAGCCGGCCGACGCCCGCGGAGCCGAGGAAGAGGGCCACCGGCGAGCCGAGCCCGCCGGCACCGATCACCAGGGCGTGCGCCGCGGCGAGCCGGGCCTGGCCCTCGATGCCGATGTCGTCGAGCAGGAGGTGGCGCGAGTAGCGCAGCAGGTCGTCGTCGGTCATGGGCGCCGCAGAAACGCAAACGCCCGTGCGGCGCACGGGCGTTCGGGGCAGGAAATGCCGGCCTCGCTCAGTTGGTCGTCGCTTCGGCCTTGCGCTCGACCGCGGTCTTGCTGACCAGCACCGTCTTGCCCTTGAGCTTGTTGATCGCCTGCGCGAGCTGGAAGTCCTCGACGCTGCCGAACTCGAGCGGCGGCTTGGGCGCGCCGTTGCGGGCGGCGATCTCGGCCTCGAGCTTCTTGCGCGCTTCCTCGCGCGCCTTCTCGCGCGCCTCGTCCTTCTGCTCGGCGCCCTGGCCGCTCATCAGGTGCTTGTCGAGGTCGGCTTCGCGGGTGCGCAGGGCGGCGAACAGGTTGCCCTCGGCGGTCTCGTCGAGCATGACGTCGGGAACGATGCCCTTGGCCTGGATCGACGCGCCGCTCGGCGTGTAGTAGCGCGCGGTGGTGATCTTCAGCGCGGTGTCGGCGGAGAGCTGGCGCACCGTCTGCACCGAGCCCTTGCCGAAGGTCTGCGCGCCCATGATGGTGGCGCGGTGGTAGTCCTGCAGGGCGCCGGCGACGATCTCGCTGGCCGAGGCCGAGCCCTCGTTGACCAGCACCACCATGGGCACCTTCTTCAGCCCTTCGGGCAGGCGCTTCAGCGGGTCGGTGTTGCCGCGCCGCAGGTAGTACTCGGGCGAGGCCTTGAAGGTCTGCTTGGAGTCGGGGATCTGGCCGTTGGTGGTGACGACCACCGAGTCGGCCGGCAGGAAAGCCGCCGAGATCGCGACCGCACCCTCGAGCAGGCCGCCCGGGTCGTTGCGCAGGTCGAGCACCAGGCCCTTCATGTTGGGCTCCTGCTTGTAGAGCTCCTCGAGCTTCTTCGCGAAGTCGTCGACCGTGCGGTCCTGGAATTGCGAGACCCGCAGCCAGGCGTAGCCCGGCTCGACGAGCTTGGCGCGCACGCTCTGCAGCCGGATCTCCTCGCGGATGATGGTCACCGGGAAGGTGCGCTGCTCGCTCTTGCGGAAGACGGTGAGCACGACCCGGGTCTGCGGCTCGCCGCGCATGCGCTTGACAGCCTGGTTGACGGTGAGGCCGCGCACCATCTGCTCGTCGATCTTGGTGATCAGGTCGCCGCTCTTCAGGCCGGCGCGAAACGCGGGCGAGCCTTCGATCGGGCTCACGACCTTCACGAGGCCGTCTTCCATGCCCATCTCGATGCCGATGCCGACGAAGCGGCCGGTGGTCTGCTCGCGGAATTCCTTGAAGGTCTTCTTGTCGAAGTACTGGGAGTGCGGGTCGAGCCCGGCGACCATGCCGCCGATGGCGTCGCCGATCAGCTTCTTCTCGTCGACCGGTTCGACGTAGTCGCTCTTGACCATGCCGAATACCGCCGCGAGCTGCTGCAGCTCCTCGATCGGCAGTTGCGAGACGGAATTGCGCGCCGTCGCTTCGAGCTGGAGCGTGGTGAGCGCCCCGGCGACCGCTCCGAGGGCGAGCCAGCCCGCGACCTTGAGTTTCACACCCATGAAAGACCCCTTCGGATACCGGCCTGCTGCAGGAGATTCGGACGATTGGCGCAAGTGACGACCTCAGTATATTCGGCGAGCAAAATATGAGCCCGCTGCCAGGCCGTAAGTTGCAGACGTTTTAACGGATTTACAAGAGGGAAACACCGCCGGGCGGACCGGCGGTCGCCTTCAGCCGCCGGCGTAGCCGTCGGGGTTGGCGGCCTGCCAGCGCCAGCTGTCGGCGCACATCGCGTCCAGGCCGAGCCGGGCCTTCCAGCCGAGCAGGCGTTCGGCCAGCGCCGGGTCGGCATAGTAGGCGGCGACGTCGCCCGGGCGTCGCGGGCCGATCTCGTAGGGGACGGGGCGGCCGCTGGCCCGCTCGAACGCCCGCACCAGCTCGAGCACGCTGACGCCCTGGCCGGTGCCCAGGTTGAGGGTGAGCGAAGCGCCGCCGCCGAGCAGGTGCTTCAGGGCGGCGACGTGGCCCTCGGCCAGGTCCTGCACATGCAGGTAGTCGCGCACGCCGCTGCCGTCGGCTGTCTCGTAGTCGCTGCCGAAGACCTGCAGCCGCGCCCGCTTGCCCACCGCGACCTGGGCGACGAAGGGCATCAGGTTGTTCGGCGTGCCGCGCGGGTCTTCGCCGATCGTGCCGCTGGGGTGCGCGCCCACCGGGTTGAAGTAGCGCAGCAGGGCGATCCGCCAGGCCGGGTCGGAGCGCTCGACGTCGCGCAGGATGTTCTCGCTCATCAGCTTGCTCGCCGCGTACGGGCTGCTCGGCTCGAGCGCGGCGTCCTCGCGCACCGGCAGCGAGCGCGGCTGGCCGTAGACGGTGGCGGTGGAGCTGAAGACGATTCGCCTGCAGCCGTGCGCCCGCATCGTCTCGGCCAGGGCGATCGTGCCGCCGACGTTGTTGGCGTAGTAGAGGAGCGGCTGGGCGACGCTTTCACCTACCGCCTTCTTCGCCGCGAAGTGGACCACGGCCTCGATCGGCCAGCGCTCGAATACATCGGCCAGCGCGGCGCGGTCGGTGACGTCGACCTCGGCGAAGCGGGAAACGTCGGCGCCGAGAGCGGCGAGCCGGCGCAGCACCTCGGGCGAGCTGTTCGAGAAGTCGTCGATGCCGACCACCGGCATCGCCGCGGCATGCAGGGCGAGCCAGGTGTGCGAGCCGATGTAGCCGGTGGCGCCTGTGAGAAGGATCATGGGTCGCGATTCTGCGCTGCGACGCCGGGCCAACCGTTATAGTCGGCCATGCATTTCGAAACCCATTGCCCCGGGATGTCGATCGCCCGCGGTCTTCGCATCGCGTTTGCGGCCGTCGCCCTGTCGGCGGTCGGCGGACAGGCGTTCGCCACCGACCTGACGGTCTCGGCCGCGGCCAGCCTGACCAACGCCTTCAAGGAGGTCGGCGCCGGCTTCGAGGCGGCCACGCCGGGCACCAGGGTGCTGCTCAACTTCGGCGCGTCCGGCGCGCTGCTGCAGCAGATCGCCAAGGGCGCGCCGGTCGACGTGTTCGCCAGCGCCGACCAGGAGACGATGCGGCAGGCAGAACAGCAGCAGCTCGTCGGGCCCGGCGCGCCGCGCGACTTCGCGAGCAACTCGCTCGTCGTGATCGTTCCGCAGGACCTGGCGACCGTGCCGAGGACCCTGGCCGACCTGGCCGGGCCGGCCGTGAAGAGGGTCGCCGTCGGCATCCCCGCCAGCGTTCCCGTCGGCCGCTACACCCGGGCGGTGCTGGAGAAGGCGCAGTTGTGGTCGCCGATCGAGGCCAAGATGATCGGCGCGCAGACGGTCCGCCAGGCGCTCGACTACGTCGCCCGCGGCGAGGTGGACGCCGGCTTCGTCTACAGCACCGACGCGGCGATCCTGGCCGAAAAGGTCAAGGTCGCGTTCGTCGTGCCGGCCGGAACGCCAGTGGTCTATCCGATCGCCGCACTGGCGGCGAGCGCCCAGCCGGCGCTGGCGCGGCAGTTCGTGGCGCACGTGATGTCACCCGCCGGGCAGGCGGTGCTCGCGAAGTACGGCTTCGGCAGGCCCTAGGCCCGTGGAGCCCGCCTGGATCGCGCTCGGCCTGTCGCTCAAGGTCGCGCTGTGGGCGACCGCGATCGACCTGGTGCTCGGTGTCGCCGCCGGCTATGCGCTCGCCCGCTGGCGCTTCCCCGGCCGCGAGCTGGTCGACTCGCTCCTGCTGCTGCCGATGGTGCTACCGCCGACGGTGCTCGGCTACTACCTGCTCGTCGTCATCGGCCGGCGCGGCTGGCTGGGCGGCTGGCTCGAGCGCAGCTTCGGCATCAACCTCATCTTCACCTGGCAAGGCGCGGTGATCGCCGCGGCGGTCGTCGCCTTTCCGTTCGTCTGCAAGTCGGCGCGCGCCGCGTTCGAGAGCGTCGACGTGCAGTACGAGCAGGCATCGAAGGTGCTCGGTCTCCCGGCGGCGGCGGTGTTCTTCCGCGTCACGCTGCCGCTCGCCTGGCGCGGCATCCTCGCCGGCGTGCTGCTTGCCTTCGCCCGGGCGCTCGGCGAGTTCGGCGCGACGCTGATGGTCGCCGGCAGCATCCCCGGGAAGACGCAGACGCTCTCGATCGCCGTCTACGAGGCGGTCCAGGCCGGCCAGGACGATCTCGCCAACGGCCTGGTGCTGCTCACCTCCGTGACCTGCGTCGCCGTGCTGCTGCTCGCCGGCCGGCTGGCGCCGGCACGAATCCCGGGGCGCTCATGACGGCGGCGCGCTGGGAGGTGTCGCTTCGCAAGTCGCTCGCCAGCGGCGGCCACCGCTTCGAGCTCGATGTCGCGTTCGCCAGCGACGCGACCCGGCTGGTGCTGTTCGGCCCGTCCGGCGCCGGCAAGAGCCTGACGCTGAAGGCGATCGCCGGCCTGCTGCGGCCCGACAGCGGCCGCATCGCCTTCGCCGGCGACGCGCTGTTCGACTCGCGAGCGGGCATCGACCTCCCGGCCGGCGAGCGCCACTTCGGCTACCTGTTCCAGGAGTACGCGCTGTTCCCGCACCTCACGGTGCGGCAGAACATCGCCTTCGGCCTCGACAAGGGCCTCCTCAACCCGCGCCGGCGCGTCGCCTCGGCGGCGGTCGACCGCTGGCTCGAGGCCCTGGAGCTGACCTCCCTCGACGACCGCTATCCCGACCAGCTTTCCGGCGGGCAGCGGCAGCGCACAGCGCTGGCCCGCACCCTCGCGGCCGAGCCGCGCGCGCTGCTGCTCGACGAGCCGTTCGCCGCGCTCGACACGCCGCTGCGCCTGAAGATGCGCGACGAGCTGCGCGAGCTGCAGGCGCGCCTCGCCTTGCCGATGCTGCTGATCACCCACGACGAGGCCGACATCGAGGCCTTTGCCGACGAAGTGGTCTACCTCGACGCCGGCCTGCGCAGCGACGGGCCGCCGCCCGGCCATGAAGGGGAGAGCGACATGAAGACCAGCGCCCGCAACCAGCTTTCCGGGACGGTGAGCGCCGTCAAGGCGGGCGCCGTCAACGACGAGATCGAGATCGCGCTGCCCGGCGGCCAGCGCATCGTCGCCGTCGTCACCCACGAGAGCGCGGCGAGCCTGGGGCTGGTCGTCGGCGCTGCCGCGTTCGCGCTGGTCAAGGCCTCGTCGGTCGTCGTCGCCGCCGATCTCGGCACGGCCCGCCTCTCGGCGCGGAACCAGCTCGCCGGCACCGTGTCGCGGCTGCAACCGGGAACCGTCAACACCGAGGTCGTGATCGATATCGGCGGCGGCATGTCGGTCGCCGCCATCGTCACCCGGGGCAGCGCGGTCTCGCTCGGCCTGGCGGCGGGCGCCCCAGCCACGGCGCTGTTCAAAGCCTCGAGCGTGATCGTCGGCGTGCCCGGGTAGGCGGCGTTCGGCGCCGAGCTACTTCACGAGCTTGAGCAGCGCCGCGATGTCGTCGGCGCAGGCCTCGGCCGCGCGCGCCTCGATCCGCCGATAGCGCTCGACCAGGGCCACGCCCACGGCGGTGAGCTGGCTGCCGCCGCCATGCTCGCCGCCCTTGGCCGAAGCGACCGCGGGTTGGCGCAGGCCGGCGTTGATCTGGTCGACGAGCATCCAGGCGCGGCGGTACGACATGCCGATCGACTTCGCCGCCGCGGTGATCGACTGCGTCTCGACGATCGCTTCCAGGAGGTCGATCTTGCCCGGACCGATGGCGATGATCTCGCCCGCGGTCACGCGCAGGCGAAAGCGTGCGACCGGCTCGTGGCGGCGCGGGCGGGGCCGGGGCGAGGCATCGTCGCCCGCCGGCGCTGCGCCGGCCGGCGTTCTGGCGGTCATGGCCCTAGCGTACTGCAAGCTGGCTGACGAACTCCTCGAAGTCCTCGATGAAGAGGCGCACGCCGGCGAGCAGCTGCGGGCCGGTGCTTCCCGCCCTGAGCCGGCCGCTGAGGATGGCCAGGCGCATCTCCAGCGACGCCATTTCCCGGCCCTTGCCGGCCAGCCGCGCCGGCGACTCGAGCACGCCCAGTCCGCGGCCGACGAGCGACATCGAATCGAGCAGGTCGGCGCGTACGGAGGGGTTCATGGGGCGGGCTGCGGTGTCGAAGCTCGGCGCGAGCTCTCCGCCACGTGGCAACGGGCGTGCCCTCTTCCGCTTCGAGCCGCCATCGCTGCAGAATCACGGCCTCCCCGGCCCTCCACTTGCAGATGCCATGACGACCTTCAACGAGCTCACGGACGTCACCGACTTCAAGCACTACAAGGCGACGATCAAATCGGCGCTCGGCAAGCTGCGGGCGGGTTCGACCGGGGTGAACTTCGTCTATATCGAGAAGTTCGCCTTCAGCGACAAGGAACGCCCGCTGGTGCTGATCGACCACGACCCGCAACTGGTCGCGAAGCTCGGCAAGAAGCCCACCGCCACCGGCAAGTGCAAGGTCGACGATGCCGACCGCATCGCGTTCGCCGCCAACGTGGGCACGGTGAACATCGACAAGGCGCAGCGCCTGTTCACCGATGTCGGCGTGCCGCGCGCCGTGGCCGACCCCGACGCGCCGGCGCCCACCGGCGCCAAGCCGCTCGAGGGCGAGACGCTGAACATGAAGTACGGCTGGAGCGAGATGCGGACCTGGGGCGACGAGGCCGCCGCGCTGATCGAGAAGTTCGACGGCCTGGTCGGGCTCTACAAGTCCATTCCCGAGGTCAAGCCCGAGTGGAAGGACCTGGACCAGCGCCACGACGACGTCAAGGAGGCGATGGCCGAGATGGTGCGCACTCGCATCGTCAACACGCCGAAGGCGCGCAACGACCACCAGGTGCTGGTGGAAGAGCAGATCGAGACGGTGCGCCAGCTCATCGCCGACATCCGCAAGCGGGCGACCGCGCCGGTCGTCAAGACGCAGGCGAGCAAGCCCGGCGTGACGCCGCCGACCGGAACGCCGAAGCAGCCGGAGACGGTGCCGACGAGCCAGACGACGCCGCAGGCGCCGAAGGAGCAGCCGAAGGTCACGCCGCCGCAGCCCGAGACCAGCAAGCCGGTGCTCACCGCCAAGGAGATCCAGAGCCGCGTGAGCCAGACGCTGCCGGTCAAGGGCAAGGACGACGCGGTGAAGTACACCGCCCGGATGGAGCGGGTGCTGAAGTCCGAGTTCGCCGAGGTCAGCGCATCGCACCTCAAGGCGATCGAGCTGCTGGCCGACAAGACCTGGTTCACCAAGACCGAGGAGCCCAAGGCGAGCGCGAAGACCGAGGACGTCGAGCGCATGACGCTGACCGACACGCAGAAGCGGGACATCGACACCGCCATGCAGGCCGCGACCGACGCCGCCACCGGTCCCGCCGAGATGCTGGACAACGATGCGCAGGTGGCCCTGGGCGACGCGATCACCGCGGCGATCGGCGGCAACTACCCGACGCACAGCCGCAGCGGCGGGCACAAGGGGTCGTTCACCAAGGCGAAGTCGATCCAGCAGCAGCTCTCGAACATCGGCGCGATCCTGAATGCGAAGGTGCGGGAGGCGATCAACGAGCACCTGGCTACGGCTTGGCCGGGGTACAACGTTTGAGGCGGAGGCGGTACTGCGGGGGCGTGCGGCGCTCGAAGTAGAGGGTGGCGGCAATCCGGTCGCGCATCCCCCGGACATCCATTTGCAACTGCAGGTCAGTCACCGGACCGGGACGCCCTGCCCACAGATGCTGTGCATCGGCGCAACGGAACTGTACGGCCGCGCGATCCGTGCGCATCGAACACGACCATCGATGATCGACGTCAGTGATAGTCCTCTTCACACTGGTGGCGCACTGCCAGCACGACCACTTTCAACGCACTGACGATCTCGTACAACGCGACATATCCTGTGCCCCCGAACGGGATGATCAATTCGCGCTGTACCGGGTTGCGGGCCGATTTGCGGAAGCTGAAGGGCGTCATTGCCAGGCGGTGCTGCGCCGTCGCCCTGACAGCGTCGATCGCTGCCTGTGCCCGATCGAGGTCTTCGGTGGTGTCGGCCTGGTCGAGCAGGAATTCGAAGAGGCGTTCCAGGTCGGCTTCGGCCGTCGGAGACAACTCGACGACAAAACTCATCGGCCGAGCTTCTTGCGCCTGGCGTCGAGCTTGGATTGGAGTCTTTCCAGTACGGGCTCGACGGGCACCGAAAGACCCGTCTGGTGGTACGCCTCGGACGCTGCCTGAGCGCGAGCCTGGAATGCGGTCTGTACGCGCCGGAACGCGATGGCGCTTCGCACCGTCGCTTCGACGAAGTCGGTCAGGGTTTCGCCCTGCCGGAGTACCGATTCGAGCTCGGCGCGCAATTCAGGCTCGACGCGGATCTGGGGTATGACGGCAGACTTCATCAGCAAATTGTATTGCGTTTGGGTTACGCCCACCAACGCTTGTTCAGGTGTGGCAGCTTCTACATGTCGGCAGAGATGCCGCCGCAGCCTGGTCCCCCGGCCTCTCTTGGGGCTTGATGAAGGCGGTGAAACCTCTATGCCCGCTGCCCGACAGCGGTGAGCGCGATCTCAGCGCGGTGTTGTTCGAGGGCCTGTACGACGCCACCGGCCGGCCCATCGCGACATGAGGCGCCCATTGCGCGTGGCAGCGCCGGTGGGCGTCAGCGCAGGTCGGCGCGCCACAGCCTCATCGGCAAGCCTCCCGCTTCGAAGAGCTTGCACGGCGACTCGGTGGCCTCGGTCAAGGCGAACTGCTTGCCGTTCCAGACCCACGCGCGCACGCTGAAGCAGTCGGCGATGCCGCGGCCCTTGTGCGACGAGTGCACGGCCAACAGGCCGTCCGCATCACGCGAGAAATCCGGGAAAGTGATGGGAGTCTCCGTTTCGCCCCCTGGTTCGAAGCTCGCCATCACCGGCGCGTAGGGCGGCCGGTCGTTGGCGATCCAAGCCTCGCTGCCGCCGTTGTAGGCCGCCATCCAGCAGGGGAACACAACCATCACCTGGCGCTGCGACAAGCGGAAGATCTGCCCGTCTCGCGGCGCCTTGTTCTCTGCCAGAAGCGGGCAATCCTGGTTGGGCGCGCGCTGCAACTCGCGCAGGAGGGCGGGCAGCAGCGCTGCGTCTGTGTCCCGCACCGGCGGAATGGGTTGCGCCTTCACCTTGGGCACCGGCCCGGCCGGCGGCACCGACGACTCGGCCCGCATGCCGGGCTTGGCCCATGCACCGGTCGTGCCGACGCGGCCTTGCAAGTCGTCCATCTTCAGCAATGCCGCCGTGGCTCCGGCCAGCGACACGCTCCACTCCCGGCCGGCCGAACTCAGCAGCAGCTTCTCCGCCCGCGCCAGCGTCGGCCGCAGCGCCTGGGCCTGCTCGGCCGAGAGGTCGATGAAACCCGTGTCGGGCGCCGGTAGCGTCAGGCGCAGGCCGCCAGCGCGCAAAGTCACAGGGCCCTTGGGTGGCTGCACTTCCGACCCGTCCGCCGGTGAGATGCCCCCGAATCCGATACGCAGCCTAGGCACCGCGCCCGGGCCGGCGGCACGCTGCACGATCAACACGGCAGACGGCTCGCCCTCCGCCTGGTAACCCTGCGCCTCGCAGACCCTCGTGTTGTCGCAGGCCACGACCCAGTCCTTGAATGTGTGCATGCGGCCGAGGCCTTCGGGCGTCTGGCTGAAAGCGGCTTGCGGCGCACCCAATCCCACAGCGATGAGGATGGTGACGACGGTGGTCGTGGAAGAAGACATGGTGATCAATTGTCCACGGGAGGGTGGTGTCTTCAAACGCCCTCTTCCTTCCCCCTGGCACCGCGACCACGGCCTCCGACGCGCTTGAGTCGGCCCTTGAAGGTGGCTGAGGTCCGTCGGGCGTTGACACCGCGGCCGAAAGTCTGCTGTCTCGGGCGTCTTCTGCGGCTTATCCCGTGTGATCAGGCCGATTCCATCGGTCCCACAAACCCCGGGCGCATCCCATCCCCACGACCCGTGGCGCCGGGCCGCTCGAGCGACGTGGTTGACTTCGCTCGGGCTGCTTGCAGCTTCTGGCCACGCGCAAGTGAGCGTGGCGTTACCCGGGCCTGCAGACCCAAGTGCGCGAGGATCTTCTCGATCGCCGGCGGCGCCGGGATCGCGGCGATGATCTTGTTTTATACGGCCAATTGCTGAATGCGGCGCAAAAATGCGGGCCGAGCTGATGCTGCAGATCGCTGCCATCGTGAAAGAGTCGGGTTGGACGCAGACAGAAGCGGCCGACCAGTGCGGCGTGACCCAGCCGCGCATGAACGACCTGCTGCGCGGCCGAGTCTCGCGGTTCTCGCTCGACGCGCTCGTGAACATTGCCACCGCCATCGGGCGCAAGGTGCACTTCGAGCTGGAAGCGGCTTAGTTAGCTGGTCGTCGTGTCCGAAAAATGGAACGCTTTTCGGACAGGAGTAGAGGAAGACAGGTGAGGTCGTTGTGGCTCCAAAGGCTGCGTGAGCACCGCGAGGCCCGACAACGTGCTCGAACGAGATCCCCGGCCGAGCATCGAGGGGTCAGACCACTGCCTCTTCGAACTTGGCGACAGCGACATTGCGTTGCTTCGCGACCGACCTGCGAAGCGACGTGATTCGCTCGAGTTCATGCATCGTTTGCGCCGTGAAGCAGGACTCGCCGCACGCCGAACACGACCCCATGGGAATGCCCTCGATTACCTGAAGCTCCGAGTCTTTGCCGAAGCTCCGCGTGACGTACTTCAGCTGAACTTTGCCTGCGCCGCGTTGTGCGATCGCGCTGGCGCTCGATGGTTTGGCCGGTAAGGACGATGTTCTGAAGGTCGAGGATCGGAGAGGTCAGGCGCCGACTCGCCGGAGGCCATTCGGAGGAAGATGGTTGAGCTCTTTCAAGATGGCCGGCACCAGCGGCGCCAAGTGCTCCAATCGGTTGCTTGGCGCTCAATCACGAGCACGGCGATCGGCAGGGTTGTGAGGTTCTGCTGAAACTCGAGATTCCCGTCCATCGTCAGGAACGCTTCAAACTTGGGGGCGGCGAGTGCGAGTAGCTTTCCGTTCTTGATTCCTGACCAGCCGCTGCCTTGTACCGTGGAGGCCTCGTGACCAACGAGGAGTGTTGCCAGACGGCGAGGCAAGTCTTCGTCAAGCAGGATGCGCATCTGGAATGAGTGCAGCGTGCGCCTGTTCTAGAACAGCAACTGCCAACTCGCGGCTGACCGATGGGAAATCTTCGAGAAAGACCTCCAGCGAATCTCCGCCTTCAAGGTGGTCGAACAACGTCTTGACTGGTACGCGGGTACCGGCGAACACAGGCGTTCCGCTGTGGATCTCGGGGTCGACAGTGATCAACTGCGGCATGACAAAGCTTCCTACTACCGAGGCGCTCCAGTGTAGCGCTGAGGGTCACGGCGAACTCCGCGCAATCGCGTGCTGCAGGCGCCGCGTGCGCGACAGCCTCCAGCCGTCGATCGGATATCCGCCCAGGAGGCGGTCGAACAGCTCGACGCAGCGGCCGACGAGGCTTGCTGCCAGCGCATCGACGTGCGCCTGGAGCGCGGCGGTGATCGATGCGCTGCCGATACCCTGGCTGCGCGAGTTGGTCCACCAGGCGAGCAACAGCAGCGCCTCTCCCTCGCCGGCGCCGATGGCCACGGCCTGGTCGAGAGCAAGTCGTGCATCCGCGTGCATCGGCAGGCCGTGGCAGTGAATGCCCAGGTCCCGTACCTGTCCGCCCCCGGTCAGGCAATCCGCACTGCTGCGGCTGCAGCCCCGACTGCCCGGCATTGCCGTAGCGCGGCGCGATCGTGGTGGGGATGGCCAGCCGGAGCCGCCCCTGCTCGAAGGCCAGCAGTTGGGCAAAGCGCACCTCGAGCACGATCTCGTCGCCGGGCTCGAGGTTGCCGATGTTGGCCGTGTGCAGGCCACCTTCCAGCGCTTCGAGCATCACCGGTGCGTCGGCCTCGACCAGCGCTGCTTCGTGCGGCAGGGGAAAGGTGTAGACCACTTCGAGCACCCGGCTGCTGGCGTTGCGATAGGTCTGGCCAGGCCGAACACCTGGGGTTCATCGTGGTGGCGGTTCATCGTCGTTCTCCTTGTCGCTGGCGCGCACCTTGCGGTACAGCGCGGTGATGCCACGCACGAAGGCGCGTACCTGCTCGGGCGAAAGCCCGGCGCGGCCGGGCTCCAGCTGCACTTCCAGCCCGTCGGCCACCGTGACCCGGCTCCACACCTCCACCGAGCCCGGCGGCGCGGCGCGCCGCGGCGGGTCTTCAGGCGCGCCGGCGATCAGCTCGCGGATGCGATCGAGGCTCAGGCCGGCATCGGTCCAGCGGCGAACCAGGAGCAGTTGCTCGAGGTGAGGCCGCAGGTAGTGGGCACCGCGTTTCTCGCCCTCGGGCCGGCTGAGCAGGCCCTGGGCGATGTAGTAGCGGACGGTGCGCGGGGTTACGGCGGCGAGCGTGGCGAGCTCGTCGATCGAGTAGCGCTCGGGGGCGCTTGGGGTCTCCGGCAGGGAGGGATGGGAAGGCATGCGCAAGTATGAGACACAAATAACTGACAGTCAACGGTCTCAAAATAGCGAGACGCTACTGCCTCGCGCTTCGATTCAGTTGGTCTTCCCCCTTCGCCAGCTCTGCCAGGACGGCATCGAACTCCGGCGGCAAGGTCAGGAACATCGGTTGCATCTCGGCGTAGTCGCGTGCGAGTGCAGCAACGCGCTCGCTCGCCGGGAGCAACCGAAAGCTGCCCGCTCGTGCAAGGTCATAGCGCGCCCACTGCCTTGCGAACACGCGACTCTTCCATCGCACAACCCGTGCGCACAGCGCTTCGTCCGCCAGCATCGCTGCGGCCTGCGGATGCTGGAGCAGCCGCGCCATGTCGGAGTAGTGGCGCGCATAGCGGTCGGGCATCGGCTGATCGGCGGGCCGGTAGTGCTCCGCATGCAGGATCGTCGCCTTCTCCCAGAAAGTGCGCTGCAGCTCGAGCGCGGTCACGACGCAGTGCCAGTCTGCGAATGCCTCCGGGAATTCGTTTGCGACCCAGGGCTGCACTTCATGCCGGCCCGTTGGCTGTTGATCGGTGAGAGAGCCGAGCTCGAGCTTGACCGCGCGGCGCAGGTAGTCAAAGCCCGTGGGTTCGGCGGCCGGGTAGTGAAACCAGAGCACCGGCGATCGGGCCACCGGATCATCCTCGTAGCTGAGCCACGCTTCGCCATCCGGCCGGGCGCCGAGTTGGGCAGCGATCGCAGCCTCCAGGCGCGGCGCTACCGTGTTTCGCGTGCGCTCGCCGCAGAGCGCTTGCATGCGGGCCAGCGCGGCGTCGCGCCTTGTGCGGCTTTGCAGCGCGTCGAAGGCAGCTTCGTCGGCGCCCACGAATGCCGGCGAGAGCGACAGGTCGATGTCTTCCGAGAAGCGGTCGATCACGCCGTACACCTTGGCGAGCGAGGTGCCGCCTTTGAACACCACGTGTGGCGCAAGCTCGGCATCGGCGAAGAGCAGGCTGAGCAGCCAGCAGACCCAGAAGTCCTTTTCCACCATCACGCTCGACGCGGCCAACCGCGCGGCCGTCTGCTGGAAGGCGAGCGCGCGCCGCTCCGGCGGCAACGAAATAAAGCGAAGGGTCTCGCTCATGCTGCGGCATCAGCGTCGGCCAGTCGACGCATCAGCGGGCGCATCCATGTTGGCGCCAACGACAGGTCGGCGAGCAGGGCGCGCCGCTCCGCTGCGGGCAGTGTTCGGCGCAGCCGCTCGAGTCGATCGGCGCTGATGTGCTCGGGCCCGAGGTTGCGCAAGGCCTGGATGACGAGGCCGCTGCTGCGGCCCGCAGCCGCCATCTGGCGCGGCGTTGTGCGTTTGAGGACGATGCGCATCGGCCCCACCTGCACGGTGCGGCTCGTGCCGTCGGTCA
>JANMCC010000368.1:0-4142 GCA_031360885.1 Burkholderiales bacterium | reverse complement strand
CGGTCGGCGAGGTCGAGCGCCGCCGCCGAGAACTCGAAGCATTCCTTCGGGTCTTCGGGGAACAGCAGCACGTGCTTGGTGTCGCCGTGCGAGGCGTAGGCGCAGGAGAGCAGGTCGGCCTGCTGGGTGCGCGTGGGCATGCCGGTGGAGGGGCCGCCGCGCTGCACGTTGATGATCGTCACCGGAATCTCGGCGAAGTAGGCGAGGCCGATGAACTCGGTCATCAGCGAGACGCCCGGGCCCGAGGTGGTGGTGAAGGCGCGGGCGCCGTTCCAGCCGGCGCCGACGACGATGCCGATCGAGGCGATCTCGTCTTCGGCCTGGACGATCGCGAACTTGTTCTTGCCCGTCGCCTTGTCGACGCGCAGCTTCGAGCAGTACTTCTGGAACCCCTCGGCGAGCGACGAGCTCGGCGTGATCGGGTACCAGGCGCAGACCGTCGCCCCTCCGTAGACGCAGCCGAGCGCGGCTGCGGCGTTGCCCTCGATGAAGATCCGCTTTCCGACCGCGTCGCGCCGCTTGATCCTCAGGCCGAGCGCGTCGTCGAAGTACTCGCGGCCGTGGTGCAGGCCCATCATGAAGGCGTCGAGGTTGGGCTGAAGCAGCTTGGCCTTGCCCTTGTACTGCTCGCCGAGCAGCGTGGCGATCACCTCCGGCTCGACCCCGAGCATCGCCGCGAGCACGCCGACGTAGACGATGTTCTTCAGCAGCTGGCGCTCGCGCGGGTCGGTGTAGCGTGTGGCGCAGAGGTCGGTGAGCGGCACGCCGAGGACGTGGATGTCGCTGCGAAAGCGCGAGGCCGGCATCGGCTTGGAGCTGTCGTAGAGCAGGTAGCCGCCGGGCTCGATCTCCTCGAGGTCCTTCTCCCAGGTCTGCGGGTTCATGGCCACCATCAGGTCGACGCCGCCGCGCCGCGCCAGCCAGCCAGTCTCGTTGACGCGCACCTCGTACCAGGTGGGCAGGCCCTGGAGGGGCGAGGGGAAGATGTTGCGCGGGCTGACCGGCACGCCCATGCGCAGCAGGCTGCGCGCGAACAGCTCGTTGGCCGAGGCCGATCCGGAGCCGTTGACGTTGGCGAACTTGACGACGAAATCGTTGACGGCTTCGAGACGCGGTGCCGTGCCCGCTTGAACGTTCGACGTCATGTCAGGGTTGCCACCTTCTTTTTCCCGGTCTTGGCGCCGGTGCGACAGCCGTGCCCGGCACGGGTTTGCTTGATCATGAATTTCTGCATGTCCCAGGCGCCCGTGGGGCAGCGCTCGGCGCACAGGCCGCAGTGCAGGCAGACGTCCTCGTCCTTGACCATCACCCGCCCGGTCTTCAGCTCGCTCGAGACGTAGAGCGCCTGGTCGAGGTTGCGCGCCGGAGCGTGCAGCCGGGACCGCAGGTCGGCCTCGTCGCCGTTGGCGGTGAAGGTGATGCAGTCGGTGGGGCAGATGTCGACGCAGGCGTCGCACTCGATGCACTGGACCGTGTTGAACACCGTCAGCACATCGCAGTTGAGGCAGCGCTCCGCTTCCTTCCAGGCGGTGGCGACGTCGAAGCCGAGCTCGACCTCGACCTTGATGTTGCGCAGCGACTGGTTGATGTCACGCCACGGCACCTTGCTGCGCAAGTCGTTGGTGGTGTCGTTGTCGTAGGTCCACTCGTGGATGCCCATCTTCTGCGAGACCAGCGTCACGCCGGGGGCGGGGCGCACGCTGACGTCCTCGCCGTTCAGGAACTTGTCGATCGAGATCGCCGCGGCGTGGCCCTGGGCGACCGCCCAGATGATGTTCTTCGGCCCGAGCGCCGCGTCGCCGCCGAAGAAGACCCGGGGCAGGCTCGACTGCAGCGTGATCGGGTCGAGCACCGGCATGCCCCATTCGTCGAAGGCGATGCCGGCGTCGCGCTCGATCCAGGGAAAGGCGTTCTCCTGGCCGACCGCGACCAGGACGTCGTCGCACTCGAACACCTGCTCCGGCTCGCCGGTGGAAACGAACTGGCGCCGGCCCTTCTCGTCGCGCACCGCCCGCACCTTGTCGAAGCTCATCCCGGTGAGCTTGCCGTTCGTGTGCAGGAACGCCTTGGGCACCAGGCAATCGAGGATCGGAATGCCTTCGTGGACGGCGTCTTCCTTTTCCCAGGGCGAGGCCTTCATCTCCTCGAACGGCGAGCGGACGATCACCTTGACGTCGCTGCCGCCGAGGCGCCTGGAGCTGCGGCAGCAGTCCATCGCCGTGTTGCCGCCGCCGAGAACGATGACCCGCTTGCCGATCTTGGTGACGTGGCCGAACGAGACCGACGACAGCCAGTCGATGCCGATGTGGATGTTCGCCGCGGCTTCCTGGCGACCGGGAATCGAGAGATCGCGGCCGCGTGGCGCACCCGATCCGACGAACACCGCGTCCCAGCGTTCGCCGAGCAGTTGCTTCATCGAGTCGATCCGGGTGCCGCCGCGAAACTCGACGCCGAGCTTCAGCACGTAGCCGGTTTCCTCGTCGATCACTTCCTCGGGCAGGCGAAAGCGCGGGATCTGCGAGCGGATCATGCCGCCCGCCTTGGAGTCGCTGTCGAAGATGACGACCTCGTAGCCGAGCGGCGCCAGATCGCGCGCCACGGTCAGCGCCGCGGGTCCGCCGCCGACGCAGACGATGCGCTTGCCGTTGGCCGCGGCGACGAGGTGCGGCAGGTGCTCGGTGATGTCGTCCTTGTAGTCGGCGGCGACCCGCTTCAGGCGGCAGATCGCGACCGGCTCGGGCTTCTCCGCCTGCGCTTCCTCGACCCGTCCGCGCCGGCACGCCGGCTCGCAGGGTCGATCGCAGGTGCGTCCGAGGATGCCCGGGAAGACATTGGATTCCCAGTTCACCATGTAGGCGTCGGTGTAGCGACCGGCGGCTATTAGGCGGATGTACTCGGGGACGGGAGTGTGGGCGGGACAAGCCCACTGGCAGTCGACTACTTTGTGGAAGTAGTCGGGATGACCGATATCGGTAGCCTGCAAGATCCCTTTCCGCACGCTCGACAACCGGGCGGCCGGCGCACTGTCTCGACGCATTGGCGACGTCCGCGATCCTAAGGGAGTGCGTGGCCCGATGCCAGACGGGTTTGCGAGCGCCGTGGACGGGGGTGTTGTGTCCATCTCAGTGCATAACACTACAATGTATATTATGTCAACTGTCAGACCCTGAGCCAGAATGTGGTCGATATGAGCAGCGAACCCATCGACCTTCGCTCCGACACCGTCACTCGGCCGTCGCCGGCGATGCGCGCGGCGATGGCCGCTGCGCCCGTCGGCGACGACCAGTACGGCGAGGATCCGACGATCAATCGCCTGCAGGAGCACGTTGCCGTCATGCTCGGCAAGGAAGCCGGGCTCTGGCTGCCGAGCGGCACCATGGCCAATCAGGTCGCGCTGCGCGTGCTGACGCGGCCCGGCGACGACGTCATCGTCAGCCGCGAGAGCCATGCCGTCTGGCACGAAACCGGCGGCTCGGCTGCGAACGCCGGCGTGCAGCTCACCGAGATCGGCGCCCGCGGACTCTTCGGTGCGTCCGACTTCCTTGCGGCCGTGAAGCCACGGCTGCACGGCATCTACCCGCCGACAACGCTGGTCGAGATCGAGAACACGCACAACCGCGCGGGCGGCGTGATCTTTCCGCAGCAGGAGGCCGACCGCATATGCGAGGCCGCGCGTCCGCTCGGCATCGCCACCTTTCTCGACGGCGCCCGCCTCTGGAACGCTTCTGTCGCCACCGGCCTCGGGGTCGACCGCCTCGCCGCGCCGTTCGATCTGGTCGCGGTGTCGTTCTCCAAGGGGCTGGGCGCGCCGGGCGGGTCGCTCCTGGCGGGGCCGCGCGAGCTCATCGGCTCGGCCGTGCGTCACCGCCGCATGCTCGGCGGGGCGATGCGCCAGGTTGGCATCTTCGCAGCCGCCGCGTTGCACGGCCTCGAGCATCACCTGGCGGGCCTGCAAGAAGACCACGCGAACGCCCGGCTCCTCGCCGGGAAGCTGATGCAGAGCCCAGGGATCGAGCTCGACCTGGCCACCGTGCAGACCAACATCATCGTCTTCGGGCTGGCGCCCGGGACGCCGGACGCCGCCGCGGTGGTGGCCGCGGCGCGGGCGCGCGGCGTGTGGGTCAACGCGCTGGGCGCCCGGA
>JANMCC010000026.1:0-14087 GCA_031360885.1 Burkholderiales bacterium | reverse complement strand
GAGTGCATGTAGCGCACCAGCCAGCCCCAGGGCACGTCGCGCATGATGTACTCGACCGACTCGAACGCCTTGGCGGCGTCGGGCTTGTAGTGCATCGTCAGGAAGATGCCGGTCAGGATCTGCATCACCAGCACGAGCGTCGCCAGCCCGCCGAACACGTACCAGATGTTGAAGTTCTTCGGCGCGTAGTACTCCGACAGGTGCTCCTTGTAGAGCTTGCTGAGAGGGAAGCGGTTGTCGACCCAGGTCAGCAGCTTCTGCCCTGTGCCGGCGCCGGCGGGTGCGGTTTGGAATTCGGCCATGCTCGTGTTCCTCTTGTTCGGCGGTGGTGCGGCGGATGCGGGCTCAGGCCTGCTTCGCTTCGCCGATCAGGAGGCGGCTGTCAGAGAGATACATGTGCGGCGGCACCTCGAGGTTGTCGGGCGCGGGCTTGTCCTTGTAGACGCGGCCGGCCAGGTCGAACGTCGAGCCGTGGCACGGGCAGAGGAAGCCGCCGGCCCAGTTGTCTGGCAGCGACGCCTGCGGGCCGGGCACGAACTTGTCGCTCGGCGAGCAGCCGAGATGGCTGCAGATTCCGACCACGACCAGGAACTCGGGCTTGCGCGAGCGGTTCTCGTTACGCGCGTACTCCGGTGTCACCTCGTCGCCGCCGCGCTTTGATTTCGGGTCGGCGAGCTGCGTGTCGAGCTTGGGCAGCTCGGCCAGCTGCTCGGGCGTGCGGCGGACCACCCAGACCGGCTTGCCGCGCCATTCGACCGTGAGCTTCTCGCCGGGCTTGATGCCGCTGATGTCGACCTCGACGGAAGCCCCGGCGGCCCGGGCTCGCTCCGAAGGCTGAAAGCTGCTGATGAAGGGTACGGCGACGAAGCCGGCGCCGACAGCGCCGGCACAACCCGACGCGATGATCCAGGTGCGCTTGCCACCGTCGATCTTCTGCTCACTCATGCTGATCCGTTCCTTGATGACGCTCGTACGAGACGCGAGAAGTCAACCCGGCATTCTAATGGTGCTGTCAAGCCGGACGACCCGGGTCCGGATGCCTCGCCCGCTTGCCTTGACTTCTCCGGGCCCGAGGCAATACTCCCCGGGCGACTATTCGGAGGTGGCAGCATGGGATTGGCAAGCGAGTTCAGGGAGTTCGCGGCGAAGGGCAATGTCGTCGATCTGGCGGTCGGCGTGATCATCGGCGCGGCGTTCGGCAAGATCGTCGATTCGCTGGTCAAGGACCTGATCATGCCGGTCGTGGGCCGGCTCTTCGGCGGCCTCGATTTCTCGAACTACTTCGTCGCCCTCGCCTCGCCCCCGCCCGGCTACGCCGGACCGATGACCTACGAGGCCCTCACCAAGGCCGGCGTGCCGCTGTTCGCCTGGGGAAATTTCCTGACCGTCTGCGTCAACTTCTTGATCCTCGCCTTCATCATCTTCATGATGGTGCGGCAGATTAACAAGCTGCGCCGGACCGAGCCGCCACCGCCGGCGGCGACGCCCGAGGACACGGTGCTGCTGCGCGAGATCCGCGACGCGCTGAGGCGCTGAGGCCCCCGCCGGGGCGTGCCGTCCGGCCGGCACGACTCAGGCGCCGAGCGTGACGCAGTGCCACGACTCACCCGGATTTTTGGCCCCATACTAGGAGGAACTTCGCCTGCCTAGAGGTTCCCTTGCGCGCGCCGCACACCGGCGCCGCTCGTCAACCGCGAGATGAATTCGATCGAACCACGCGTACAGGCTGCGCTCGACGCGGCCATGAACCTGATCCGGACGGCGGCCACGTCGGCCGCGATGCGCGTGGCGGAAATTCTCGAGATGCAGGCGCAGAACGCCACCCGGCCGGCCGAACGCGAGCTCGTGTTCAACGCCCTGCAGGAGCTGCGCCGCAACATGGGCATGTTCCAGGGCGCCTTCCACGAGGCGATGCGCGAGCGGATCGCCAAGGACCTGGCGCCGGCCGTCGACAACAAGCGCAAGCTCGAGTCGGCCGACTGGGAAACGCTCAGCCTGGTCGACGTCCAGGAGGTCGAGACGCAGATGAACTACGTCCGCCTCGGCCAGCTGATCTCGCACGAGTCCGAATGGCAGCTGCGCGACCTGGCGGCGTACATGGGTTCCCTGCTCGGCTTGGGCCGGGCCGACGACGAGCGCAACCCGCTGCGCGCCGAGATCATCGGCGCCGCCCTGAACCGCGGCATCGAGGCGATCTCCGGCGAACGCGAGCACCGGCGCCTCTACACCCGCGAGCTCGGCCAGACGATGGCGCAGGCGATGCCCGAGTGCTACGCGAACATCGTGAAGATGCTGCAGGAGCGCGGCATCCACCCGGTGCACCTGACGGTGCGCACGGTCGAGGGCCCGGGCAACCAGATCTTCGGCGCCAACTCGGGCTACGCCAGCCTGACGCGCGAAGGACGCAACTCGACCCGCAGCGGCCACGGCGACCTCGACGAGCCCTCCGGCTCGGGCGACCTCGATCTGCTGGCGGCGCACCGGCGCGCCCTCGCCACCGCGTTTCCGAGCGGCCACCCGGCCGGGCCCGACAGCATTCGCGACGCCGCCCCGGCGCCGCGCGGCGGTTCGGGGCGCAGCGCCGGGTCGCAGGCACGCGGCAACGCCGCCGCCGACCAGCAGCTCATGACCTTGCTGCGGCGGCTCACCGCCGTCTCCCAGCCGGGCGAGCTCAGCCCGGTCGGCCTGCTTGGCCGGCCCGCGGGCGGGCACGGCGGCGGCTACGGCGGCCCGCTTCCGGGCGGTGGCGGGATGACGGGTGGACACCCCGGGTACGCCGGCACGGGCTACGGCGGCGGTCTGCCGGCCGGATTCGATCCCGGTCCGGGTCGCCCCGGATTCGATCCCGGCGGCCGGCCGGCGCTCGGCGCCGACTCCTCGCGCGGCGCGGCCAACACCGGGGGCGGTCCGAACAGCGGCGGAGGCGGAGGCGGCGGCGGCCTGGCGGGCATGGGCGGCGGCTCCGGCACGCAATACGGCGACGGCCTGACCGGCATGATGGCCGTCAACCTCATCCGCGCGCACCGCGAGGAGCTGATCCAGGCCTCCACGGGCAAGCTCGATCACATGGTGATCGACGTCGTCGGCAGCCTGTTCGACCAGATCCTTTCCGATTCGCGGGTACCGCCGCAGATGGCGCGCGAGATCGCCCGGCTGCAGCTGCCGGTGCTGCGCGTCGCCCTCAACGACTCGAGCTTCTTCTCGACCCGGCGCCATCCGGTGCGCCGCTTCATCAACAAGATCGCCTCGCTCGCCAACGCCTTCGACGACTTCGAAGACGGACCCGGCGCGCAATTCCTGCTGCGCGTGAGGAAACTCGTCGACGAGATCATCGAAGGCGACTTCGACCAGATCGAGCTCTACGCCGCCAAGATCGCCGAGCTCGAGCGCTTCATCTCCGAGCAGACCGAGGGCGAGATCGAGGAGAAGTCGGGCGCGATCACGACCCTCGAGGCGAAGGAGTCGGAGCTGCGCGTGCAGCAGCGCTACATGCTGCAGCTCCAGTCTGCCCTCGGGCCGATGACCCTGCCGCCGTACCTGCAGGACTTCCTGGCCCAGGTCTGGAGCCAGGCGCTGGTGCTCGCGGTGCGCCGCGACGGCGCCGAGTCGGACCGGGCGCGCCGCTACCGGCGCGTCGGCACCGACCTGGTCATGAGCGTGCAGCCCAAGGGCTCGCCGATGTTCCGCAAGAAGTTCCTGATGCAGCTGCCGCCGCTGATGAAGGACCTGAACGAAGGCATGCGCCTGATCGGCTGGCCGGAAGCGGCGCAGAAGGAGTTCTTCGCCAAGCTGCTGCCGGCGCACGCCGAATCGCTCAAGGGCCAGCCCCTGAGCGAGCTCGACCACAACATGAAGGTCAAGCAGCTCGAGGGCATCTTCGCGATTCCGGTGCCGCTGAGCGAGAGCTACTCGCGCGGCGAGCCGATCCAGCCGGTGGCCGACGAGGTGATCGAGAAGCGCTTCACCCCGGAGGAAGCGAAGAAGGTGGGCTTCGTCGCCGAAGCCGCGGTCGACTGGTCGAACGAGGTCGACGCGAGCTCGGTCGACATCGATCTCGGCGACGAGATGCAGCCGGCCGAGCCGGTCTCGGCGTCGGTCGCGGCGGTGCTCGACCCGGAGACCGACAGCCAGCTCGGCCCCTCCACCTCGGAGTCGGGCGAGGCCGGCGAGCCGACCAAGGGGCCGCAGCTCATCGACCACGTCAAGCTCGGCTTCGCCTACCAGATGCACCTGAAGGACGACTGGCAGAAGGTTCGCCTCGCCCACGTCAGCTCGGGCCGCAGCTTCTTCGTCTTCACCCGCGGCGGCAAGCATCAGGAAACGATCTCGATGACCTCGCGCATGCTCGCGCGGATGTGCGAGACCGGGCGCTTTCGCGCCGTGGAGAGCGACTACCTCATGGAGCGGGCGACGCAGCGGGCGCGCCGGCAGCTCGCCGAGCTCAAGACGCCGACCCGGCACTGACTCCGGCGGCCAGGCGGCGCGCCATGCGCAGCGCGGCGCGCAGGCTGGAAGGATCGGCCGTGCCGCGGCCGGCGATGTCGAACGCGGTGCCGTGATCGGGGCTGGTGCGCACGAACGGCAGGCCGAGCGTGACGTTGACGCCATGCTCGACGCCGAGGTACTTCACCGGGATCAAGCCGTGGTCGTGCGTCATCGCCACGACGAGGTCGAACTCGCCGGGATGACCCGGCGCATTGCGGGCGCGCATGAAGACCGTGTCGGGTGCATACGGGCCGCTCGCGTCCACGCCTTCGGCGCGCGCCGCCGCCACGGCGGGGGCGATGATCGTCGTCTCTTCCTCGCCGAACAGTCCGCCCTCGCCGGCATGCGGATTGAGCCCGGCGACGGCAATCCGCGGTCGCGCCAGCCCTTGCCGCTGCGCCGCGGCGTCGGCGATGCGGATCGTCTCCAGCACCGAATCGAAGGTCACCGCCTCGATCGCCCGGCGCAGCGACAGGTGGATCGTGACCAGCACCGTGCGCAGCTCGTCGTTGGCCAGCATCATGCGCACCGGCGGCGCCACGCCGCCGCGCGCCGAGAGCGCCTGCAGCATCTCGGTGTGGCCGGGATACGGCACGCCGGCGGCGGCGAGCGCTTCCTTGTGGATCGGCGCAGTGACGATTCCGCCGGCCCGGCCGTCCTGCACCAGCGCCACCGCGCGCTCGATCGCCAGCGCCGCGGCCCGGCCGGCGCGCGCGTCGACCCGGCCGACCGGAGCCTCCGCCAGGTCGGCGGGAAGGCCTTCGACCTGCAGCACCGGCACGCAGTCGGGCGGCACGTCGACAAGCTGCGCGGGCGCATCGATCCGGGCCACCGGCAGCAGTCCCCCCGCGAAGCCGGCGGCGCGCCGCATGACGGCGACGTCGCCGACGACGAACGCGCCGGTTGCGTCGCCCGTGCGGAACAGCCGGGCAACGATCTCCGGGCCGATGCCGCAGGCGTCGCCCATGGTGATCGCCAGCGGCAGGGGCGTGCTCGAAGCCATGCGCCATTGTCGTCGCGCCGGCCGCCCGATAATCGCCAGAACCCTCCCTCCTGACCCATGCGCAAAGCCTGGCTTCTGTTCTCGCAGACCGTGACCGTCGCGGTCGCGCTGCTGTTCGTCGTGGCGACGCTGAAGCCGCAATGGCTCGGTCGCGGCACCGACCCGTTGGCTGCTCCCGTCGCCGCGATCGTGCCGCTGCCCGCTCCGGTGCAAAGCGTCGCCCTGATCGGCCCGGGCACGGCCGCCACCGGCTACAGCGTCGCCGCCAAGCGCGCCTCGCCGGCGGTGGTGAGCATCACCGCAAGCCGTGCGTCGCAACGGCAGCGCGCCGACGATCCGATGTTCCGCTTCTTCTTCGGCGACCGGGCGCGGCAGATGCCCGAGGAGCGCCAGTTCGGCCTCGGCTCGGGCGTGATCGTTTCGCCCGCCGGCTACCTCCTCACCAACAACCACGTGATCGACGGCGCCGACGACGTCGAGGTCATGCTGGGCGATGGGCGCAGCGCCAAGGCGAAGACGATAGGCGCCGATCCCGAGTCGGACATCGCGGTGCTGAAGATCGACCTCGACAAGCTGCCGGTGATCGCCTTCGGCGACGTCGACCGGCTGCAGGTCGGCGACGTCGTCCTGGCGATCGGCAACCCGTTCGGCGTCGGCCAGACAGTGACCTCGGGCATCGTCAGCGCGCTCGGGCGCAATTCGCTCGGCATCAACATCTTCGAGAACTTCATCCAGACCGACGCGGCGATCAACCCCGGCAACTCGGGCGGCGCCCTGGTCGACGTGAACGGCAACCTGCTCGGCATCAACACCGCGATCTATTCGCGCAGCGGCGGCAGCCTCGGCATCGGCTTCGCGATTCCCGTCTCCACCGCGCGCCAGGTGATGGAAGGGCTGATCAAGGACGGCCAGGTGACGCGCGGCTGGATCGGCGTCGAGCCGCGCGACCTCACGCCCGAGATCGCGAAGACGCTCGACCTCTCGGTCACCCAGGGCGTGCTGATCACCGGCGTCGTCCAGGCCGGGCCGGCGAGCGAAGGCGGGCTGCGCCCCGGCGACGTCGTCACCCGGATCGCCGGCACGCCCGTCACCAACACGCCGCAGCTGCTGAATGCCGTGGCCGCGCTCAAGCCGCGCGAGACGGCGACGATCAGCGTGCAGCGCGGCGAGACCGCGCTCGACGTCAAGGTGACGGTGGCGCAGCGGCCGAGATTGCGGCCGCAGCCACAGCAGCAATAAGCGGCGCTCCGCCCCGAGGCGGCCACGCCAGCGACTTACGACGCAGCCTTCTCCTCGGCCGGCGGCTGGGTGTGCTTGATGAAGATCACCGCCGCCCATATGCCCACTTCGTAGAGCAGGCACATCGGAATCGCCAGCGCGAGCTGCGAGACCACGTCGGGCGGCGTCAGCACCGCGGCGATGATGAACGCGAGGACGATGAAGTAGCTGCGGAAGGCCTTCAGCTTCTCGATGCTCACCATGCCGATCCGCGCCAGCACGACGACGACGATGGGCACCTCGAATGCCGCGCCGAAGGCGATGAACATCGTCAGCACGAAGCTGAGGTAGGCCTCGATGTCCGGCATCGCCGAGACGCTTTTCGGCGCGAACGCCTGGATGAAGGTGAAAACCTTGCCGAAGACGAAGAAATAGCAGAAGCCGATGCCGAGGAAGAACAGCAGCGTGCTCGAGACCACCAGCGGCAGCACCAGCTTCTTCTCGTGCATGTAGAGGCCCGGCGCGACGAACGCCCAGACCTGGTACAGCACGACCGGCAGCGCCGCCAGGAACGCGGCCATCAGCGTGATCTTCAGCGGCACGAGAAACGGCGAGATCACGTTGGTGGCGATCAGCGTGCCGCCCGCGGGCAGGTGCGAGACCAGCGGCGCCGCGAGCAGGTCGTAGAGCGCGCCCGGGCCGGGAAAGAACGAGAGCACGCCGAAGCAGATTCCGACCGCGATCGCGGCGCGGATCAGCCGGTCGCGCAGCTCGACGAGGTGCGAGACGAACGGTTGCTCGGTGCCGGCGAGCTCGTCGTCGGGGCCCTTGTCGGCGCTCACACGCCGAGGCGCCGCGGACGAAAGCGCGCCACCCGCGCAGCGCCCGACTGGGCCTTGCCGCGGATGCCGGCCTTCTGCTTGTACCACTGCGGCATCGCGCCGCGCTTCAGGCGCCAGTTCTTCTTCGGATGCCGGTACTGGGGCGCCGGCGTCAGGCCGTCGTGCTGGCCGCTGTTGGGCGGCAGGGCGTCAGATTCCGGCGGCTGCCACGCGGACTGCAGGTCGCTGGTGGTCTGGTTGATCTCGCTCGAGACCGTCTGCTCGACGTTGCGCGCGGCCTCCTCGAACTGGGTCTTCATCTTCTTCAGGTCTTCGAGCTCGATCGAGCGGTTGACCTCGGCCTTGACGTCGGCGACGTAGCGCTGCGCCTTGCCGATCAGGGTGCCCACGGTGCGGGCGACGCGCGGCAGCTTCTCCGGGCCGATGACGATCAGGGCCACGGCGCCGATGAGGGCGATCTTGTCGAAGCCGAAGTCGATCATGGCGAGCGCGTCGCGAGTGCGGCACGGTTCAGGCGCTTACGACTTGGTCTTCGCTTCCACGTCGACCGTTCCCGGATCGACGGTGCGCGCGCTGCTGACCTGCTTGGTCGGCGAGGCCGGATCCTCGGGCGAGGCGGTGCCGTCGCGGACGCCGTCCTTGAAGCCCTTGACCGCGCCGCCGAGGTCGCTGCCGATGTTGCGCAACTTCTTCGTGCCGAAGATCACCACGACGATCAGCAGGACGATCAGCCAGTGCCAGACACTGAATGAACCCATGATTGGTCTTTCGATGAGGAATTGACGCGGATTCTAGGTCAGCCCTTCGCCCAGGGCCGCGGACCGCCCATGACGTGCACATGGAGGTGCGGTACTTCCTGACGCCCGTCGGGACCGGTGTTGACCAGCGTGCGGAAACCTCCGGTCACACCGTTCTCGCGCATCAGCCGGGGCGCCAGCGCCATGATCCGGCCGAGCATCGCGGTGTGCGCCTCGGTCACGTCGTAGAAGCTGGCGATGTGCTCCTTGGGGATGACGAGCACGTGCACCGGCGCCCAGGGCGCGATGTCGTGGAAGGCGAGCAGCTCGTCGTCCTCGTAGGCCTTGCGGCTCGGAATCTGGCCGGCGACTATTCTGCAGAAGATGCAACTGGGGTCCCGATTCATCTCCGCGCCTCCCCTTCAGGCCGGCATCGGCGTGTTCGACGACAGGTTCAGCCAGCCGCGGACGATGCGGTAGAGGAACCAGAGCGAGATCAGCGCCCAGGCGATCCAGCCGGGAACGAGCAGCAGCAGCCAGAGCGGCGCCGTGATCAGGTACAGGCCGCCGGCCCAGAGCACGCTGCGGATGCGCCAGCTGAAGTGCGACTCCTGCCAGGTGCCGCGGGCCTCGTCGCGCTTCCACATGTCGAGCGCGAAGGCGATCAGGAGCAGCAGCACGCTGCCCTGCACGCCCGGCAGGACGGCGCCGATGGCGACGATCGCATGCAGGAAGTAGCTGATGTGGCCCAGCGTCTTCAGGTTCTGCTGGCGCGGGTCGATCTCGATGATCTCGTTCATGAGCCCTGTTCCCTTTCTCTCGATTGCATCTTGCGGGCGGCGAATTCCTCGAGCCCCGACTGGCCCTCGCGGCGCTCGAGCTCGGCGAGCACGTCGGCCGGCGCGAGGCCGTGCTGCGCGAGCGCGATCAGGGTGTGGAACCAGAGGTCAGCGACCTCGGCGACCACCTTCTTCGGGTCGCCGTCCTTGCAGGCCATGACGACCTCGGTCGCCTCTTCGCCGATCTTCTTCAGCACCGCGTCGCCGCCCTTGGCGAACAGCCGTGCGACGTAGCTCTTGTCCGGATCGCCGGCGCGCCGCGCCTCGATCACGGCGGCGAGCCGGGCCAGGGTGTCGTTGGCGGAAACCACGGGTGAGTCCATCGCGCCGCTATCTGTAGATGCTTTCGGGATCTTTCAAGACCGGATCGACCGCTTGCCAGGCGCCATCGCGGTAGAGCTGGAAGAAGCAGGAGTGGCGGCCGGTGTGGCAGGCAATGGCCGGCTCGCCCGGATGGTGGCTGGTCTGCTCCACCTTGAGCAGCACGACGTCGTTGTCGCAGTCGAGGCGCAGCTCCCGCACCTTCTGCACGTTGCCGCTCTCCTCGCCCTTGTGCCAGAGCCGGCTGCGCGAGCGGCTCCAATACACCGCCTCGCCCAGCTCGGCGGTGCGCGCCAGGGCGTCGCGGTTCATGAAGGCGAACATCAGCACGTCGTTCGTGCCGACCTCCTGGGCGATCGCGGGCACCAGACCGTCGCGGTCCCACTTCACCTCGTCGAGCCAGCTCATGAGTGCCCCTCGCCAGCCGGGTACGGCTTGCGATCCCCCGAGGGGATATTCGCTTGCTTGGGGCGGCCCGGCGCGGCGCTCATGCGGATCAGTGTAGCGGCGGGCTCACGGATTCGAGTGGGTCGCCCCGGCGAAGCCCTGCTCGGCAGCGAACCAGTCCAGCACCGGCAGCGTGCCCGGCAGCACCGGCGCGACGAGGACCGGCAGCGTCTGCCACGCCATCTTCTGCCCTTCCCTCATCACGAAGGCGCCCTGCCATTCACGCACCTTGCAGAAATGCAGCCGCACCCGGGCGTGCGCGTAGTCCATCAGGGTCACGTTCCACGGCTCGGCCGCGCCGATCGTGATGCCGAGTTCCTCGTGCAGTTCGCGCCGCAAGGCGGTCTCGACCGATTCGCCGGCCTCGAGCTTGCCGCCTGGGAACTCCCAGTAGCCCGCGTAGACCTTGCCTTCGGGCCGCGAGGTGAGAAGGAAGCGCTTTTCGCGGTCGATCAGCACGCCCACCGCGACGTCCACTGGACGGCGCTCGCCGGCAGATGCCGTCACGCGTGATGCCTTCCGGCGTTGTCCGTGGCGAACTGGAACGCGACCCGGCCCGAGCGCGAGCCGCGCTCGAGCGCCCAGATCAGCGCCTCCTGGCGCGCCGCGGCGATCGCGTCGGCGTCGACCTTGAACGAGCGCAGCCACTCGGCCACGATCGCCAGGTACTCGTCCTGGCTGAACGGATAGAAGCTCACCCACAGGCCGAAGCGCTCGGAGAGCGATATCTTCTCCTCGATCACCTCGCCGGGATGGACCTCGCCGTCCTCGGTGTGCCGGTAGCTGAGGTTTTCCTTCATGTACTCGGGCAGCAGGTGGCGGCGGTTGCTGGTGGCGTAGATCAGCACGTTGTCCGAAGCCTCCGAGATCGAGCCGTCGAGGATCGACTTCAGCGCCTTGTAGCCGGGCTCGCCTTCGTCGAACGAGAGGTCGTCGCAGAAGACGATGAAGCGCTCTGGCCGCTCGGCCACGAGGTCGACGATGTCGGGCAGGTCGACGAGGTCGGTCTTGTCGACCTCGATCAGGCGCAGGCCCTGCCCGGCGAACTCGTTCAGGCAAGCCTTGATCAGCGAGCTCTTTCCGGTGCCGCGCGCGCCGGTGAGCAGAACGTTGTTGGCGCCATGGCCGGCGACGAACTGCTCGGTATTGCGCAGCAGCCGTTCCTTCTGCGGCCCCACCTCGACCAGCGAGCCGAGCCGGATCGAGGCGACGTGCCGCACCGGCTCGATCAGGCCCGAGCCGCCGCGCTTCCTGTAGCGAAAGGCGATCGATGCGCTCCAGTCGGGCGCCGCCAGCGGATGCGGAACCACCGCCTCGATGCGCCCCAGCAGCGCCTCGGCGCGATCGATCAGGTGCTGCAGCGACGGGTTCGAGCTCATGCGGGCAGTTTAGGCCGCCCTCAGGCGGCGAAGCGCTCGCTCGCCACGGGCATGGCCGCGACCACGTTGTCGGCGACGGCGAACAGCCGGTCGTCGGCGCCGGCGCGCACCGGATGCATGCCGGTGAAGGCGCCGAACGCGGGCAACACGCCCAATGCGTCGGCGAACCAGAAGCACGGCAGGCGGAGGTGGTCCCAGCTGCGCACGCCGACGCTCACGCACGGGTGCAGGTGGCCGGCGAGCACGTACTGGCCCGCCACCGGCCGCGGGTGATGGCACAGCGCGAATCCGTCCTGGAGCAGCGGCTCGTCGACGACGCGGATCCCGAGCGCCGCGGGCGGATCGCCGGCGCGGTCGTCGTGGTTGCCGCGCACCAGCACCAGCTCGAGCGCGCGGTGGGCGTCGCGCCAGGCGGCCACGGCGGCGAGCGTCGCCGGCGCATGCGATCGCGCCGAATGGAGGAAGTCGCCGAGGAAGACGATCCGCCGAGCGCCGATGCGCCGCACCAGCGCCGTCAGCCCGGCCAGGGTTTCGCTGGTGGTGCCGCGCGGAACCGGCACGCCGAGGGCGCGAAAGCTCACCGCCTTGCCGATGTGCGCGTCGGCGACGAGCAGCGTGCGGCTGGCGGCGATGAACGCGGCCTTCTCGGGCAGCAAGGTCAGCGGCCGGCCGCCGGCCAGGATCGTCGTCATCGATCCACCCTCAACCGACGAACAGGCGCAGGGCGACGTCGAGGTGCTCGGTGGGGCTCTTGCGAAAGCCCGAGCGCGCGAAGCGCTGGAGCCGGCCGATCGCGAACGAGGTGAGCGCCGACGCCTGGGCGTTGGCGTCGACGGTGGGCGTGGCCGCGCCCGAGGCCTCGGCGCGGGCGCGCAGGCTCTGCCGGAGCTGCGACTCGATGCGCTCGAAGAACTGGTTCATGCGCGTCTGCAGGCGCTCGTTCTCGAACACCAGCGCGTCGCCGACCATCACCCGCGTCATGCCCGGGTTCTTCTCGCCGAACTGCAGCAGCACCCCCAGGATGCGCTGCACCTGCGCGTCGGGGCTGGGCTCGCGCTCGACCACCTGGTTGACGAGCGTGAACACGCTCTGCTCGATGAACTCGATGAGGCCCTCGAACATCTGCGCCTTGCTCGCGAAGTGGCGATAGAGCGCCGCCTCGGAGACGTCGAGCCGGGCCGCGAGCGCTGCGGTGGTGATGCGGTCGGCGCCCGGCTCCTGCAGCATGGTGGCGAGCGTTTCCAGGATCTGGATGCGACGCTCGCCCGGGCGCGGGCGCTTTCTCGTGGCGGGTGCGGCCGTGCCCTCGAGGGGCGCGAGCAGGGCCGAGCGGGCCGGCTCCGGGGGTTCCACTTCGACCTCTCCCGCGGGTTCGCCGGCGATGCCGGCGGGCGGGTCGGAGGGAAGGGTCATAGGGCGAGGGTGAGCTTGCGAAGCGAACCGATTCTGGCACACACATATGCCGGTTTATGGCCACTTCTTCGCTCGTTTTTCCGCGTGGCGGCGCCCCTGTTCGTGCCGCCGGGAAGCAGCCCGCCGGTGCCGCCGCCGAGCCAGCGCTGCATCCAGACGGTGCGCATGCCGAGCGAGCGCGCCGCCTTCAGGTGCTGCAGGGTGTCTTCGACCAGGATGCAGCGCGACGCCGGCACCCCCAGGCGCGCCACCAGGCGGCGAAACATCCGGGTGTCGGGCTTGGGCCGGGGCATGCCGAACATCGTCATGTCCTCGATCGTGATCACGCCGTCGAAGCGGTGCGTGAAGCCGAGCGTGTCGAGCACGCGCATCGCGTAGGCGCGCGGCGCGTTGGTCAGGATGTACTTGCGGCCCGGCAGCCGCGAGAGCGCGGCCCGGTCGGGGCCGCTGGTACGCAGGCGCTTCTCGAGCCCGGGCATGCGGTGCGTTTCCTCGAGGAAGTGGGCCGCGCGGATGCCGTGGTGGCGCACCAGGCCGAGCAGGGTGGCGCCGTAGCGCTGCCAGTAGCGGAGGCGCAAGGCATCGGCTTCCTCGGCCGTGATGCCGAGATGGCGGACCACGTAGTCGCCGATCGCCAGGTGCATCTCGCCGAACGCCGCGCCGCTGGCGTCGTGCAAGGTGTTGTCCAAATCGAAAAGCCAGACCCTGTCCGTCGCCTTGCGACCGACAGGGTCCGGCTTTGCCACAGGATTGCACCCTCCCCGCTTCGCTCCCCTCCCGCCGAGCGGGAGGGGCGGACGCCTTCGGCGTCCCTTCGACAGCATGATCGCCTGCCTGCTCAGCGTGAACGGATCATGGTTCCGTAGGCCTGCTCGGTGAGCACTTCCAGCAGCATCGCGTGCGGCACCCGGCCGTCGATGATGTGCACCGTGTTGACGCCGTTCTTGGCCGCGTCGAGCGCCGATTGGATCTTCGGCAGCATGCCGCCCGAGATGGTGCCGTCGGCGAACAGCTCGTCGATCTCGCGCGCGGTGAGGTCGGTGAGGAGCTGGCCCGACTTGTCGAGCACGCCGGGCGTGTTGGTCAGCATCATCAGCTTCTCGGCCTTCAGCACCTCGGCCAGCTTGCCGGCGACGACGTCGGCGTTGATGTTGTAGTTCTCGTTGTCGGCGCCGAAGCCGAGCGGCGAAATCACCGGGATGAACTGGTCGTCCTGCAGCGCCTTGACGACGCTCGGGTCGATCGACTCGATCTCGCCGACCTGGCCGACGTCGTGCTCCTTGCTCGGGTCGTTGAGATCCATCATGCGCAGCTTCTTCGCCCGGATCAGGCCGCCGTCGCGGCCCGTGAGGCCCACCGCCTTGCCGCCGGCGACGTTGATCAGGCCGACGATGTCCTGCTGC
>JANMCC010000345.1:0-2727 GCA_031360885.1 Burkholderiales bacterium | reverse complement strand
GAGATACCGGTCGGTATCTCCCTGCCTGTGCAACGACCGGATCGCCCCGTTTCGGCCCGCCCCGCAGGGGTTCGATCAGATGGCGCCCTCGCCCGCCCGCCGGCCAGGGCCCATACGGCGCGGTATGGGCCCAGTCCGGCGAGCGCGCGATCATCACCAACTGATAGAATCTATATGGCAGATATCGGCGGGACAGCACACTAGCCTGGCCTGTCGCGGTGGCGACACCGCGGCACGATTGCACAGGCTCAGCGCGTGCGGCGCAAGGCGAAGGCTTCGTTGGCCACCAGCGCGCCGATGACGAGCGCGCCGCCGGTCAGCACATGACGGCCGGGCACCTCGCTCGCGCCCAGCCATGTCCAGGTGACGCCGAAGACGATCTCGAGCAGCGAGAGCAGCGCCGCTTCCGGCGCACTCAGGTAGCGCGCCGCGGCGACGGCGACGAGGCAGGGAATCGCGAGCTGGGCGACGCCGAGCAACGCGAGCAGGGCCAGGTCGTGGCCGGAGGCGGAAAACGGCGACGCCGGCCAGAGCGTGACCAGCGCGGAGAGGGTCGCGCCGATCAGCACCGCCGGCAGCAGGTCGCCGCCGCCGGCGCCGCTTCGCTGGATCACGGTCCAGTTGACCGCCGCGGCGATCGGCACGCCGAGCGCGACCGCGATCCCGGCGAGGTGCCGCGGGTCGGCGGCGGCGACCTCGTTGGCGTACATCCAGGCGATGCCGAGGCCGGCGACGAATACCGCAGCCCAGGTTCGCGGCGCCAGGCGGTGGCCGAGCGCGAAGCGGGCCATCAAGGCGGTGACGAGCGGCGCGATCGCCATCGTCACCAGCACGTTGGCGACCGTGGTCATGGTGATCGCGACCATGAAGGCGGTGAACATCACCGACCAGCACAGGCCGGACAGCCAGAGCGTCGGTCCGCCCGTGCGCACGGTCGCCGCGAGGGTGCGCCAGCCGCGCAGCCAGCCGAGCAGGACGACCAGCGCGGCGGCGTTGAAGAAGCTGCGCCAGAACGTGGCCTCGAAGCTGCCCGTGGACTGGAAATGCCGCGTGACGACCCCGGCCATGCTCCAGAGGAGCGTGGCGAGGAGCATCGCGGCGACGGCGCGCGAGTGGCTCACCGGTGCGCCGCCCCGCCTGGCGCGTTCAGCTCAATAGTCGCTGCCCGCGCTGCCCGGCGCCAGGTTGTCGAACTTGGTGAGCGGCTTGAGGAAGGTGAGGCGGAAGGTGTCGGTCGGGCCGTTGCGCTGCTTGGCGATGATGATCTCGGCGACACCCGGCTCCTTCGACGCGTCCTTGTTGTAGTAGTCGTCGCGGTAGATGAACATGATGACGTCGGCATCCTGCTCGATCGCGCCCGATTCGCGCAGGTCACTCATCATCGGCCGCTTGTCAACCCGCGACTCGACGCTGCGGTTGAGCTGCGAGAGCGCGACCACCGGACACTTCAGCTCCTTGGCCAGCGACTTCAGCGCGCGCGAGATCTCGCCGATGACGGTGGCGCGGTTCTCGTCGCTGCTGCCGTCGCTGCCGCTCATGAGCTGCAGGTAGTCGACGACGATCAGGCCGAGCTGGCCGCACTGCCGCGCCTGGCGGCGGGCGCGGGCGCGCAGCTCGCTCGGCCCCAGCGAGCCGCTCTCGTCGATGTAGAGGCTCACCTTGCCGAGCTTCTCGACCGCCTCCGAGAGCCGCCCCCATTCGTCGTCGCGCAGCGCGCCGGTGCGCAGGTGGCTCTGGTCGATGCGGCCGAGCGAGCCGACCATGCGCAGCGCGAGCTGCGAGGCGCCCATTTCCATCGAGAACACCACCACCGGCAGGCCTTCCCTGACGGCGACGTGCTCGGCGATGTTGAGCGCCAGCGCGGTCTTGCCCATCGACGGGCGCGCCGCCAGCACGATCAGGTCGCCGGCCTGCAGGCCCGAGGTCAGGCGGTCGAGGTCGAAGAAGCCGGTGCGCACGCCGGTCACTTCCTCGGCGCCGTTCTCGTGCAGCTCGTTGACCCGGTCGATCAGCTGCACCACGAGCTGGTCCATGCTCTGGAAGCCCTGGCGCGACTTCGAGCCTTCCTCGCCGATGCGGAAGATCTTGCCCTCGGCCTCGTCGAGGATCTGCGAGACGGGACGGCCCTGCGGGTTGAAGGCCGAGGTGGCGATCTCGTCGCTCGCGGCGACCAGCTTTCGCAGCACCGAGCGCTCGCGCACGATCTCGGCGTAGCGGCGGATGTTGGCCGCGCTCGGCACGCTCTGCGCCAGCGCGTTCAGGTAGGCCAGGCCGCCGCACTCCTCGGCCTTGCCGAGGCTCTGCAGCTGCTCGAAGACGGTGATCACGTCGGCCGGTTTGGTCGCATTGACCAGCTGCGCCATCGCGGTGAAGATCATCCGGTGCTCGAAGCGGTAGAAGTCCGATTCGGTCAGCAGGTCGCCGACCCGGTCCCAGGCGCCGTTGTCGAGCAGCAGGCCGCCGAGCACGCTCTGCTCGGCCTCGACCGAGTGCGGCGGAACGCGCAGCCGGGCGACCTCGTCGTCGGGGCGGGAGGAGGCGGAGGCCTCGGCGGAGGAGTACAGGGCGGACATCGGGAAATCATAGTCCGCGGATCTCGCCCGGCACTGGACAAGCCTGGGGACGAAGCGGGGAAATGCGGTGCAGAAACGAGTCGGGGGCGCGATCGCGGCCCCGGGGCGGTCAGGCGCGCAAGCGGCTCAGGGCGTCTCGCCCACGGCCACGACC
>JANMCC010000338.1:0-3741 GCA_031360885.1 Burkholderiales bacterium | reverse complement strand
TCGATCCGGCGATGCTCGCCCTCTGGGATGCGCCGGTGCACACCGCTGCGCTGCGCTGGGGCGTCTGAGCCGTTCGCACGTACGTTCCGCACTTCCCCCGCCGGCACCGACCGGCGGCGAGTTGAAATCGACGATGCAGCGCCCAGCTGAGCGGTAGCCTCGCTTCCGGCGCCCCGTCGCCTTCGCCCTTGACGCTCCTGATCCTCGCGCTCGTCGCCGCGCTCGCCGTGGCCTGGTTCTGGCGCGAGCCGCTGTTCGCCGAGTTGCGCCGCAACCGCATTCGCCGCCAGCCCTTTCCGCCCGAGTGGCGGCAGATCCTGCGCCGGCGGGTTCCCTATTTCCGCGCCATGCCCGCCGACCTGCAGCTGCAGCTGAAGAAGCGGATCCAGGTCTTCCTCGCCGAGAAGCCGTTCATCGGCTGCGCCGGCCTCGAGGTCAGCGACGAGATGCGGGTGACGATCGCCGCCCAGGCGTGCCTGCTGACCCTGAACCGTCGCGGCGAATACTTCTCGAACCTGCGCCAGGTGCTCGTCTATCCCGGCGCCTTCATCGTCGACAAGGTCCACGCCGACGGCTCGGGCGTGCTCCAGGACCGGCGACAGGTGCTCGCCGGCGAGTCGTGGACGCTCGGCCAGGTGCTGCTGTCGTGGGAGGACGCGCTCGACGGCGCGGCCTCGCCGGACGACGGCCGCAACGTCGTGATCCACGAGTTCGCGCACCAGCTCGACCAGGGCAACGGTCGCGCCAACGGCGCGCCGGCGATGCCGGGCCGGGCCCGGAGGGCGCGCTGGGCGCGGGTGCTCGGCGCAGAGTTCGAAGCCCTGCAGCAAGGCGTGGGCGAGGGCCGGCCCACGCTTCTCGGCAGCTACGCGGCCAGCGACCCGGCCGAGTTTTTCGCCGTGGCGTCGGAGGTCTTCTTCGAGCAACCCGGGCCGCTCGCCGCGGCGCATGCCGAGCTGTATCGGGTCCTGAGCGAGTTCTATCGCGTCGACCCGCTGAGCTGGTGAGCCGCCTGTGCCCTCGACTTGCGCTGCGTCAAGGCGTCTCGCGCCGCCGCCACTACGCTTGCCTTCATCCCGTTTCGATGGAGGATTCGATGAGCAAGTTGAATGTCGGCAATCTCGACCGGGCGGTTCGCATGCTGCTCGGCCTCGTGCTTGTCGCCCTGGCGGCCACGGGAGTGGTCGGCTGGTGGGGGTACGCGGGCATCGTCCTGGTCCTCACCGGCGCGGTCGCGTTCTGTCCTCTGTACACCCTGCTCGGGTGGCGCACCACCTCGCGCTAGTCGAGGCAAGGGGGGAGGCTGCATGGAACTCCTGCTCGCCGTCCTGACCTGGCTCGGCCTCGTCGTGGCCGGGCTCGCCGTCGCCGGCCTGGTGCTCGTGGGCGTGCTGGCGTGGCTGCTGAACCGTCCCATCGACGACGAAGAGACGGCCAAGAGTTCCGGTCGATGCTGATAGGCTAGTGGCCCTTCAGTACCGCGGCCTCCTGCGAGGCCCGCCGACGCGCCGGTGAATCCCGCTGTCCACATCGCAGTTCTCGACGACGAAGCAGAGATCACCCGCCTGCTGGCCACCTACCTGCAAGCTCACGGGTACCGCGTGTCGCAGACGCACACCGGCGCTGCGCTGCTCGGCCTGATGGCCGAAGACCCGCCCCAGCTCGTTCTCCTCGACCTGGGCTTGCCGGGCGAAGACGGCCTGTCGCTCGCCCGCGAGCTGCGCGAACACTGGCGCTGCGGCCTGGTCATCGTTTCCGGACGCGGCGACGCGATCGACAAGGTCGTCGGCCTCGAAGTCGGCGCCGACGACTACGTGACCAAGCCGTTCGAGCTGCGCGAGCTGCTGGCGCGGATCAAGGCGGTGCTGCGCCGGACGCTCGCGCTGCCCGCGGCCGCCGAGGCGAGCCCGGCGTCCCGGCGCTACCGCTTCGTCGGCTGGGAGCTCGACCTCGCGGCGCGCCGCCTCGCCGATCCCGCGGGCCGCGAGGTCGCGCTCACCGGCGGCGAGTTCGACCTGCTGGCGGTGTTCGTGGCCCATCCCGGCCGCGTCCTCTCCCGCGACTTCCTCCTCGAGCACACCCGCGGCCGGGAGGCGGCGCCGTTCGACCGGACGATCGACGTCCAGGTGGGACGCCTGCGCAAAAAGGTCGAGGCCGACGTGGACGAGCCGCAGATCATCAAGTCGGTCCGCGGCGCCGGCTACATCCTGGTGGCACCGGTAAGCGCCACCTGAGTCGCGTCGCATGGACGAGCCCCGGTCGCCCGCTGCGCCGTTTCCGTCGGACAGCGGCGTCGACGCCCTCTTTCGCACGCTCTTCGTCGCCTACCCCGACGCGCTGATCGTCGTCGCCCACAACGGCCAGATCGTCCTCGCCAATCCGTCCGCCGGCTCGCTGCTCGGCTACACCGTCGACGAGCTCACGGCGATGGAGATCGACGAGCTCGTGCCGGACAGCATCCGGCCGCGCCACGCGGAATTTCGCCGTGCGTTCGGACGCGATCCGAAGGCCCGGCCGATGGGCAAGCAGACCGACCTCGTCGCCCGGCGCAAGGACGGCAGCGAAGTGGTGGTCGAGATCGCCCTCAGCCCGCTTCTCGACCAGGGCCACCCCCTGGTCGTCGCCGCGATCCGCGACATCGGCGCCTATCCGCGCATGAAGCAGGCGCTGCAGCGGGCGCAGTACAGCGAACTGCTGGCCGAGGTGGGGCGCCTGGCGGTGGACACGCGCGATCCGCAGGTGCTGCTCGATCGCGTCCTGGTCGCCGCCGCCGAGGCGCTGCAGGTCGACGTGGCGATGGTCTACCTGCTGGAGCCGGGCCTGCTCGAGCTGCGCGTCGCCGGCGTCGCCGGATCGATGCCGGGCGAGCCGGTCGGCCGGCGCCTCGCCAACCGTCCGGACACCTCGCTCGGCTTCGTCCTCGGCCAGGGCCGCTCGATCACGGTCAGCGACTACCGGCAGGAGACGCGCTTCAAGGTGCCCCCCGCCTATCCGGCCGCGGGCCTGCTGAGCGCCGTCGGCGTGCCCCTTTCCGACCGCGGCCGCACGATCGGCGTCCTCGTCGTGCGGTCGCGCCGCGTGCGCAGCTTCGGCGACGACGAAGTCCAGTTCCTCGAGTCGCTGGCGAACCTGCTGGCGAGCAGCCTGCAGCGCGCCCAGTCGGAGGAGGCGCTCAGCCACGCGCAGCGGCTCGAGAGCGTCGGCCAGCTCACCGGCGGAATCGCCCACGACTTCAACAACCTGCTGACGGTGATCCAGGGAAACCTGCAGGTGCTGGCCGAATTGCCGCCGCAGACCGACGAGAGCCAGCGCCGGCAGCTCGTCGAGGCCGCCTACCGCGCCTCCCGGCGCGGCGCCGAGCTGACCGGCAAGCTCCTCGCCTTTTCGCGGCGCCAGCTGCTGCAGCCGCTCGCCATGGACGTCGCGGCGATGCTCCATTCACTGGCCGACATGCTGCGGCGGACGCTGGACCAGCGCATCGCCATCGAGGTCGCGGCGGCGGAGGGCGACGTGACGGTTCTGGCCGACCCCGGCCAGCTCGAATCGGCGCTGCTCAACATCGCCATCAACGCCCGCGACGCGATGCCGGGAGGAGGCCGGCTCCGCTTCGCCGTCGAGGTCTGCGGCACGATCCCGGAGTCGCTGGCCGCCGACCTCGGCGAAGGGGCCCGGGCCGATGACTACCTGGCGATCTCGATCGCCGACAGCGGCGCCGGCATGAGCGCGCAGACGCGGGAACGG
>JANMCC010000219.1:0-2849 GCA_031360885.1 Burkholderiales bacterium | reverse complement strand
CGGCGTTCAGCAGCTTGATCGTCTTCTCGAGCTCTTCGTACAGGGCCTTGCACTGCAACGCGAGCTGCGCGCTGGTGCGCATCACGCCGAGGATGCCGGGAATCGCGGTGGCGCCGAAGGTCGCCCCGCTGCTCGCCATGATGGCCACCGTGGTGATGACGCTCGCCACGCCGAGGCTGACCTTGATGCCCGCCTTCCACTTGTACTTGGCGTAGTCCTTCTTGGTCCGGACCAGCTCGATCCAGACCGCCTCGGTGCTCCGCTGCGCCGCCTTCACGGCGAGGTCGACCTGGTCCTCGAACAGCTTCTGGTATTCCTTGGCGAGCGACTTCTTCGCCGATTCGTCGGCCTTGACCTTCTCGACCTTCGCGTCCCAGCCGCGGGTGGCGATTTCCATCTGCCGCTCGATGCTGTCGTAGACCTTGCCCGCCGCCTCGGTGAGCTTGGCGCGCAGCAGCGGGTCTTCGTCGTAGGCCTTGCGGATCGCCTTCTCGGCGGGCACCTCCAGGCGGAACATCAGGCTCGGCACCTTCAGGTGTACCGGCTTGACCTTGGACGTGATGTTCTCGGCGAGCCGCTTCTGCTCGATGATGACTTCGTTGGCCACGCGCCCTCTCCCTTGTTGTCTGGAGAGCTTAGCGGCAGGCAGGGTTTCGCCTTCGAGCCCGGCGGAGAAAGGTCCTGCCGTTCGTCCGGTTCAGGCGCCGCAATGCAAGCGCCCCGGACAAGCCGGGGCGCAGGCAGAGCGGGAGGTCGACGCCGGCGAGGCCGGCGCCGCCGGTCTTAGCGGCTCACCCGATCCCAGGCATCACGGGCGGCGAACTTCGCCTCGTTCCAGGCCAGGCTGGAGCGGCCCTTGGTCCGCTCCCACTCGCGGCTCAGCCGGCCTTCGGCCTGGTCGAAGGACTCGTCGCCCATTGCCCAGCCGTTGTAGCCGAGGCTGTACGCCGGGGCGTAGTCGTCATAGGTCCGGCCGCTGCTGTAGTAGGAAGCGCGGCTGTACGCGTCACGCCAGTACAGGTCCTCGTTCTTCGGATTGACGACGCGCGCGGCACCCTGCCCGGCCAGGCCGCCCGCAACCGCGCCGATGGCCGCGCCCGCAGCCATGCCGAGGGGGCCGCCGACGGCACCGACCGCCGCACCCGCCACGGCGCCACCGCCCGCGCCGACGCCGGTGCCGAGATGGTGATCGGCCAGGTCGTCGCTCGTCTTGGGATTGACGACTTCGCTCGCGCCCTTGCCCGCCAGCCCGCCGGCAATCGCGCCGATCGCCGCGCCGGCGGCCATGCCCACGGGGCCGCCTACCGCACCGACCGCCGCCCCGGTCACCGCCCCGGTTCCAGCGCCGACGCCGGTTCCGAGGTGGTGGTCGTGCAGCTGGTCGCCGACCTTCGGATTGACGACTTCACCCGCACCCTTGCCGGCGAGGCCGCCGGCCACCGCGCCGATCGCCGCACCGGCGGCCATGCCGACCGGGCCGGCCACCGCACCGGCGGCGGCGCCGGCGAGGGCACCCCCGCCCGCGCCCACGCCTTTGCCCAGGCCGTGATCTTCGAGCTCGTCATCGCCGTGCGGGTTCACGACTTCGGCCGCGCCCCGGCCCGCGGCACCGCCCGAAGCAGCGCCGATCGCCGCGCCGGCGGCCATGCCGATCGGGCCGGCCACCGAGCCGATGGCCGCGCCGGTCACGGCACCGGCGCTTGCGCCCATGCCGGTGCCGAGCTTGTGCTCGCTCGGCGCGCCGCCGACGGTGGGATTCGCATGCTCGGCGACTTCCTTGCCGGCGAGGCCGCCGGCGATGCCGCCGACCACCGCGCCGGCGATCGTGCCGATCGGGCCCGCGATCGAGCCGAGCGCGGCGCCGGCAATCGCGCCGCCGGTGGTGCCGACACCCGTGCCGACCGGATGCGCGCCCGGCGTGTCGGTGATGGGGTCGAGGTTCTGGGGATTCTTCGTGGACATCTGTCTCTCCGTTGGGAAAAAATCAGGACGAGGCCTTGACGACCAGCTGGTCTTCCACGGACTTCACGCCGTTGGTGTCCTTGGCAATGGCAACGGCGCGAGCGCGGTTCGCCGGCTTGTCGGCGGTGCCCTTGAGCGTCACGACGCCGTTCTTGGTGTCGACGTCGATCTTCAGGCCCTTCACGTCGGGATCGGCGAGCAGCGCAGTCTTCACCGTGGCGGTGATCGCGCTGTCCTGGATGACGGTGCCGGCCTTGTCGGCGGCGCGGCTCATGTCGTTGCCCACTTCCTTGGCGGCCGACTTGACGTCGGCGCCCATTTCCTTGGTATCGGCCTTCACCTCCGCGGTCGTCTGGGGCGCAGGGTTGCCAACGGACGTGGTCGTGGTCGTCTTGCTCGTGCCGTCGGGCGACTGGGTGGTCGTCTTCTGCTCGCAGCCGGCGAGCAGGCCGACCGCGGCCACGGTCGCGATGGCAATGGAGAGCAGAGAGCGAAGAGGGGTGTTCATGGGAGTCTCCCGTCGAAGTTGGACATGCTCTTCGTCGCCGGCAAGGGCGATGCCCGAGCGGGTCTGCCGAGCTCGCTCGGGGGCTTGTCCTACGTCCGGCCGGCCGGTGCGCCGCGCCTCAGGCCGCGGCCGCCGCTTCGGGCACGATCTTGCGCAGCAGCTCGATCAGGAGCGCCCGTTCGGCGCGTGACAGCGCGGCGAGTGCCGGCTCCTCCATCGTCGCGGCGATCCTTCGTGTTCGCTCGGCGAGCGCCCGGCCGGCGGCGGTGAGGTGGATCTGCTGCGCGCGCCGGTCGCGGGTGCTGCGCACCCGCTCGATCCAGCCGCGCTCGGCCATGCGGTCGAGCGTTACCGCCATGTTCGGCGGCGAGATGTCGAG
>JANMCC010000251.1:0-33497 GCA_031360885.1 Burkholderiales bacterium | reverse complement strand
TCGGCGCGGGATCGAGCCGCTCTTGAACGGACCGGATCGGCGGGAACGGATGTGACGGCGCACAGACGCAGATATACAGACGGGCGCGAAGGCCCTTGATCGCGCGCGCAGCCATCATCGCCAGTCCGCCGGCGGAGTGGCCCACGTACGCGTGGACCTCTTGGTTCAGCGATGTCGTCAGAGCTGCGATGTCATCGATGAAATGCCGCCAGTCCGTTCGCTTGCCGTGCGAATGACCATGCCCGGTGATATCGAGAGCCACACACCGGAACCCCAGTTCAGCGATAGCGGAGGCCAGTGGCGCCATTTGAGCCGCGCGCCCGTTCCAGCCATGGACAAAGATGACCAGCGGGCCCGTGCCCCAGCTCCAGGCCACGTTACGCCCGTTCTTGCCGTAGTGCAGCATCAGCCCGTGGTCCAGCGCAGCCTGCTGTGGCGCCCGCACCTGCGGCCGTTGCGTTCGCGAGGCAATCCCCCGAATCACGCGACTAGCCCATGGGGCTGGCAGGACTCTGATGAACGCTTTGGCGACAGGAACAAGCACGCTCGACACTCCACAAAACAGTCCGCCAGGTTTCAGACATGACGACTGACTTCGTCGGTGTCGATGGCGCGAGCTGCAAGCCTATCTACATCGACCATATGTTCAAGAACATACCGACGCGCCCATCGCATTCCACCTTACTGCATCGAATGCGAAGCCCTGGGGCGTGAGACGTTGTCGGAGTCGAGTGCCCAGAAGAGGATCGGCTGATCCACCACTACGGTATCCTCGCCGCGCGCGTCTCCGACCGCTGGGAGGGACGCCGCCGACGCCCCCATGAACGCAGAGACATCGGTAGTGGGCGTGCAGTCACCACGAAGGCATTGAATGGCGGTTTCGCACGCAGACGCGACGCGGCTTCTGAGGTGTGGATCGTCTACGCTCAGCGCAATGGCCAACGCGCCGACGGCCATCGCGGTGACCGCCAGCGCCGCGTCATCGCCGGCGGCCGTTGGGTCGAAGTGTGTCCGCATGCGGTCGCACGCAAGGCCCACGGCGCGCGCGTAGTGCCGACGCACAGCTGGCTGCGTGCTGGCGGCGTCGATCGCTAGAAAGGGCCAAGCAGACGCGCGAGGGAACTGCCTGCATGCGTCGAACAGCGTGGACGGCCATTCCGCCGGGAGCGATAGATCGGCCAGCGCCTCCTCATACAGATCCGCCTTGCTACGAAAGTGCGCGTAGAAGCCACCGCGCGTCAGGCCGCAAGCAAGCATCACGTCTTCAATCGAGGTGGCGTCGAAGCCTTTGGCACAAAAGAGTTGAGCACCAGATTCAAGAATGATCTGGCGAGTTTGATCCTTGCGGTCGTGTGGGTGTGGCACGGACGCCTCCGGCGCGCAGGCAGCAGATGATGACTTGTCGGCGGACAAGTCGCACCCGTCAGGCGCTTTTGTTGTGAAGAGAAGAATGGCCATGCTCCATAGCTAGCTGCCTTCTCTGCGATTGAATGGTCGAGGCATCCGGCCCTGCATTGGGTGCCACGATTCTTTAAACACGGCTTTGCTCATCTAGGCCACGCTGGCTTCAGGTGGCCAAACCGAGTGGACATGCGCACAGGTTTCCCAGCATTCCCTTTCGCCCTCTTCGCGATGTCGCTCCCGCGCTGACTCGACCGGCACAACAATGCGCCGATCCAGCGCCGCGTTGGTGACCGGTTCGCCGACGTTGCACGCCCCCTCCCTCTATCGGGCAAGGGGGCGAGTCTTGCCCTGCCTGCTACATGCCGTTCGCGGCCATCTTCTTGCCGCCGGCAACCTTCTCTGCGTAGAAGCGCTGCATCTGGCTGGAGATGTAGTCGAGGTGGTCCTCGACCGCGAAGTGCCCAGCCTTCAATCGGTGCATCTCGGCCTTGGGCACATCCTTCAGGAAGGCTTCACCACCCGCCGGTGTGAAGAAGATGTCGGTTTGCCCCCAGAAGATCAAGGTCTTGGGTTGCTGGGTGCGCAGGAAGGCCTGCCATTTCGGGTACAGCTCGACGTTGGTTCGGTAGTCGTAGAAAAGATCCAGGTTGACGCGTACCGCGTTCGGGCGCTGCATGTAAGAAGCATCCGATTCCCAGTTGTCGGGGCTGATCCGGTCAGGGTTCTCGGCGCCGTGCAGGTAGATGCCCTTGATGGCGTCCTTGGTCAGGAAGCCGGCCAGCGGCTTTTCCGTCTCGGGCGAGCGGTTCTTCCACAGCGCACCGCGGAAGCCGTCCCAGGCGGCAGTGAAGCCGACTTCGTAGGCATTGCTGTTCTGCACGATGAGCCACTCCAGTGCCTTGGGGTTGCGACCCACGATGCGAAAGCCCACCGGGCCGCCGTAGTCCTGCACGAACAAGCCGTAGTGGTCGAAGCCCTTGGCGGCGAGGAAGTGTTCGACGGTGTTGGAGATGCCCTCGAAGGTGTAGTTGTAGGTGGCGGGGTCCGGAATGTCGCTCTCGCCAAAGCCGGGGTAGTCCGGGGCGATCACGTGGAACTTGCCTGCCAGCGAGCGGATCAGCTCGCGGTACTGATGCGACCCGGCCGGAAAGCCATGCAGCAGAACCAGCTTGGGGTTCTTGGGGTCGCCGGCTTCACGGTAGGCAATCTTCAGTCCATCGACCTTGATGCTGCTGTAGGTGACGGTGGCCGCGGCGGGTGCAGCCATGGCCATGTTGTCGGCCGCCAGAGCGGGCGTGGCGGCCAGTGTGAGCATGGCAGCGGAGATCAGCGAGGCCACCAAAGTGTGGCCGAAAAGCGATTGAATCTTCATGATGTTGCTTTCAGATGAATGAGGTTTGGACCCGGGGCGTGGGCGCGCCTTCAGGCGGCGGACTTCGCGGCGACCTTGGGGAAGTCGATGTCGGTCTGGGCGACGTTGTTGACGTAGTTGGTCAGCACGTTCAGCGCCACCGTGATGACGATCTCGATCGTGCTGGCCTCGTCGAAACCTGCATCGCGCAGCGCAGCCAGGTCAGCGTCGGAGACGCGACCGCGCAGTTCGGTCACGCGACGGGCGAAGCGCAGTGCGGCATCGGCACGCGGGTCTTCGGAGTGGAAGTCACGGGCTGCGTCGATCTCGCCGCCGCTGAGCTTGACCACGTTTCGGCCGAGGTAGTCGTGCACGGACAGGCAGTAGTCGCAGCCGTTGTATTCGGCCACGGCCAGCGCGATTCGTTCGCGTAATTTGCCGTCGAGCTTGCCCTTGTTCAGCGCGCCGTTGAGCGACAGGTAGCCTTCCAGCGCGGCCGGGCTGTGGCCCACCAGCTTCATCAGGTTGGGCACCATGCCGAGCTGTTTTTGCACGGCGGCGAGCAGCGGCTTGGAGGCTTCGAGAGAGGTTTCGACGGTGGGAATGCTGATGCGGGACATGGTGTGCTTCCTGGGTTGTGGATCGGTTGAGGTTGCGTGCATTCACTGCAATCGCAGCGAATGGCGAGACTGTCCTTGACCTCAAACCGCTTGGGAATCCACACCGAATTGAAGAGACTGTTTCGCGCCGCAGAAGAATGTCGACATCCGACCTGGACGTGTGCTGGCCGTAGGCAGTGCAGCAGTTTCGGCACCCCGCAGCGCGAGGATCGGCGCTCGAACCTGCTGACGCGATCAGCGCAGCCAGTGGGCGGTTGCCATCGACGAGGTCGTGATCGCCGCGCCCGTTTCGCGCAATGGTGTCTTGCAGCCTCTGGTGGTTCTCGCCTGAGTGCGCATGGGCGAGAGTGCGAAGAACCTGCGGCGCTCCATCAGGGCGCAGCAATCGTCGATGCCACAAACGAAGCAGGACTTCACGTGAATACAAAATCTCGCAACTACCGCCTCGCCCCATCGGGCGCCGCCCTTGTACTGTCTCGCAGCGATTCGAACGTCGCCGTGCCGGGACTTAAGCAGGTGTCCGTTCGCGTCCATGCCGCGAGCCTGAACTACCGGGACCTGTTGACCCTTCAGGACGCTGCGTCGAATCGTGCCGGATTGATTCCGCTTTCGGATGGCGCCGGCACCGTTGTGGCGGTCGGGTCCGAGGTGACTCGATGGAAGATCGGTGATCGTGTCAGCCCCGGCTTCTTTTCCGATTGGCACACCGGTGCGTTTTCTCAGAGCTACCTGTCGCGGGCGCTGGGTGGCGGGCAGACCGATGGCGTCTTGAGCGACATCATCGTCGCCGATGAATCCTCTCTGGTCGAGATCGCTTCACATCTGTCCTGGGCCGAGGCAGCCACGTTGCCGTGCGCCGGCGTGACGGCCTGGCATGCGCTGTTCGAACGTGGCGGGCTGGAGCCCGGCGACACCGTGCTTGTGCAAGGCACTGGCGGAGTCGCCATGTTCGGCTTGCAATTGGCCAGTGCGCACGGCGCAAAGGTGATCGTCATCTCGTCCTCCGACACCAAGCTGGAACGTGCTCGTGCACTGGGCGCTTGGCAGACCATCAACTACCGCACGCAGCCGGCATGGGATCAGGCTGCGCTGGAGCTGACTGCCGGCAAGGGCGTGGACCACATTCTTGAACTGGGCGGCCCGGACACCTACGAGCGGTCGATTGCCGCCATTGCAGCGGGTGGCCGAATTGCCCAGATCGGCGTCCTGTCAGGCTTCACGTCGCGGCCCAACATCACGCCACTGCAATTCAAGAACGCGAGCATCCACGGCATCTGTGTCGGATCGGTCGAGCACTTCACACACCTGCAAGGTTTCATCGAGAAGCACCGCATCCGGCCGGTCATCGATCACGCATGCGGATTTGACGACGCTGCTGCCGCATACGACCACCTGAAGGCGGCGCAGCACTTTGGCAAGATCGTCATAGACCTTACTGACTGACCACGGGGTGCCCGGCTTGAGTGAGGCCTGTTCACGCCCACGGCACTCCGGTGCGCACTTCTGGCCCACGAACTGTTCCGCGGCAAAGAAGAGTGAATTCAGCTCCGCCCCGCTTCCGCGGCGGGGCCGCTTCAACGAAAGTGAATGCGTCTGCTGCACAAAGACAGCGCCCGATGCCACAACCTCTGGAGTTCGAATGAACCCGCCCAACTTCTGTATTTTCAGCAACGCCGACGCCGACGATGTTGCGCCGGATGGCGTCGCACCTGGAGGGTTCTGACATGGGCCGTGCCTATATAGACATCGCCTTCACGCCCGCTGTGCGTGCAATGCAGACCCGCATGGGGAGCCGTTCCGTCTACGCGCCGCTCGACCGTACCAATGACAAGCGTGACGTGTTGAGCGACGCCGAGACCGACTTCATCCACGACCGAGATGGCTTTTATCAGGCCACCGTCGGTGAGTCCGGCTGGCCGTATGTGCAGTACCGAGGCGGTCCCGCCGGGTTCTTGAAGGTACTCGACCCGAAGACGATCGGCTATGCCGACTTTCGCGGCAACGTGCAGTACATCAGCGTTGGCAACCTGCAGGGCAACGACCGGGTCTCGATCATCCTGATGGACTACGCGAACCAGCGGCGCCTGAAGATCCTGGGCCGTGTGCGCATGGTCGATGCAAGTGAAGATGCGACCTTGATGGCACGCCTCGAGATGCCGCACTACCAGGCCCGGGTCGAGCGAGCGATGGTCATCACCGTCGAGGGCTACGACTGGAACTGTCCGCAGCACATCACCCCTCGATTCACGAAAGCCGAGATCGACGAAGGCATCGCGCCGTTGCATGAGGAGATCGCCCGTCTGAAGAAGGCGCTGGGCGCAACCAATGCAGCCCGAGTGCCGGACAGCCTCGGCCACGGGACGCTCGCACTTCGCATCACCGGAATTCGCCAACTGACGCCGAGGGTGCGTGCCTACGAATTGCGCTCGCTGGACGGCTCCGATCTGCCCGCGGTCCGTGCGGGCTCGCACATCGACCTCCCCGTTCAACTGAGGAGCGGCAGCGCGAGCACGCGACGGTATTCCATTGCATCCGATCCGGGCAACCGCGATGCCTATGAGATTGCCGTGCTGCGCGAAGACAAGGGCAGCGGCGGCTCGGTCGCCGTGCATGCCGGCTTCCAGTTGGGCATGACTTTGCACTGCGGCCAGCCCGGCAATGACTTCGCGTTGGATGAAGATGATCGACCGACTGTGTTGATTGCCGGCGGCATCGGCATCACGCCGATCAAAGCGATGGCAGAACAGCTGAAGGCTGAAGGGCGCGGTGTTTGTCTGCACTACGCGGTTCGGTCGCGTGGTGAAGCGCCCTATTTGAACGCTCTCGAGCGCACGTTCAGCACTGGCCTGCGGGTCTATGCCGCCGACGAGCAGCAGCGCTTGAATATCCAGGTTCTTGTCGAGCTCGCCGCTCCCGGAACGGTCTTCTACGTCTGCGGCCCAGGGCGACTGATCGATGATGTACGGGCGGCAGCCAAGACCGCAGGACTCCCGGACGAGCGCGTGCACTTCGAGCGCTTCGTGACCGCGGCTGTCATCACGACCAACCGCCCCGTGACGGTGACGCTGCGTCGCAGCGGTAGACGCATCGCCGTGGCGGCAGACCAAAGCATCCTCGACGCTGTCGAAGCCGCGGGCGTGCCGGCGCCGTCGGGTTGCCGGGGCGGCACCTGCGGCACCTGCCAGGTCAAGGTGGTCGGCGGCGAGCCGGAGCATCGCGACACGGCTCTCAACGACGCGGACCGGGAAGGGGCGGGGCTGATGTGCATTTGTGTGTCTCGCGCGAAGAGTGCGGAACTGACCCTGGACCTGTAGGAGGCCCACCTATGAAGCACTATTCTCTCTTCCTGCTGGTGGCCAGCGTGACGGTTCTCAGCCCAGGCCCAGGCGTGGTCATGTCGCTCACCAACGCGCTGCGCTACGGCCTGCGCGGCACCTTCGGCGGTATCCTGGGCATCGCCGTTGGTGCGCTCATGGTGGCGGCCATTTCCGCAACCAGCCTGGGTGTCCTGCTGGCCACGTCGGCGCTCGCCTTCACCGTTCTCAAACTGGTTGGCGCCACCTATCTCCTCTACCTGGGCGTTCGGTTGTGGCGGGCACCACCGTTCCGATTTGCGGACCAGCCGCGCCCCCATGCCGCGACCTTTGGAACGCGGTTTCTCGAGGGACTGTCGCTGCAACTGACGAACCCGAAGGCCATCTTCTTCTTTCTCTCGGTCTTTCCGCAGTTCATCGATCCCGAGGCGAACTATCCGGTTCAGTTCGCGGCCTTGGTGCTGACCTACAGCGGTCTGGTGCTTGTCATTCACTGCACCTATGCGCTGTTCGCGAAGCGGGCAAAGCGCTGGCTCACGTCCGAGCGTGGCGGCGGGGCGGTGAACCGGACAGCGAGTGCCACTTTTGTGGTTTTCGGTGCGATGCTGGCCATGGCCCAACGTTGAACCGCGGAGTCACACACCATGCGCAGATTTGTCACCGACGGCGACGGACTTCCCAAGTGGTCGTCACCGATCAGCCATGCCGTTGTGGTGGATAGCATGTGCTATCTCAGCGGGCAGCTTTCGATCGACGAGTCCGGGGCCTATGTGCCTGGCACGGCCACTGAAGAGGCTCGCCGCGCCTTTGGAAACCTGTTCGCCGTACTCAGGGCGGCCGAGTTTTCGGTCGGCGACCTGGCATTTGTCGACATCGCCTTCGTTGACCTCGCCGATGCGCCTGAGGTGAACCAGCTCTTTGCAGAGTTGTTTGCGGCTGGAGTCCGGCCTGCCAGGACCATCTATCAAGCTGCGGCACTGCCGTTCGGCGGGCGGATCAAGGTCACGGGCGTCGCGATCAAGGAGCGTGTCGACCGCTGACAGTTCGCGGCAGGCGAATGCTCGCGCAGCGTCAACGCACTGTGCAGCGCCAGCAGCGCGGTCTGCATCGCAACGCGATCTGGATTGACGGACCGGTCTGCCGCATCGGCCGGCTTGATCAGCAGCTCCAGTGCTGCCTCATTCACCAGCCGCGCAGACGCGGACTCAGCTGCCTCCGAACCAGTTGTAGCCCTGGTCTTCCCAGTAGCCGCCAGGGTAGGTGTTGGTGACGTAGATGGCCTGGATGTGTTTCGGGTTCTTGTGACCCAGCTTGGTGGGCATGCGCAGCTTCACCGGGTAGCCGTACTTCGCCGGCAGAACCTGTCCGTCGTAGGTCAGCGCCAGGTTGGTTTGCAGGTGCAATGCCGTCGCCATGTCGATGCTCGTGTGGTAGTCGGCGTCGCACTTGAAGCCGACGTACTTCGCGCCCAGATCGGCGCCCACGCGCTTGAGGAAGTAGGAGAACGGCACGCGGCCCCACTTGCCGATGGCGCTCCAGCCCTCGACGCAGATGTGTCGCGTGAGCAATGCGCGAACTGTTCCGGCGTGCGAAACGGTGAATTGGACTCGGCGGCGGTTCCACTTTGCACCGCCGCCTGCGACAGTTCATCCACCCGCAGCAGCATCGCGGCGCGTCGATCCCACGTGAACCTGTAGCCCTCATGAGCCGAATCGCCCCCATCGAATCACAGCTGCGCCAACGTCGGCCATGTGGCCTTGCACCCGCCGGTGGCGTTAGGCGTCTCTTACAGTCACCCTCACCCCCAAAGGAGAGTCTGAATGATCACAGCCATCACCACGTTTAGGTTGCCCAAGCCCATCACGCGGGAGGAGGCACGAACGATCTTCCTAAGCACAGCGCCGAAATATCAAGGCGTAGCTGGTCTTGTCCGTAAGGTCTATGTTCTCTCGCAAGACGGGAGCACAGCCGGTGGAATTTATCTCTGGAACTCGAGAGTCGAAGCTGATGCCATGTACACCGAAAGTTGGAAATCCTTCGTGCGTGAGAAGTACGGTACAGATCCCTCCGTCACATACTTCGACAGCCCCGTCGTGGTGGACAACCTTACACACGAGATTCTCTCGGATGAGTAGCTTCGTCGTTTACCGCATGCTGCTCACAGAACCAATGCAGACGCCTCGTATCTTGATGACGCCAAGCCAGCGTCCATGAACAATGCGATCGTTGACCAGGCCGGTCGCGATGACACCGGTGACGCCTAGGGACGAAGAGGACGTCGATCCCGCGGGTTAGATAGGTGCTCTCGACCGTTTCTTCGCTCAACAAGACCGAACGGTAACTTGGGCCGACGGCTCGCCTTGCGGCTCCGCCAAGCCCGCGTACGAGGAAGGTCCGACGCGATGAACGGAAGTACTGGCCGCTGGGTCGGCATCGACGTGTCCAAGGGCAAGCTCGACGTGGCTGTGCTCGACGAACGAGGTGAACCAGCTTTTTGCAGAGTTGTTTGCGGCTGGTGTCCGGCCTGCCAGGACCATCTATCAAGCTGCGGCACTGCCGTTCGGCGGGCGGATTAAGGTCACGGGCGTCGCAATCAAGGAGCGTGTTGACCGCTGACAGTTCGCGTCAGGCGAATGCTCGCGCGGCGTCAACGCACTGTGCAGCGCCAGCAGCGCGGTCTGCATCGCAACGCGATCTGGATTGACGGGCCGGTCTGCCGCATCGGCCGGCTTGATCAGCAGCTCCAGAGCTGCCTCATTCACCAGCCGCGCAGACATCACGATCAATGTCTCGCGCAAGGCCGCCAGCGCAATCGACGCGCGTGGAGAGGCGTTCCAAAGGACTACAGGCTTGTCAACGAACACGCCAGTCGGGACCATCCAGTCCAGAGCATTCTTCAACACACCGCTCACCCCGTGGGCGTACTCCGGGCTTGCGATGATCACGGCGTCGACCATGGCAATCTCGGCATCGACTGCCCGAGGGTGAAGCGCCGCGGGCGCCAAGGGAGTGTTTCGAAAGATGGAACAGTGGCGCTGTCAGGCGGCCGGCTGCAGGTGATCGACCGGCTCGTGCGCCGTCTCGCCCGATGTCGGTTGTATGAGGGCCCTTCCACCGCGTCCCACCCACGTTCGCGTCCATCGACGCTGCACCAGTCGCAGCAACACCAACATGGCAGTCGGCACGACTGCGAATGCCACGAATCCCCACAGATAGGTCCCGGTGTGCTGTTTGGACTGACCCATGGCGTTCGGTATGAAGCCACCACCGAAGGCGCCGATCTCGCCGATCATCGACACCACCACGGCCGTGGTGGTCGGCCATCGCAGCGGCACCAGCTGAAACAGCGCGCCGCTTCCGGCGCCAAGCAGGATGAAATAGAACGCCAGCAGAAGGGTGGTGGCCAGCAACGACGAGCCTGCGATGCTGCACAGCAGCAGCGTGACCGCGACCATCGACAACACGCCGCTGAGCACATTGATGCCGCCGACCCGGTCGGCGACCCGACCGCCGACCACCCGCGCCACGGCGCTCATCAGCGTGGCCAGCACCGTCAGTTGCCCGGCCTCGACCTTGGTTACCCGGAACTGGTCGTAGAAATACGTCGGCAGAAAGCTCGCTACGCCGATGAACCCACCGGCGGTGACGATGTAGATGGCGCTGAAGGTCCACCCGTCTTTCTCGAACAGGCAGGCCAGGTGCGCGCGCAGCCGCTGATGGACTCGGTCAGGTGGCTCTTTGGCGATGAACCACATCACCGTCATCGGCAGCAGCATGGTCCCGGCCGCCAGCCCATAGACCGCTTGCCAGCCGAACCTGGCGGCCAGTGGCGGCGCAAAGAGGACTGCCAGCACCGTTCCCGAATTGCCTGCCCCGGCGATGCCCATCGCCAGGCCCTTCAGGTGCGGCGGATACCACCCGCTGCCCAGGCTCAGGGCCACGCCGAAGCTGGCGCCGGCGATACCCAGCAGCAAGCCCATGGCAATCACCTGGCCGTAGCTGTCGACGTAGGTGGTGCCGTAGCCAAGCGCGAGCACGATCAAGCCCATCTCGACCATCGCCGCGTTCTTGCGCCCGACATACTGGGCCAGCACCCCGAGCGGGAAACGAATCAGTGCGCCCGCCAGGATGGGCACCGAAATCATGAATCCCTTCTGGGCGGCGGTCAGCGAAAGCGACTCGCTGATGAACGGCGCCATGGCCCCGTTGAGGACCCAGATGGCAAAGCAGAAGTCGAAATAGAGGAACGACGCCAGCAGCGTCGGCCAGTGGCCCTCCCGCAGGAACAAGCGAAGGCCGGACATCGCGTGCACTCCTTCCGAAGGTCGGAAGGACCCGCGTCGACGTCATTGTCGCGCGGGTCAGTTCAACACCGGATGGGCGCGCAGGCGTTCGACAACGAGATCGATGAAGGCCCGCGCCTTCTTCGACCCGTGCTGCCCCTCGCGATGAACGACATGCACCGGCAGCGACGGCAACTCGAACTCTTCCAGGAGCGGCTTGAGGCGCCCGTCTAGCAGGCATTCCGCCACCTGGTACGACAGGAGCCGGGTGATGCCGAATCCGCCCACTGCGGCGGCGAGCGCTGAATCATTGCTCGTGGTCGTCATGCGAGGCTGCAGCTTGACGGAGCAGGTTTCACCGTGCTCGACGAGCCGCCAATCCGGGGTGGGTGTCACGGCGCTGGCGGACACGATGATGTGGGACTGCAGGTCGGCTGGAGCCAGTGGCACACCGTGCTGTTCAAGATAGGCCGGCGCGGCGCAGATGACCCGCCGTACCCGTCCCACCGAGGTGGCCTGCATCGACGAATCCGGCAGTTCGCCGATCCGGATGCCGATGTCCGCCCCCTCGTCGAGCATGTTGACCACGCGGTCAAGGAACCAGCAGACGGCAATCACCTCGGGATTGCCTTGCAGATACTCGGTGACGATCGGGGCCACGAACTTGGCGCCGAAGAGCACCGGTGCCGTGATCGTGAGACGACCGCGCGGCGTGCGCTGCATGCCGGCCACGGATTCGTCTGCCTCGGCGAGCTGGGCGAGGATGTGGCGGCAGTCCTCGGCGTAGCGGGCACCGGGTTCGGTGACGCGGACGACGCGGGTGGTGCGGGTCAGGAGCCGAACGCCGAGGTGTGACTCCAGCTCGTTGATCGCACGTGTCACTGCCGGCGGCGAAATCTTCAGCTTGCGTGCCGCGCCCGCGAAGCCGCTGGCGTCGACGACCGCCACGAAGACGTTGATGAGGTGAAGTCTGTCCAACGGGAACCTTGATTTCAACCGCAGTTAGCAGCCTTACGCCACTGTGCGCCAGCTGCGTCTGACCGGGAATCGCTCGGAGACACAACAGACCATTCCACGTGAGGGAACGTTCGTGGCTCGCATCGGCCCCACGTGCCGGGGAATCAAGCTGAAGTCGCTTGCTGGAGCTCAGCCAGTCGAGCGCGCAGCCGCTCGACCGCCAGATCGATGAAGGTACGCGCCTTCTGCGACGCATGCCGCCCCTCACGGTGCAGCACGTGCACCGGCAGCGCGGGGGGCTCGAAGTCGCCGAGCACGGTCCTGAGGCGGCCTTCGCGAAGGTGGGTATCCACCTTGTAGGCGAGCACGTTGGTCAGGCCGAATCCGGTCAGTGCGGCGGCGATCGCGGTGTCGCTGGTGGTTGCGATCAGGCGCGGATGAAGCTTGACGACTCCCGGCTCGCCGGCGGTCGAGATGCGCCACTCCGAGGTGGAGGTCGCTCCGCTCGCCGCGATGATCACGTGGCTCCGGAGATCCGCCGGTGACTTCGGCGCCCCGTGTTTGTCAAGATACTCCGGCGCCGCGCAAACCAGAAGTCGCATCTTGCCGACACGGATCGCCTGCATGGACGAGTCCGGCAGTTCCCCGATGCGCACGGCGATGTCCACACCCTCGTCGAGCATGTTGACGATCCGGTCCATGAACCAGCAGGACACGTTCACCTCCGGGTAGCGCGACAGGTATTCGGTCACGACCGGCGTGACGTACATCGCACCGAAGCCGACGGGTGCGGTGACGGTCAGTCGCCCGCGGGGCACGGCGTGCAGGCCTCCCGCGGCCGCGTCCGCCTCTGACAACTGCGCCAGGATCGCCCGGCAGTCGTCCGCATAGCGCGCCCCGGCTTCGGTGACGCGCACGATCCGCGTCGTACGGGTCAGCAGGCGCACGCCCAGGTGGGCTTCGAGGTCGTTGATGGCACGCGTCACGACGGGCGGGGAGATGCCGAGCTTGCGTGCTGCGCCTGCGAAACCACCTGTGTCCACCACCGCTACGAAGATGCTGATGAGGTGCAGACGGTCCACATTGTTCCTCGACACGTAATGGTGTCTTGGATTCTGCGCTGATTCTCATTGCAGGCGTGTTCATCGACAGTTCGCTCATTCGCTGCGACCGCGCGGTAAATGCAAGCCAAAGACGGCTCGCCGCCCACTCAACGTCTCGAAAGGAAATCCACCATGTCCCGTCTCAGCGTCCCCACCGTCGATACCTCGCCCGAGGCTTCCAAGCCGCTGCTGGCAGCCGTGAAGCAGTCGCTCGGCGTCGTGCCCAACCTGATGAAGCTGGTCGGCCACAGCCCCGCCGCGCTCGAAGGCTACCTGTCGCTCAATGGCGCCCTGGCCAAGGGCAAGCTCGACGCCAAGCTGCGTGAGCGCATCGCGCTGGCCGTCGCCGAGTACAACGGCTGCGATTACTGCCTGGCGGCGCACGACTACCTGGGCCGTAATGTCGCCAAGCTCAGCGACACCGAGATCGATGCCGCTCGCGACTTCCATTCCGAAGACGCCCGTGCCAGCGCCGCGCTGCGCTTCGCCCGCCGCGTGACCGAACTGCGCGGCCGTGTCTCCGACGCCGACCTGGCCACGCTGCGCGATGCCGGCTTCGACGAGGCCAGCACGGTCGAGATCGTCGTCACGGTGGCGCTGAACGTGCTGACCAACTACGTCAACAACGTGGCGCAGACCGACATCGACTTTCCGAAGGTCAGCGCGAAGTCGGTTGCCTGATCTGCACAGGATCCGTACAACGCCAGGGGCGGCAACGTGAAGGCGAACATCACCCGGTACACCCTGCTGGTTGCCGTCACGTCCGCCTTCGCCCTGGTGGCGATGGCGCCGTACATGGTCGGCACATGAGGAGAGACGCATGACAGAGACACCTGAAGCTGCCCGGCCACCGCTGCCCCCGTTCACGGTCGAAAGCGCCGCCCAAAAAGTGAGGATGGCCGAAGACGGCTGGAACAGTCGCGATCCGAAGCGGGTTGCGCTGGCCTATACGCCCGACAGTCGCTGGCGCAACCGCGCCGAGTTTCCGGTTGGACGCCGGCAGATCGTCGAGCTGCTCGAGCGGAAGTGGGCTCGCGAGCTGGAGTACCGCCTGATCAAGGAGCTGTGGGCTTTCACAGCCAACCGGATCGCGGTTCGGTTTGCCTACGAGTGGCACGACGACGCGGGCAACTGGTTCCGCTCGTACGGCAACGAGAACTGGGAGTTCGATGCCATGGGGTTGATGGCCGTGCGCCATGCCAGCATCAACGACCGCCCGATGGCGGAGGCCGACCGGCTGTTTCGCTGGCCCCAAGGCCGGCGTCCGGACGATCATCCCGGCCTCAGCGAACTGGGTCTCTGAGCGCACCGGCTGCACACCGCGTGCCAGCCGTGCTTCACCTGTGCGACCATTGGCCGGTGCTTCGCTCCTCTTGAGCGAAGGCGCGCCAGATGATCACCTTGTGCGGATTCGGCGTCAGCAACTACTACAACAAGCTCAAGCTGGTGCTGCTCGAAAAGGGCGTTCCGTTTGAAGAGCGACTGGTCTATCCCTGGCAGAGAGAGTTGTTCCACGGCACCTCGCCACTCGGAAAGATTCCGTTCATCGAGACGGAGCATGGCGGGCTCTCGGAGTCGCAAGCCATCCTCGACTACATCGAAGAGCGCTATCCCGAACACCCGTTGTACCCGGCGGACCTCTACCAACGCGCCAAGTGCCGCGAACTCATCCAGCATCTCGAACTCAACTCCGAATGGGTCGCACGGCGCCTCTACAAGGAGTCGTTCTTCGGCGGTTCCGTCTCCGACGAGACCAAGCGCGAAGCCAAGGAGAGACTGGTTCTCGGGCTTGCTGCCGTGGCGAGCCTGTGCTCTTTCTCGCCCTACATCTGCGGCCCGACCTTCACGGCGGCAGACTGCGTGGCGTACGTCCACTTCCTGATGATCCGCTTGACCACCGAGAAGATCTATGGCGAGAACCTGCTCGACGGATATTTCCCGGAGATGTCGGCGTATGTTCGACTGATGGACGCGCGCCAGCATGTCCGCCAGACCATGGCCGAACGTGAAGCGGCGCTGGCCGCGTTCTCGGCGTTGAACGTCGAGTACGAGGGTTGATCGACGCATCAGATTGAAAGACGGCTCCGGGTCGGTCAGCGAGGATCATCTGACAGATGAAGTGCCATGAGCGGACACCCCAGATCGGCGTATGTCGGCAGGCCCTTGACTGACGGGAGTCCGTCATGGAGCACAAGCAGCCCGCCTCGCGTCGCGAGCCATGGAACAAGGGCAAGATCGTTGGCCAGAAGGCTGGATCAGGCAGGCCGGACTCCGGTCGGACGACTTCCTCTTTCCCGGCCGCGTGCATGACTCCCCAAACCGGTCGAGTCTGCCGATTTGCGATACTCCGGCCGCGTCCGAGGAGCGCTTATGACCGTTGCCGACCCAGTCTCCAGCCTGGCAATCCCACTGGAGCGAGACGTATTTCTTCGAACGTTGATACGCGAGCTCTCCGGCACATTGCAGGATGTGGTCGGGCTGACGGAGGCCTCAGGCTTCGTCAGCGTCGTCGGTCAGCGCGTCGGCGAGCAGATCAACGAAAGCTACAAGGCCGCGCTGCAGCTCCCCGAGCTCTCGAGGGAGCAGGTGGCTGAGGTATTGGTAGATCTCAAGCGGCGGATCCAAGGCAGCTTCTACGTCATCGCGCAAGACGACGACAAGATCGTGCTCGGCAACCATGACTGTCCGTTCGCGGAGAAGGTTCTCGGCCGTCCGGCGATGTGCATGATGACGTCGAACGTATTCGGTGTCATCGCCGCCCAGAACCTTGGATACGCGAAGGTGGCTCTTGAGCGAACGATCGCCGAGGGTCATGGCGAGTGTCGGGTCATCGTCTACCTGAAGCCATCAAGCGAGGCGGACCAGGATCTCGCGGGGCGCGAATACTTCAAGCTCTGACGGGCATGTCCGGAGCCGATGCCTTCAGGAAACTGGCCGACGTGCTGCCGGAGCCGATTCTCTTGGTCGACGGCAGCGGACAAGTCACCTACGCCAATCGGGCGGCGATGGCGTTTTTCGGGCGGTCTCAGGATTTGATCGGCGTTTCTCTGGAGCGTCTGGCGGAAGGAGACGACGAGGCGGCCCGCGCGCTCGTGCGCGCCAGTTCCCGCAGCGCCTCGTTGGTGCCAGGCAGCGTCCGCTTCAAGACGGCAGGAGGTGGCAGCGCCATCTGCCGTTGCGAGGGTGCTGTCGTCCGGCCGCGGGATGAAGGCGCACCGGCCATCGTCTTGCTCCGGATTGCGGCCCGCGACGCTGCAGCGAACCAGTTCATTGCCCTCAACATGCGCATCGACGAGCTCACACGGGAGGTCGGCCGACGCCGGATTGCCGAAGCAGCACTCCAGGAGCAGACCAATCGGCTTCGCGTCACCCTCGGCAGCATCGGCGACGCCGTGATCGCCACTGACGCCGCCGGCAACGTCACCCTCATGAACGCAGTAGCGCAATCGCTCACCGGCTGGCGGATCGAGCAGGCCCTGGGGCGTCCCCTCGCCGAAGTCTTCGTGATCGTCAACGAATTCACCCGGGCGCTGGTGGAAAGCCCCGTGTCGCGTGTCCTGCGAGAAGGCGGAGTGGTGGGGTTGGCCAATCACACTCTGCTCATCTCGCGCGATGGCTCGGAGCGACCCATCGACGATTCCGGAGCGCCGATAGAAGACGACAGTGGTCGCCTGCTCGGCGTCGTGCTCGTCTTTCACGACATTACCCAGCGTCACCAGATGGAGCGCGAGTTGCGGCAAAAGACGATGCAGCTCGAGGAGGCGGATCGGCGCAAGGACGACTTCCTGGCCATGCTCGCCCATGAGCTGCGCAACCCGCTGGCGCCGTTGACGACGGGCGTTCACCTGCTTCAAAAATCCCCGGACTCTCGCGAGCGCGTCGTCACGACAGCCGCCATGATGGGTCGTCAACTCGGACACGTGACCCGCCTGGTCGACGACCTGCTCGACGTGGCTCGCCTCACGCGGGGGAGCATTGAATTGCGCAAAGCGCCGGTGCGTCTGCAAGCGATGCTCGATCAAGCCGTCGAAGTGAGCCGCCCTCTGATCGACTCGCGCAGACAGTTGCTCGTGATGCGCGACAGATCAGACCTCATGGTCGACGGCGACTCCGCGAGACTTGTCCAGGTGTTCAGCAACTTGCTGAACAACGCGGCCAAGTACACGCCCCCGGGAGGCGAGATCACGCTCGAGACCCGAGTCGACGCTCAGGGCGTGCTGATCACGGTACGCGATTCCGGCGAGGGTATCGATCCCGCACTGCTGCCGCACGTGTTCGATCTCTTCACCCAGGGCGCCCGCGGGCTGGATCGGTCCCAGGGAGGCCTGGGGATTGGTCTCACGGTCGTCCGCGCCATCGTCAGCATGCACGGCGGTACCGTGGAGGCACGGAGCGCCGGTGTCGGCCGCGGCAGCACGTTCGAGGTTCGGCTGCCGGCGGCCCCTGCAGCCGGTGGACCCTTGCCAAGCGGCGAATCAGCCTTCCGATCAACGACAACCGGGCTCGGCAGACGCGTGCTCGTGATCGATGACAACCGGGACGCAGCGGAAGCGATGGCCGCCGTGGTGGCCTCATGGGGATATCAGGTTCAGATCGCTCACTCGGCAGCGGCAGCGCTGCAGTGTTTCGGGGTCTGGGTCCCGGACATCCTGCTCCTCGACATCGGGCTACCCGACATGGATGGGTATGCCCTGGCGCGCCTGTTTCGGCAGAGCCTGGATGGCCATCCGGCTCTGCTGATTGCCATTACTGGCTATGGCCACGCTGCGGATCGGAAGGCGGGGATGGAAGCAGGTTTCCATCACTACCTGACCAAGCCAGCTGATCTTGGGCAGCTTGAGCAGATCATGAGCGCGTTTCAGCCGGCCAGAGTCAAGAGCCTCTAGCCGGTGTCTCGAACGGGCGGGCGGCCCAGAGCGGCCAGTACCCGCCGTCGCGCAGCCTGCTTCGAGGAAGCTCGACTGGCTGTCTTCGCGCGAGGCTTTCTGGGCCACCGGCCGCGTCGTCGGCGAGCGACGCCTGCGCACGCTGCGCGAGCTGGCAAAGGCGGTGCAGGAGGTTCGCACGGTCGACGAGGTCTATGCCGTCGCGGCCGCGGTGCTGGCGTATTCGCCCGACGACGAAAGTCGAGCGAGAGCTGGTCGAGCACGGCGCCGGCGCTTCTCGCTTCCAGGCTGCTCTGCAGCCTCCGCACGGCGGCCTCGAGCTCGGCCTGCGGGTTGTCGCGGCTGCAACTGGCGCCAGCCGTCACGACGAGCGCGACGACCGCAGCGCGAATGAACAGCCGCAACTCGACCGCTAGGCGCCCGACACCGACGCGTTGGTGTTGTTGGCCATCGCCCGGCTGCGCCGCGGCCGGGTCGGGCTCGGCAACCGGGGCAGCGTGAGCAGGCTGTCTTTCATGGTCACGCCGCGCGGCGACTCGAGGCCGCCTTCGCGGCGCCGGCCGAAGAACGCGCTGACGAGGTTCGGCCCGCGCGCCGGCACCGGCGCCACGTCGACCCGGCCGTTCGACAGGACCACGTAGTAGCGGCTGCGCCCCGACCACATCTCCTCGACGGCACGCTGCTTCGACATCGCGCCCTCGACGGTCCAGACGTGGGTGATGTGCTGCAGTTGCTCGCCGCCTTCGATCGACACCGCTATGATCCTAACATCCGACTTGCGAAGCCCACGAAAAGCGACTCGAAACAAACTGTAGAAGGCGGCGGCGAGCCGCGCAAAACCGCCGGTGCGGCTTCCCGGCGAAAGCGTGACGGCTTTCGCTATCGCCCCGTCGAACGCTGCCCCTTGGCACCGACGAACGGTCTGGACATACTGGCGTCCATGCAAACCGCGCCTTCCCGGCGACCCTGGCTGGCTGCGCTCGCGGTCGTCGTGGTGGTGCTCGCCGGGATCTGGCTGCTGGGCGGCGAGCGCGCTGTCGAGCCCGTTGTCGCCGCCGCCCCATCGCGCCCCGCGGTCGCCATCGCCCCCGAGCCGCCGCTCGCCGCCGTGCCTGCGGCCGTGAACGTGCCGACGACGACCGCCGGCAGCACCGCAGCCGATCGCGACCGCGAGCTCCCGCCAGGCGTTTCGCGCGAGCAATGGGCCGCGGTCGAGGCCGAGCTCGGGGCGCGCCCGGCCGGCCCGGCCGAGCTCGGCCGCATGCGCGCCTACCTGGCGTGGGCCGACACGCTGCGCCGCTTTCGCGAAGCGCGCCAGGCCGGCGCGTCCGACGCCGACGTCGCCGCGCTCGCGCAAACGCTGCAGGCGGGCTTGAGCGAACGGATTCGCAACGCCGAGGTCACGGCCGCGGAAGCGCGGCAGATCGAGGGGGCGATCCTCGCCCTCTCCGTGCCGGACGACGCCGAGCGCGGCGAGCGGCTGCGCCAATGGGCCGCGGCCGAGCTCGCGCCCGCCGCCGCCGCCGATCCGCGCCAGGCCGCGTTCGAGCGCCGCCAGGTCGAGATCGTCGCCGCCTGGTCGGCGTTGCCGCCCGCGGCGCGCGACCGCGCCGCCCTCGAGCGCGAGCTCGAGGCCTTGCGCCAGCAGAGTTACGCCCCGGCCGGCACGCGCTGAAGCGGCCGGCAGACTTCATCGAGCCACCACCCACCGGAGATTTCGCCATGTCCTGGACCCGCGCCCTGTCGACGATTGCGCTCCTGGCTGCCGCGCCGCTGGCGCAGGCCGGCTTCTTCCAGTGGGAGATGGTCGAGCTGCCGCCCGACTCGGGCGCGGCCTGCGGCGACGGCTCGCCCTACCGTTTCTTCGTCAACCGCACGCCGGTCTCGCACGACCTCGTGATCAGCTACGAAGGCGGCGGCGCCTGCTGGGACCAGAAGGCCTGTCTCGGCGAAGGCAGCCTCTCGGCCGCCAACCCGAACGGCATTCCCGCCAACTACATGCAGTCGGCCAACGTCGCCTTCGGCCTGGTGACGCCGTTCACCGCGCGCAACGATCCGGCGCAGGCGGTGCAGACGCAGTCCTGGAACATGGTCTTCCTGCCCTACTGCACGGGCGACGTGCACAGCGGCAGCAAGGTCGCGGTCTACGACGACGCCTATCCGGCGACGCCGCGGGTCGAGTACCACCGCGGCCAGGCCAACGTCACGGCGGCGGCGCAGTGGCTGCGCGCCAACCTCGGCCAGCCGGCGAAGCTGCTGCTCACCGGCTTCTCGGCCGGCGGCGTCGGCTCGACGGTCACGTATCCGCTGGTGCGGGGCATCCTCCAGCCGACCGGCAACGCGACCCTGCTGGCCGATTCCGGGCCGCTGATGCCGGCGCCACGCAGCGGCACGAGCACGCAGTACCCGTCTCTGCCGCTGCACGAGAAGATCCGCGACGCCTGGGGGCTCGACGGTCCGGAAGGCCTGGTGACGCGCTTTGCCGGCCTGCTCGCCGGCTTCGACCCGAACGATCTCGGCTCGGTGAGCGGCGCGCTCGCGCTCACCTTCCCCGGCGACCGCTTCGGCTACATGCTGTTCACCCGCGACACCAACTTCTCGGCCTTCAGCTACGCCAAGTTCTACGCCGACATCGCCAATGCCGCCAACCCGGCCGCCTACCGCCAGGCCCTGTTCTCGCGCTGGTGGCCCGACATCGCGCGCTGGACCGCGAACCTCATGACCTACGCGAACGTGAGCTTCCACGTGCCCTACTTCCGCAACGTCAACGACTCGCACTGCCTGACGATCATCGACTTCTCGGGCACCGGCATCGAGGCCGCGGGCATCCCCACGGTCGGCCCGTTCGTCGACAACTCGCTCGACCGCGGGCCGCCGATGCGCAACGTCGAGCCGGAGAACACGGCCGACTTCACGCAGCCGCTCTCGCCCTTCATCAAGCTCTTCAAGCTGCTGAGCAAACTGTTGGGCTGAAGGCGCCGCGAAGCGCCCCGGCAGGGGCGCGCGCCCTCAGGGGCACTTCTTCAGCGCGGCATTGCCGAGGGGAAAGCGCGCAGCGAGCTTCTTGTCGTTGCCGAGGTCGACGCTGACGGCGGGTTTGGCCTTCTTCCTGCCGTCGAGCGTGATCATGAACGGCGAATCGCCCATCGCGTCGGTCGAGAGCAGGGTCATGTCCTGCACGTCGCGCCCCATGCACGAGAAGCACTGCTCGAGCTTCTTGAACTCGGCGCGCTGCGCGTCGTTGACGAAGGTGACGACGTTGGCGTCGATCAGCAGCTTCAGCGGCGACTCGCAGGTCGCCTTGGCGGGGACCCAGGCGCCGCGAAACGGCACGGCGACGCTGTCCCCGGTCATCGCCAGGGCGGCGCTGCAGGCCAGCGCGGAGAGCGCCAGCATCGGATGGGAAAGCAGGTGCATGGTCGGGTTCCTCGCTGTGGGCGGGATCAGGGGGTCATCGTGGATTTCGGCGCCGGCTTGGCGGCCGTGTTCTGCGGCACGGGCCTGGCGAGCGCCTGCGTCGTCGCCGCGCTCTGCGGCGGCACGGCGGGCTTGGACTTCGAGCCCGCGCCGGTCGTCGCGACGACCGGTTGCGCCGGGGCCGCAACGGGCGTTGCCGCCGTCGGCGCGCGCGCCTGCGGCTCATGGACCAGGTGGTCGGCGAGCACGATCGTGAGCTTGCCGGGCGTGAGGCCGAACAGGCCCGGCCCCTGCCGGTTGTTGCCCTTGCGGATGTTGAAGCCGACGTGGCGAACGCCCGAGGCGACCGAGAGGTGGCGGACGATCGCGGTCACGTCGATCGGCCGGGCGAAGGCCGGGTTGTCGGTGCAATTCGCGCTCATCTGCGCCACGCGGCTGCCCGCCTGGGCATCGCCGGCATCGCCCCGGCCGTCGCCGGAATAGGCGTAGACCTCGATCACCACCGGCTCGGCGCCGACGCACTGCGACTGCTTGCCGCTGAACTGGAAGGTCGCCGAGCGCACCCGCGCCGGCGCCGCTTCGGGCAGCTGGTATTCGATCGCCGAGATGTAGTTGGCGCCGACCCCGGGCTTGGCGCCGCTGCTGCGCTGCCAGAAGCCGACGGCCAGGTGCGGCCTGAGGCGCGCGCCCGTGCCGGGGGTGACGAACTCCCAGGAGCTCTGCACCACCGGCGGCACGGCGATCGTCCGATCGGCGGCGAAGCTGGCGCTCGCCGCCAGGGTCAACGTGAGCAAGAGCTGGGTGTCGCGCTTCATGGTCTGCCTCCTTCGTCCGGCGGGCAGGATGGCCCGCGCCGGTCGTCAAGGTAGGCGGGGCGCGTTACTGCGGAGTTACCGCGCCAGGCGACGGTCGGCGGCGGCGAGGAGCGCGCGGTTGACCGGGTTGCGCTGCATGAAGCTCTCGCGGAACTCGTCGGGCACGTGCGGCAGGGCGATCCGGCGGACCCACTGCGCGCCGTGCGCCAGCGCCAGCAGCGCCTGGTCGCCGTCGCCGCTCGCCTCGAACACCTGGGCGGCGAGCCACCAGGCGTGGCCGAGGGTCAGATCGGCGGGCTGCAGCGTCGCCAGCTGCGGCACCAGTTCGCTCATCGCCGCGGCCGCGCCCGCGGTGTCGCCCATCCGGCTCAGGGCATGCGCGCGCAGCAGCCGGGCCTTCATCGCCACGCCGGCGAACTCGAGCGCCAGGGCCATTGCCAGCACCTCGTCGCAGCGCTGCACGGTGGCGCGGGGGTCGTCGGCGTCGCCCTGGTCGAGGAGGACGTGCATGCGCACGTGCGGATCGGCGCCCGGCCCGAGCAGGGCGAGCGCGTTGTCGAGCTGGGTCCGGCCCGAGTGCCCGAGTCCGCGCTCGACCCGCGCCGCGACGGTCGCGGCCCGGGCGCGGATGTGATCGATCGGCGGCCGCTCGTACTCCAGCGCCTGGCGGGCGCGGGCGAACTGCCCGAGCTCGACCAGGAACTGCGCCTTGTGGTTGGAGGCGACCGCGATCCACACCGCCTGCTTGTCGCGGGCGAAGCAGGCGATCGCCCTGTCGAGCCGCTGCAGCGCTTCGGCGTAGCGGCCGACCATGCCGCAGTAGAGGCCGGCGTAGGTCTCGACCACCGCGCCCTCGGGCCCGTCGGTCGCGCCGAGCTGCGCCTGCAGCTCGAGCGAGCGCTGCGCGAGGGCGAGCGCCTCGGACACCTGGCCGAGGTTGCCCTTGACCGTGGCCAGGTTCGAGGTGAGCGTCGCCTGCTCGGCGACGTCGCCCAGGGTCTCGGCGTTGTCTATCGCCTGCTGCAGCGCGAAGGCGGTGTCGCGCAGCCGCCGCGCCGCGTTCAGCACGTAGGCGTAGTCGGCCCAGAAGCGGCCGCGCTGCTCGGCCGGCGCCTCGCGCTCGACCAGCGCCCGGTACGGCTCGATCACCGCCAGCGCTTCGGCCGTCCTGCCCGCCTGGGCGAGGCCGACCGCGTGCAGCCGCGCCGCCTCGAAGCCCGGCCAGGGCGAAGCGAACGACCGGGCCAGCGCGACCGCTTCGAGCGCGGCGGCGATGCCCGCGGGATGGTCCGCCGCCATCAGGGCCGCGGTCGCCCTGGCGGTCAGCGCCGCGGCGCGCTGCTCGGGCGTTCGCGCCGCCGCGAGCAGCGCATCGATCGCCGCATTCGCGTGCGTCACGCCGCGCACGACGATCAGCGAATGGATGCTCTCGCAGCGCGCGTCGAACGCCGCGCCGGCCGCGCCCGCGCGGTCGAAGGCCTCGGCGGCGAGGCGCCAGCACTCGACCTCGTGGCTGCGCTGCGAAGCGACCTGGGCCCGCCGCGCCGCGGCCGCGTAGGCCTCGCCCGCCCGCTGCCACTCGCCGGCGCCGGCCCAGTGCGGCGCGATGCTGTCGGGCAGCGCTTCTTTCGCCGCCAGGTGCGCGGCGATGCGCTGGTGCAGCAGGCGGGCGATCGGCAAGGGGACCGAGGCGCGCGTCGTCTCGAAGATCAGGTCGTGGGCGAAGGCGCCGTCGCGCAGCACCTGCGCCGCCTCGAGCTCGCGCCAGGGCTCGGCGATGTCGAGCGGATGCGCGTCGAGCACCGCGACCGCGAGCTCGGCGCCGAAGTCGGCGCCGGCCAGGGCGGCGACCCGGGCCAGGCGCAGCGCCTCGCTCGTCAGCTGCGCCAGGCGTCGCTCCACGAGCGCGCCCACCGTGACCGGCTGCGGCAGGCGCGCGTCGCGCGCCAGCGTCGCGGCACCGCCCGAGAGCACCAGGTCCTTCAGCGTCTCGAGCGCGAACATCGGGTTGCCGCCGGTGTGCCTGAGCAGCGCCGGCGCCAGCCGCTCGGCGCTCAGCTCGGCCAGGCCGATCGATTCGACCAGCGCCGCGAGCTGGCCGAGATCGAGCGGCCGCACGACACAGGTCTCGATGCGGCCCGCCTCCTCGAGCGCGGCGCGCAGCCGCGAGCCCCCGGCGCCGGGCTCGGCCGGGCGCTGGGCGAAGCCCCACTGCAGCGCGGCAAGCGTTTCCGACTGAACCAGCGCCTGCAGGAACTCGATGCTGGCGTCGTCGGCGAAGTGCAGGTCGTCGACGATCAGCGCGCGCAGGCCGCGCGCCCCGGCGTCGACCAGGGTCGCGTCGACGGCGCGCTGCAGCAGCAGGCGCTGCGCCTCGCCGGCCAGCGCCACCGCATGCCCGAGCTCGGGCAGCACCAGGGCGAGCTCCTGGGTGCGGGCCGCGCCGAGCTCGCCCGGATGCGCCGCGAGCAGCGCGCGCAGCAGCCGCGCCAGCACCGCGTAGGCGATGCCGGCGTCGCCCGGCCGGGCCTGGATGGCGACGCTGCCCGGCCGGCCGGCGGCGAAGTGCTGCAGCAGGCGGCTCTTGCCGATGCCGGCCTCGCCGACGAGCAGGAAGGCGCGCCGGTTGGCCCAGGCGTGCTCGAGCGCCTCCAGCTCGGCTTCGCGGCCGATCAGCCGCGGCGGCCGCAGCAGGCTGGCCGGTGCGGTGGCGCGGCGTGCCGGCAGCGAGGCGGCGCCCTGCTCGATCGTCGCCAGCAGCTCGATCGTCTCGGCCGAGGGGCGGGTGCCGAGCTCGTCCTTCAGGCGCCGCTCGAAGCGCTCGAACGCGGCGATCGCCGCCGCCCGGTCGCCGCGCAGGTAGTGCAGGCGCATCACGCGGCGCTGCGCGTGCTCGGCGAGCGGATCGCTCTCGACCAGGCGCTGCGCGTAGACCAGGCCGCGCGCCACCGCGCCTTCGCTCTCGCATTGCGCGGCGGCGGCGGCGAGCGCCGCGCCGCGCCGCTCGTGCCACTGACGGCGCTGCTCGCGCACCCAGTCGGCGAGCTCGGGCAGCTCGTCGTAGGCCAGGTCGCCGAGCAGCTCGTCGAGGGCGGCATGCTCGTCGCCGGCGATCCGCTCGAGGCTCGCCGCGAGGTCGGTGCCGACCGTCTTCTCGAGCTGCAGCACGGCGCCGCTCGCGAGCAGCGGCAGCGCCGCCTCGTGGCGCAGGCGGTACAGGCGCTGGCGCAGGCTGGTGTCGGCCTGCTTCGCGGTGACCGCCGGCCAGAGCATCGCCGCCACCCGGTCGGCGCGGATCGGGCCGGCGAGCGCCACCAGGCCGAGCAGGGCCGCGTCCTTGGCCGAGAGCGCGATCCGGCGCTCGCCCACCACGAGGCAGGGCGCGCCGAGCAGGCGCAGCTCGAGGCGGGGCGCCGGGTCGACGGCCGGGGACAGCCGGGCAGGGGCGGAACGGGTCATGCTGCGCGAGTGTGGTGCCGCGGACAGCGGGTTGGCAACGACGGGATCCGGCGCCGTCTCGGCGCCGGATATCGCGGTATAGGCGGGGCGCCGTTACCGCGCGGTTACCGCGCGGCTACCGCGCGATCACCGCGTCGAGGGCGCGCGGTCGGAGAGGTCGAGCCCGGCCGGCACGGTGCCGACCCAGCTGCGTTCCATCAGCTCGTACTCGTCGTAGTTGGTCTCGGAGACTTCGGGGGTGAGCGGCTTCTCCCGCTCCCACTCGCGCTCGAGCGCTTCCTGCAGCGCCTGCGCGGCCCGCGCCTCGGCCGTGATCTTGATCGAGCGCAGGGTCTCGATGATCGTCGTCAGCACCGGCGAGGGCTCGTGCAGGGCGAGGATCTGGGCTTCGGTCAGGGCCCGGCCGATCACGCTCAGCGGCAGGGCCTCGACCCCTGCCCAGCCACGGCTGCCGAGCTGGTCGTGGACGACGAACAGGTTGCGCACTGGCTGGGTCGCGGGGTCGTGCACCAGGAGACGCGCGCCCAGGTCGGCGCGCTGCTCCATCAGCAATGCCTGCGCCGGATCGGCCGCCGCCGCGCCGCGCCTGGCCTCGGCGGGCGAAGCCTGGGAATGGTTGCGCCTGTGCTCGAGCTGGATCGAGCGGCTCAGCACGTCCTTGACCCAGCGCAGCGATCTACCGGACATGCATCCTGCCCTCGTCCGTCGTGGAAGATTTCACCTCCTGCTTTCGACCGCCGGCGCGCCTTCTTGAGGCCGCGCGTCGCTCGCCCGGGCTTGCCGGCCGGGCGGAGCGTGCGAATCTTGGCTGGCGAGCCTGCGGATACAGTCGGCCTTCAACCCCCGGAGAGCCCGATGATCCATGTCCTCGCCGTGATCACGGCCAAGCCTGGAATGCGCGAGCGGATCCTCGCGGCCTTCCGCGCCAACGTGCCGGCGGTCCGCGCCGAAGCCGGCTGCATCGCCTACGAAGCGGTGGTCGACCTGCGCGATCCCGTCCCCGGCTTCGCCCAGTTCGGCGCCGATGCCTTCGTCGTCGTCGAGAAGTGGGAGTCGCTCGCGGCGCTGCAGGCGCATGCCGTCGCGCCGCACATGAAAGCCTACGCCGCGCAGGTCAAGGAGCTGACCGCGAGCCGCGCGATCCACGTTCTCGAGCCGGCTTGACCTGCGGCCTCGCGCCGCGCAGGGGCGACGACGTCGAAGGGCTGGGTCACGACTTCCATGCCATTGCAGGCAAGCAACCGTAGCAGACGGACACAAGGGCGGGCCGGGCAGCGGGTATGGTCGCCGTGGTCCACTGTGGCAAAGCTCCTCGCCGGCGATCCCATGCCCATGCTCTTCCTGACGCTCCTGATCGCCCTCGCCCTCGGCGGTTGCGCCGCCACGCCGGCGCCGGCAAGCGGCGGCGCGGCGGCGCCCGTGCCGACCACGCCGGCGCAGCGAACCGCGGCCGCCGAAGCCCTGGCCGTCGAGCGCCAATGGCTCGGCACCTGGTTCCGCGACACGCCGGTCAAGGTCGCCCAGCGCGGCGACGGCGTGCTGACCCTCGAGGTGCCGCGCGAGTTCTGCTTCGACAGCGGGCGCAGCACCGTCAAGCCGGCGCTCGCCGCGGTGCTCGACAAGGTGGCCGAGAGCCTGCGCCGCGTTCCGCAGGCCCAGGTGGCGCTGCTCGCCGCGCCCGACGACGCGAGCGTCACCACCCCGCTCGCCCTGCAGCGCGCCGACGCCGTGCACGCGCACCTGCGCTCGCGCGGCGTGGCCGAGGCGCGCCTGCCGAAGTCCTCGCCGGCGGCATCGGCAACGGTGCAGCTGCGCCTGATCGCGTACCCCTCGCCGCTCTAGGCGATGGCATTCCCAATCGCTACGACCGGTTCGACGGCGCGCGCCACGATCGCGACCGCGACGGCATTCCCGACCGGTTCGATCGCCACGACGGTCAGCGCAACGACCGTGATCGCTGGAACCGTCGCGGCCGCCAGGGCCTGACCGGACAACGCGCCAGGAACGACGCGCCCGTCGTTCCCGGCCGCCCGCGCTTCGCGCCGCCGCCCCCGCAACCCGGGGGGCCGGCGGCGCCGGCGCGTACGCCGATTGCCCTGCTCGGCCACCATGCCGAATGTCCCGCGCGTCACCCTCGCCCTCGCGCTTCTCGTCGCTGCCACGCTGGCGCTCGACGCGGCGCACGCCGCGCCCGCGATCCGGCCCAGGGCGGCGGCGGCCGCCCCGCTCCCCGCGCAGGTCTTGCCTGCCCCGGTCGCCGCGATCCTGGGCCGCTCCGGCCTGCCGACGCGAAGCTTCGCCCTCGCCGTGCGGTCGGTCGAAAGCACCGATGCGCCGCCGCTGCTGTCGCTCCAGGCGGAGCAGCCCTTCCTGCTCGCCTCGACCACCAAGCTGGTCACCTCGCTCGCCGCGCTCGACCTGCTCGGCCCGCAGCACCGCTGGCGCACCGTGGCCTACGCGACCGGCCCGGTGGTCGACGGACGGCTGCGTGGCGACCTGGTGCTCGCCGGCGGCCCGGTCGGCCTGACCGGCAACGAGCTGCGCCGCTGGTTCGTGCAGATGCACGGGCAAGGCCTGGAGGCGATCGCCGGCAACATCGTCCTCGAAGACATCGCCCTGCTCCACGAGCGCGATCCGAAGCAGCTCGAGGCGACCGCGGCGGAACGCGCGCCCGACGCGCCGATCGACTCTCGCACCTACAACCAGGGCAAGCTCGTCGTCTCGGTGCGACCGGCGCGGGGCGAGCGCGCAGACGTGAGCGTGACGCCGCGGCCCGCCAATGCGCTGGTCGTGAACGACGTGCTGATGGGCGGCGGCTGCGCCGCCTGGGCGAGCTGGAGAGGGGCGGACGAGATCGAGGCCGGCCCGCCGCTGCAGCTCTGGGTGCGCGGACGCTGGAACGCCGCTTGCGCGGGCGAGGACATCGCCTACGTGACCGCGCCGCCCGCCCTGCGCCTGGAGCCCGAGCTCGGCGCCGCACCGGCCCTGCCGATCGCCGCCTCGCGGATGGTGGCGGAGCTCTGGACCGAGAGCGGCGGCAGCCTGCGCGGCAGCGTCGTCGAGCGCGAGGCGGCGGCGCCGCGGTCGCGCGCCACGCAGGCCTTCAGCGAGCTGGCGACGCCGGTCGGCGAAGTCCTGCGCGAGATGAACAAGACCAGCAACAACGAGGCGGCGCGCAGCGTCCTGCTCGCGCTCGCGCCCGGCGGCGCATCGGCGCCTGCGAGCGGCGCGGTCCACGATCGCGCGCTCGGCGCGGCGCAGCAGCGAATGCGCGAGTGGCTGCGCGCCCAGGGCCTGCGCGACGGCGACTTCCGCGTCGTCGTCGGCTCGGGGCAGTCGCGCGCCGAGCGCGGCAAGCCGCGGGCGCTGGTCGACCTGCTGCGCACCGCCTGGCGCGGCGCGAGCGCACAGACGCTGGTCGATTCGCTGCCGATCGCCGGCGTCGACGGAACGCTGGTGCACCGCATGACCCGCGGCGCGGCGACCGGCCAGGCCTGGCTGAAGACCGGCACGCTGTCGGATACGCGCGCCCTCGCCGGCTACGTGCGCGGCAGGAGCGGCAAGATCTACGCGGTCGCCCTGATCGTCACCGACCCCGAGGCGGCGCGCGCTACGCCGGCGCTCGACGCGATCGTCGAGTGGATCGCGAGCGCCGGCTAGGGCCTGTCAACGCTATGGGAGGGCTCGCGCCGCGGCAGCGGCCCTTCGGGTGATCTCTGCAAAAGATCGTCGCGACCGCGCAGATCGCGATCTCGCGCAGCCGCGCCGGCAGCGCCAGAACTACGGCTCGGCCGCCTTCTCCATCTCCTTGAGCATCCGCTCGAGGCGGTCCTTGAGCTTTTCGGTGGTCAGCTTCTCGCGGAACCGCTCCACCATCAACGGCAGGGCGAACGGGCTGGGCACCGCGAGCTCGACGAACGTCACCCGCTGCCGGCGCATCCGCCGCAGCACCTCCTTCAGGCGGCCGATGTCGAGCTCCTGGCTCAGCACCTCGTTCTCCGCCTGGCCGAGCAGCATGTTGCCCTCGTCGTACTTGCGGAACACCTCGTAGAACAGCTTGCTCGAGGCCTGGAGCTGGCGCGTGCTCTTGGGCTGGCCGGGAAAGCCCTGGCTGATCAGGCCGCTGACGCGTGCGATCTCGCGAAAGCGCCGGCGCGCCAGCTCGCTCGAGTTCAAGCTCGCGAGCACGTCCTGCAGCAGGTCGCCTTCCTCGAACAGGCTCTGGTCGACCAGCGACGCAGGGTCGACCGGCTTGACGCTGAGAAGCTCGAGGCCGTAGTCGTTGATGACGATGCTGAAGGTGTTGGGCTCGTTCCTCGAGAGCCGCCAGGCGAGCAGGCTGCCCAGGCCGATGTGGGCGTTGCGGCCGGCGAAGGGATAGAGGAACAGGTGCTGGCCCTCGCGCGAATCGAGCTTTTCGATCAGCAGCGTCTTCGGCGTCGGGATGCGCGAGAGCAGCGCCTGGGTCTCGAGCATCGGCCGGGCGGCTTCCATTTCCGGCTCGAAGAAGTCGCCCTGCGCGGCGTCGGCAAGCACCTCCATCACCGAATCGGCAAGCTCGCTCGAGAGCGGCATCTTGGCGCCGGCCCAGCTGATCATCGCCGCCTTGCGACCGTCGGCGCGCTTGACCCAGGCGGTCATCTCCTCGGCGCGCACGAACTCGAGGGTGCGGCCGGCGAAGACGAAGCAGTCGCCCTTCCTCAGGCGGGCGACGAAGCCCTCTTCCACCGTGCCGATCCGCCCGCCGCTCAGGTACTTCACCTGCATGGACGAATCGCTGACGATGGTGCCGACGTTGAGCTTGTGGCGCCGTGCGATCGCCCGGTTCGGCACCCGGTAGACGCCCTCGGCATCGGCGACGACACGGTGGTACTCGGGATAGGCGTGCAGGCTGGAGCCGCCCTGGACGACGAAATCGAGCGCCCACTGGAACTCGGCGCGGCTCAGCTTGCGGAAGGCCCACGCGCCCTTCACCTCCTCGAACAGCTCGTCGTCGCGAAAGCCGCCGCCGAGGGCGATCGTGACCAGGTGCTGGACCAGTACGTCGAAAGGCTTGTCGGGCGTGGCGCGCTTCTCGATGTTGCCGGCCAGCGCCGCGCGCCGCGCCGCGGTCGCCTCGACCAGCTCGAGCGTGTTGGTCGGCACGAGCGTGATCCGGCTCGCCCGGCCGGGCGCGTGGCCGCTCCGGCCGGCGCGTTGCAGGAGCCGCGCCACGCCCTTGGCCGAGCCGATCTGCAGGACGCGCTCCACCGGCAGGAAGTCGACGCCGAGGTCGAGCGACGAGGTCGCCACCACCGCCTTCAGCCGGCCTTCCTTCAGGCCGAGCTCGACCCAGTCGCGCACCTCCTTGTCGAGCGAGCCGTGGTGCAGCGCCACGAGCCCGGCCCATTCGGGCTTCTGCTCGAGGATGAGCTGGTACCAGGCCTCGGCCTGCGAGCGCATGTTGACGAAGACCAGGGTCGTCGCCGCCTTGCCGATCTCCTCGACCACCGGCTGCTGCATCTGCTTGCCGAGGTGGCCGCCCCAGGAAAAGCGTCCCGGGTTGACCGGCAGGAGCGTGTCGATGACGAGGTTCTTCTCGAGCCGGCCGCGCACCATCTCGCCGTCGTCGTGGCCGAGCAGCACCTGCATCGCCTCGGCCAGGTTGCCGAGCGTCGCCGAGAGACCCCACACGACCAGGCGCGGGTTCCAGCGGCGCAGCCGCGCGATCGCCAGCTGCACCTGCACGCCGCGCTTGCTGCCCATGAGCTCGTGCCACTCGTCGACGATGACCGTGTGCACCGCCGCCAGCTCGTCGTGCGCATGCTCCCGCGTCAGCATCAGGCTGAGCGACTCGGGCGTGGTGATCAGTGCGGTCGGGAAGCGCCGGTCCTGCTTCGCCCGCTCGGCCGACGAGGTGTCGCCGGTGCGGATGCCGACGCTCCAGTCGGCGAGGCCGATGTCTTCGAGCGGCGCCCGGATCGCCCGCGCCGAGTCGGCGGCGAGCGCACGCATCGGCGTGATCCAGAGGATGCCGAGCGAGGGCGCATGGCCGGCCTTCGCCGCCACGCCGAGCGCGGCCGCGCGGGCGAGCGCGCCGAACCACACGGCGTAGGTCTTGCCGGAACCGGTGGTGGCGTGGAGCAGGCCGCTGCGGCCGGCGGCCATCGCCGCCCAGACCTCGCGCTGAAAGGGAAAAGGCTGCCAGCCGCGGGAGGCGAACCACGCCTCGGCCGGCGCCCGGAGATCGGTCACCGCGCCACGGTATCAGACGGTGGCGCGATGGGTTCGCGGTCTCAGTCGATCACGCAGACGTCGACGTCCAGGACGTAGCCGGCCGGACAGGTCAGCGTTTCTTCCGGCTTCCTCACCTTCTTCAGCGTGTTGACGCCGATCGATGCCAGCCAGCCCTTGTTGAACAGGTAGTCGACGCCGCCGTTGGCGTACGGGCCCTGGACGCCGGCGTTGAGCAGGAACGCTTCGTGGGCGCCGGAGAAGCCAACGCCGACCTCGCCCTGGGCCGAACGCTTGCCCCGGAGGTACTTGGCGCGGAGCTCGCCGAACCCCATGGGCGCGCCGCTCAGCACCCAGGTCGCCTCGACCTTGAAACCGTCGACGTTGCCGTTCGACTTGACCCTGGCGTCGCGATAGCCCAGCACCGCCGTGGCGCCGTTGCGCACGCCGAAGTTCCAGTTGATGCCGGCGTAGATGCTGTTGTTGTTGCGGCCCTTCTTCGCGATCGTGGGCGGCACCGTGCCGCCCCCCTTGCCGGCATGGGCCGGAAGGGCCAGCGCAAACGCCGTCAGCGCGAACAGGATGCCGTGAATGATCTTTCGCATCGGTTGTCTCCGTTGTGTTCGGGAAGTTCTTGTTGCGCCTGCGTCGGCGAGAGCACCGGGCCAGGCGGCATTATTCTGGGGCGCGCACCTGCACGAGCCAAGCCCACGTTGGGGGCAGAGGGTTTTCCTCAGGCCATGCGATCGACCGCGCGCAGAGCCAGCGCCTGGATCGTCAGAGAGGGCGCCTCGCCCCCGCCCGAGCTCGGAAACACGCTCGCATCGCAGATCCAGAGGTTGGGCACGCCGTGGACGCGCAGATTCGCGTCGACCACCGAGCTGCGCGGGTCGGCCCCCATGCGGCACGAGCCGAACACGTGCGCCGAGGAGAAGGCGTCGTAGGTACCGTACTCCTCGACCAGCGAGGTCGCGCCGCTCGCCTTGAGCAGCCCGCGCGCGGCCGCCGCCATCGCCTGCAGGCGCCTGACGTTCATCGCGTCGACGAAGGAATGGATCCGCGCCAGGGGCCGGCCGAAGCCGTCCTTCTCCTTCGGGTCGAGGTCGATCTTCGAGCCCTCGTGCGGCAGGCTCTCGCCGACCGCGCCGACGGCGATCAGGCTGCCGACCGCGCGCCGCATCTTCTCCTGGTGCGCCCGGCCCCAGCCGGCCACGGCGCGCTGCGCATGGGCGATCGCGCCCATCATGTCGGCCTCGTGGATCGCGGCGCTGAGGCGAAAGCCGCCGATCACGCCGGGAATCGCGTCGGGGCGGTTCCTGTCCCAGCTGATCGCGTCGGCCGGCAGGCCGCCGAAGCTGAGCAGCGGCTCGCCGGCATCGGCGATGCTCGTCCAGGCGACGCTTTCGAGGAAGTTGCGGCCCACCTGCGCGCCGCCGAGTCCACGCTGCAGCAGCAGCACGCGCGGCGTCTCGACCGCACCGCAGGCGAGCACGAGGCGCGGCGTGGCGATGCGCTGCACCCGCTTCGACGCATCGGCGATCTCGACCGCCTCGACCCGCCGGTCGGCGCCGACGACGATGCGCAGCAGCGTGTGCCCGGGCCGGATCTCGCAACGGCCGCTCGCCCGCGCCTTGGCGATGAAGGTGACGTCGGCCGAGCCCTTGTCGCGCCGCGG
>JANMCC010000184.1:0-5734 GCA_031360885.1 Burkholderiales bacterium | reverse complement strand
GATCGCGATGTAGTCCTTGAAGCGGCCCGGCACCGGCTTGTAGAGCTGGTGCAGCACGCCCATCGCGATATAGCACTCGGACAGCGTGGCGACGACGACGCGAAAGCCGAAGATGTCGCTCACCTGGGCGAAGGTCAGGTGCTTCTCGCGCATCTTGGCGTAGATCGAATAGATCGTCTTCTCGCGGCCGAAGATCTGCGCCGGCAGCTTGGCGTTCGCGAACGCCTTCTCCACGTCGCGCTGGATCCGCTCGACCATGTCGCGGCGGTAGCCGCGCGCCTTCAGCACCGCCTTCGAGAGCGCCGCCTCGCGCCAGGGCTTGAGGTGCTTGAACGAGAGCTCCTGCAGCTCGCGGTAGGTCTGGTTGAGGCCGAGCCGGTGGGCGATGGGCGCGTAGATGTCGAGCGTCTCGCCGGCGACGCGCTTCTGCTTGGCGCGGTCGACCGCGTCCATGGTGCGCATGTTGTGCAGGCGGTCGGCGAGCTTGACCAGGATCACGCGCACGTCGCGCGTCATCGCCAGCAGCATCTTGCGGAACGACTCGGCCTGCGATTCCTCGCGCGTCGAGAAACTCAGCTTGTCGAGCTTGGTGAGGCCGTCGACGAGGTCGGCGGTGGGTGCGCCGAAGCGCTCGATCAGCTCGGCCTTGGTGATGCCGCAATCCTCCATCGCGTCGTGCATCAGCGCGGCCATGATCGCCTGCGCGTCGAGCTTCCACTCGGCGCACAGGCCCGCGACGGCGATCGGGTGGGTAATGTACGGCTCGCCGCTGGCGCGGAACTGGCCGAGGTGGGCCTCGTCGGCGAAACGGTAGGCCTCGCGCACGCGGCGGATGTCGGCCGCGTCGAGGTAGTCGAGCTTGACGGTGAGGGCGGCGAACGAGGCGGCCGCGGCGTCGGCACCGGGCGCGGGCTTGACAACGGGCAGCGGGCGCCTTTTCGGCGCCGGCTTGGCGTCGGTTGAGGCGGTGGACGAGCGCGCGACCATGCCCCGAATTTAGCGCGGAACCCGCGCCCGACCGATCAGTGGGGCCGCCTGGGGACGGCGGCCGGTTTGCGGCGGCGCAGGTGGCGCCGCCGTCGGGAGCAGCTTTAGACCGGAACCTTGCGCAGCATCTCGATACCGATCTCGCCAGCGGCGATCTCGCGCAGCGCGGTGACGCCGGGCTTGTTCTTGGTCTCGACCTTGGGCGCATGGCCCTGGCTCAGCATGCGGGCACGATACGTGGCCGCGAGCACGAGCTGGAACCGGTTCGGGATCTTGACGAGGCAGTCTTCGACGGTGATGCGGGCCATGGGAGCTTTCAGACGGGACCGCGAACGGCCCCTGGGGCAAGGGAATCGAGGCGTCAGAGCAGGTCGAGGGCCGCGAAGACAGCAGGCTTGGCCCGCTGCAGGGACGCGTACTTGAGGCGCTGGGAGTGGACGATCGCCTTGAGATCGAACAGCGCCGACTCGAACAGGGCATTGATTATAACGAAGTCGAAGTGCCGGGCCTTCGACACCTCGATGCGCGCATTGGCCATGCGACGTTCGATCACCTGCGGATCGTCCTCGCCGCGACGCTGCAGGCGTTGCAGCAGCTCGTCCCAGCTCGGCGGCAGCAGAAAGATCAGGATGGCGTTGGGAAAGAGACGCTTGATCTGCAAGGCGCCTTGCCAGTCGATCTCGAGCAGCACGTCCTGACCCTGGACGATGCGGTCCTCGATCGCGCCGCGCGAAGTGCCGTAGAGATTGCCGTGGACCTCGGCCCATTCGACGAACTGGCCGGCGTCGATCATCGAGCGGAACTCCGGCTCGGCGACGAAGTGGTACTCGCGCCCGTCCTGCTCCTGGCCGCGCGGCTTTCGGGTGGTGTGCGAGATCGAGACGACGAGGTGCGAGTCGAGCTCGAGCAGCGCCTTGACGAGGCTCGATTTGCCCGTGCCGCTGGGTGCGGCGACGGCGAAGAGATTGCCGGGGTAGTCCATGGTCGGGATGCGGGTTGGCGCGAAGTTTACGTGCCGAGGGTCGTCGCCGACACTGCGCGCGGCGCATGCCTTCGCCGGCGCACGCAAAACGAGGCCGAACCATGTCCGACGTCACCTTGCCGCCGCCCGCGCTCGAGCACCTGTGCAATCTCACGGTCGAGGTCGGCGTGCCGCTCGACGCCGGCCAGACGCCGCTCGGCCAGCGCCGGCTGGTGCCGATCCTCGGCGGCACGGTCGGGGGTCGGCTCTCGGGCCGGGTGCTGACCGGCGCCGACTTCCAGATGATCCACGGCGGCACGCTGGCCCGGCTCGAGGCCCGCTACATGCTCGAGCTCGACGATGGCGCCCGCGTGTTCGTGCAGAACAATGCCCTGCGCGCGGCCAGCGCCGAGGTCACCGCGCGGCTGCTGCGCGGCGAGCCGGTCGACCCGAAGGAGGTCTATTTCCGCGGCCAGGTGAGCCTCGAGACCGGCGATCCGCGCTGGGCGTGGCTCAACGAACGGCAGTTCCTCTGCGTCGGCCAGCGCCTGCCGCAGCAGGTGCTGATGAGCTTCTACGTCGTCGCGTAGCCGTACAGCTCGGCCGGGTTGTCGACCAGGATGCGGCGTCGCGCCGCTTCGCTCGCGATGCAGGCGAATGTCCAGTCGAGCATCGCGCTGTCGGCGGGACGCGGCACGACGTTCGGATGCGGCCAGTTGCTCGCCCACAGGCACCGCTCGGGGTAGCGCCCGGCCAGCGCCCGCGCCAGCGGCGCGATGTCGGCGTAGTCGGGGGGGCCGAGCTTCGAGCTCTCGTACGGCGCCGAGATCTTGACCCAGCAACGGCCGCTGTCGAGCAGGCGGCAGAGCGAGGCGAAGGCCGGGCTCTCGGGCGTGGTCGGGCCATGGAAGCGGCCGACGTGATCGACCACCAGGCGGATCGGCAGCGCGAGCAGGGCCGCCTCGTGCCGCGGCAGCTCGCGGCCGTCGAGCTGCAGGTTGATGTTCCAGCCGAGCGGGGCGATCCGCGCCGCGGTCGGGGCGAGCGCCGACCAGGGCAGCACCCCGCCGGGCAGCATCATGAAGCGCACGGCGCGGGCACCCAGGCGGTGCAGGCGCGCCAGCTCGGCATCGGCCTCGTCATGCGCGACGACGACCACGGCACGCGCCTCGGGGCCGAGCGCCGCGACGGCTTCGAGCGTGCAGCGGTTGTCGAGCCCGTAGCCGGTCGGCTGGACGACGACGACGCGCTCGAAGCCGAGCGCGCGGCGCACCGCGAGGTAGTCGGCCGCGGGCGCGTGCGGCGGCTTGAAGGTCGCCGTCGGCGCCAGTGGCCAGCGGTCCTCGAAGACGTGCATGTGGCAGTCGCACGCGCCGGGATAGGCGGCGAGCGGCGCGGTCATGGCCGACTTCCTTGCTTCTCGTTTCGCCGGCCGAGCCAGCGGGTCGCATGCGCCGGATTCACCGCCCCTTGCGGGATCTCGCCGCGCAGCAGCAGGCCGAGCTGGGCGACCGTTTCGAGCGCCTGGTGCTCGATTGCCGGCAATGTCAGGCCGCCCATGTGCGGCGTGGCCAGCACGTGCGGATGGTGCGCCAGCGCGGGCGCGGGCATCTGGTCGGGGGCGCGGCCGACGTCGAGGGCGCAGCCGCCGAGGTGTCCGGAGTCGAGCGCGGCGAGGAGGGCGTCGTCGTCGACCAGCTCGCCGCGCGCGGCATTGATGAAGAACGCGCCCGGCTTCATCGACGCGAACGCGGCGGCGTCCATCAGGTTCTCGGTCTCGGCGCTGGCCGGCGCGAGGCAGACGACGAAGTCGGATCCGGCCAGCAGCGCCGGCAGCGGCACCAGGCTCGCGTTCGCCTCGGCGGCCGCCGCAGCGTTCGGGTCGCTCGCGAGCACGCGCATGCCGAGGGCGCCGGCAAGAAGGGCAAGGTGGCGGCCGATCCGCCCGAGGCCGATCACGCCGAGCGTCGAGCCGTGGAGCTGCCGGCCCATGCTCTGCTTGCAGGGCAGCTGCCGGTGCGCCGCCTCGGCGTGGCGGACGAGGTCGCGGCCGAGATTGACCATCATCGCCACGATCCACTCCGCCACCGCCGGCACGAAGCCGGCGCTCGCCCGGGTCACCAGCACGCCGTGCGCGCTCGCCGCGGCGACGTCGACGGTGCGGATGTCCATGGCGCAGCGGATGAAGGCGCAAAGCTCGGTCCGGTCGCGAAACAGCGCCTCGGGCCCGGGCGTCTGCCGGTAGGCGATCAGGTACTCGCAGCCGCGCGCCGCGACCACGAGCTCGGCGGTCGAAAGCTCCCGCGGCTCGCGATTGAAGCGGATCTCGGCGAGGGCGCCGAGCGCGCCGGTCGCCCGGGCGCCGAAGTAGTGATCGAGCTTGTCGCTCGGGTGCGACAGGAAAACTGTCGGCACGGGCTGCTATTCGACGTTCTGCACCTGCTCGCGCAGCTGCTCGATCGCGACCTTCATCTCGACCGAGATCGCGGTCATCTCGATCGAGGTCGACTTCGAGCCGAGCGTGTTCGCCTCCCGCAGCAGCTCCTGGATCAGGAACTCGAGGCGCTTGCCGACCTCGCCCCCCTTGGCGAGCAGGCGGGCGATCTCGTCGAGATGCGAGCGCAGCCGCGCCAGCTCCTCGGCGACGTCGATCCGGATCGCGTACGCGGCGGCCTCGTTGAGGGCGCGCTCCTGGGTGGCCTCGCGCGAGATCGACTGCGCCGCGCCGGTGGTGACGAGGGCGTCGTTCCAGCGCTCGACGAAGCGCTGCTGCTGGCGCGCGACCGCTGCGGGCACGAGCGGCTCGGCCGCCGCCGCCAGGCCGCGCAGGTGCCCGACCCGCTCCAGCAGGATCGCGGCGAGCCGCGCGCCTTCCTGGGCACGCGCCGCCACCAGGCCGTCAGCGCAGCGCTGGGCCACCTCGAGCACGAGCTCGGCGGCGCCGACGCTGCGCGCCGCGCCGCGGCACCACTGCAAGGCCTCGTGCACCGAGAGGGGCCGGGCGTTGGGCAGCAGCTCGCGCACCCGGCTTTCGATCTGGCCGAGGTGGGCGAGCTGCTCGGGCAGCGGCTCGGCGTTCGCGCTCTCCGACTCGCCGGCGCCGGTCAGGCGCAGCTCGATCTTGCCGCGCTTGAAGCGGGCGGTGAGGAGCTCGCGCAGGGCGGGCTCGAGCGAGCGGTATTCGTCGGGAAGGCGCAGGCCGATGTCGAGAAAGCGGCCGTTGACCGAGCGCAGCTCTACACCGATGGCGGGCGCCGCGGGGGCCCCGGAATGCAGCTCGCCGCGACGTTCGTGCAATGCTGCCGCAGGCCGGGAAACAGGGGCCGCCGAGGCATTGGCGTAGCCGGTCATGCTGTAAACTGCCACGCTCTTTTGCCCCCCGTTTCGCGACCCATGTCAAAGCCCAAACCAGCACCCTTGCCTTCGGGCACGGTGGTGGGCGGCTATCAGGTTATCAAGAAACTGGCGGCCGGTGGATTCGGCGTCGTCTACCTCTGCGAAGACGCCGACCGCAAGCTCGTCGCGCTGAAGGAATACCTGCCTTCCTCGCTTGCCGAGCGTTCTCCCGGCGAGCTCACGCCGCGGGTCAAGCCCGAGAAGCAGCCGCTCTACCGGCTCGGCCTGAAGAGCTTCTTCGAAGAAGGGCGCTCGCTCGCCCAGATCTCGCACACCAGCGTGGTCTCGGTGCTGAACTTCTTCCGCGAGAACGAAACCGTCTACATGGTGATGAACTACCTGCAGGGCGACACCCTGCAGGATTTCATCGTCACCGCGCGCGACCTGAAG
>JANMCC010000177.1:0-12363 GCA_031360885.1 Burkholderiales bacterium | reverse complement strand
GCCTCCAGAAAGCGCCCAATCAAGGCGCGACGCGCAGCCATGGCAGGTCGCCATGGCAAGCGGCGCAACGCCGAGTGGGCGCTTTCTGGAGGCAACCCGAAGGGCCGGGCACGCTGGGTTCGCTCACAATTTCTGATGATGGAGAAGTCCCTGGCCTCGGCGCTGGTCTGGTTTCGGCGCGACCTGCGCAGCAGCGATCACGCGGCGCTGTTCCATGCGCTCAAGGCGGCGCGGCAGGTCTGGTGCGCCTTCGTCTTCGACCGCGAGATCCTCGATCCGCTGCCGCGCGCCGACCGGCGGGTCGAGTTCATCCTGCAGAGCGTTGAAGCACTGGACGCCGAGCTGGCCGCGCTCGGCCGGCGCCAGGGCACGCACGGCGTTCGCCTGATCGTTCGCCAGGGCAAGGGCAGCGACGAGATCGTCGCCCTGGCGAACGAGCTCCACGTCCAGGCGGTCTACGCCAACCACGACGACGACCCCTATGCCCTGGCGCGCGACGCCGCCGTACGCGGCGCCCTCGCCGCCGGCGGCGTCGCCCTGCACACCTCCAAGGACCACGTCGTCTTCGAGCGCGGCGAGGTTCTGACCGGCAGCGGCAAGCCCTACAGCGTGTTCACGCCGTACCGGAGCGCGTGGCTGAAGAAGCTCGACGACTTCTACCTCAAGGCCTACCCGGTCGAGCGCCACGCGGCTGGCCTGGCGGCGCTCCCCGCCGAGGTGCCGGCGGGCATTCCCTTGCTGGCGGCGCTCGGCTTCGTCGCCACCAACCTGGCAAGCCTCAAGGTGCACGGCGGCAGCGCCGCTGCCGAGGTTCTGCTCGCCGACTTCCTCGGCCGCATCGACGCCTACGACAGCGCCCGCGACTTCCCGGCGATCAAGGGCCCGAGCTACCTCGGCGTGCACCTGCGCTTCGGCACGATCTCGATCCGCCGCCTGGCGCGCGAGGCGGCCGCGCGCCCGGCGAGCGACGGCGCCCGGGTCTGGCTCTCGGAACTCGTCTGGCGCGACTTCTACCAGCAGATCCTGCATCACCTGCCGCACGTCGTCGGCCACAGCTGCAAGCCCGAATACGACAAGGTCCGCTTCGAGCACGGCCGCCATGCCGACGAGAGCTTCGCCGCCTGGTGCGAGGGCCGCACCGGCTATCCGCTGGTCGACGCGGCGATGGCGCAGATCAACCAGACCGGCTGGATGCACAACCGCCTGCGCATGGTCGCGGCGAGCTTCCTGGTCAAGGACTTGGGCTTGGACTGGCGCCGCGGCGAAGCCTATTTCGCCGAGCACCTGATCGACTACGACCTGGCGTCGAACAACGGCGGCTGGCAGTGGGCGGCGTCGACCGGCTGCGACGCGCAGCCCTGGTTCCGGATCTTCAACCCGGTGACGCAAAGCCGCCGGTTCGACCCGCACGGCCGCTTCATCCGCCGCTACCTGCCGCAGCTCTCGCGGCTGAGCGACGAGCAGATCCACGCGCCCTGGGAGCTCGGGCCGATCGAGCTCGAGGCCGCCGGGGTCATGCTCGGCCGCGACTACCCGCGGCCGATCGTCGATCACGCCGAGGCGCGCGAGAAGACGCTCGCCCGCTACGCCGCGGTGCGCAAGGCGAAGCCGGCGCCCGGCTGAGCGCTCAGGCCTCGGCCTGAGCCGAGGTGTAGCGGGCGATCAGCGCCAGCAGGTCCTCTTCCGAATAGGGCTTGCCGAGGTAGTGGTCGACGCCGAGCTCGGCCGCGTGCTCGCGATGCTTCTGCGCGATCCGCGAGGTGATCATGATCACCGGCAGGGCGCGCCAGCGAGCGTCGGCGCGGAGGTTGCGCACCAGGTCGAACCCGTCCATGCGCGGCATCTCGATGTCGGAAAGCACGACCTGCGGCACTTCCTCGGCCAGGCGCTCGAGCGCATCCAGCCCGTCCTTGGCGAGCGTGACCCGATAGCCCTCGCGCACCAGCAGGCGCTGCGTCACCCGGCGCACGGTGAGCGAATCGTCGACCACCAGCACCAGCGGCGCCGCCGGCGGCGCGTGCGAGATCACCGGCGCCGAGACGGCGCCGCCCGCGCCGCCCTTCACCGCCGCCTGGGTGGCGGCGCGCGCCTCGTCGCCATAGAGCGTGGCGAGCGCGACCGGGTTGTAGATCAGCGCGACCACGCCCGAGGCGAGCAGCGTCATGCCGGCCAGGCCGGGCAGGCGCGAGAGCTGCGGCCCGAGGTTCTTGACCACGACTTCCTGGTTGCCCAGCACTTCGTCGACGTGCACCGCGATCCGCTGCTGGGCGCTGCGCACGACGACGACGGTGCGGTTGCGCGCCCCGGCGTCGGCCGGCGGCGGGCCCATCTGCAGCAGCGCGCCGAGCCAGAAGAACGGCAGGCTGCGCTCGCCGAATTCGTAGGCGCCGCTGGCGTAGGCGGCGTCGACCTCCTGCGGCTTGGCGCGGCGCACGATCTCGACCAGTGTCGACGGCACGGCGACGACGTTGTCGCCGCAGCGCAGCATCACGACCTGCGTCACCGCGGTGGTCAGCGGCAGGATCAGCTTGAACGAGGTGCCCTGCCCGGCGGCGGTCGCGGTCTCGATCCGGCCGCCCATGGCGATCACCTCGGAGCGGACGACGTCCATGCCGATGCCGCGGCCGGCGAGCTCGGTCACCTTGTCGACGGTGGTGAAGCCGGCGGTGAAGATCAGGTTGGCGAGCTCGGCGTCCTCGTGCGGCTGCTTCGGATCGATCAGGCCCATCGCGCTCGCCTTGGCGCGGATGCGGTTCATGTCGAGGCCGGCGCCGTCGTCGCGAAACTCGACGCCGACTTCGTTGCCTTCGTGCGAGAGCGCGACCACGATCGTGCCGATCGGGTCCTTGCCCGCCGCCGTGCGCAGCTCGCTCGGCTCGATGCCGTGGGCGACGCAGTTGCGCAGCAGGTGCTCGAACGCGCCGGTCATGCGGTCCAGCACGCCGCGATCGACTTCGATCGAGCCGCCGACGATGTCGAGCCGGACCTGCTTGCCGGTTTCCTTCGCCGTCTGGCGGACGACCCGGTACAGGCGATCCGAGAGGCCCTCGAACTCGACCATGCGCGTGCGCAGCAGGTCGTCCTGCAGGTCGCGCGTGAGGCGCGCCTGGGCGACCAGCTCGTCCTCGGTCGATTCGAGCGAGCGCTGCAGCGTGCGCTGCACGGTGGCGACGTCGTTGACCGACTCGGCCATCATCCGCGTCAGCTCCTGGAAGCGGGTGAAGCGGTCGAACTCGAGCGGATCGAAGGCCTGCGACGCGGCCTTCGCGGCCTCGAGCCGCGAGGTCATCTGCACTTCGCCCTGGAGCTCGATATCGCGCAGCTGGCCGCGCAGGCGCTCGAGGTTCTCGCTCAGGTCCGACAGCGAGCCCTTGATCTGGCCGACGCCCGACTCGATGCGCGAGCGCGTGATGCTGACCTCGCCGGCCTGGTTCACCAGCCGGTCGAGCAGCGGCGCGCGCACCCGCACCGCCGACTGGGCCGAGGCCTGCGCCCGCTCCACCGGCCGGGCTGGCGCGGTCGCGGTGCTGGCGGTGAAGCGCGACCAGTCGATCGCCGGCAGCTCGACGGCGGCGGGCTTGCGGGCCGGAGCGAGGGATGCCGGCGCGTCGGCCGCCGGAGCGGCAGCGGCAGCGGCAGGCGCCTCCACCGGTGCGGCCGGGGCCATCGGCGTGGTGACGATGGGCTCGGGCTTGCCGCGACCCTTGCCGGATTTCCTGACTTCCGGCTCCCTCGGCGCCGGCACCGCTTGCGCGGGCGCCGGTCCGACCCGGGCTTCGATCGCGGGCGCGATCGGCGCTGCGGCGGGCGCCGCCGGCGGCTCGGCCACGGGCGCGAGCGCCACCGCCGGAGCGACCGGCGCCACCGCCGCCGCGACGGCGTCGGCATACGCCTGCGCGTCGCGGCTGCGCATCGCGTCGAAGGCCTGCGCCATCGCGTCGGCACGGCCTTGCAGGACCTCGACGTCGGCGCCGTCGACGACCGCCTCGCCGGCGGTCAGCCGCTCGATCCGGGTTTCCAGCCGGTGCGCCATTTCCCCGAGGCGCATCGCGCCGGCCAGACGCGCGCCGCCCTTCAGCGTGTGCAGCGTGCGCATGCACGCATTGGCGTGCGCGGCCGTCGTCGGCTGGCGCGCCCAGTCGCGCAGTTGCCCGGCGAGCTTGGGCAGGAGCTCTAGCGCCTCTTCCTCGAAGATCGGGAACAGCTCGAGGTCGACCGCATCGACCGCGTCGATGTCGTCGTCGACATCGCCGAAGGTCGAGGCATGGGCCACGTGCGCGGGCCGGTTGGCTTCGGTCGGCGCGGCGGCGAGCGGCTTCAGCTCCGAGAGGCCGAGCGTCGCGAACGGCGCCAGCGCGCCGAAGGCGGACATGCCGGCCTCGGGCGGTTCATCGGCCTCCGTCCGTCCAGTGTCGGCCGGCGCGGACGCTTCGGCCGGCGCCGGAGCCTCGGCCGCGAGCGCGGGCTCGGGTTCGATCCAGGTCGCCGCGGCGACTTCGGGGGCGGCCTCGGGCTGGGCCGGAGCGGGGGCTTCGGCCGCCTCCTCGGCCGTCGCCGGTGCCACCGGCACGTACTCGTCGAGCGGGGCGGGCGCGGTGCGCAGCGCCTCTTCGCCGGGCGCCGGCGTGCTCTCCTCGCCGATGTCGAGGCTCATGAGCGTCTCGACCGCGAGCGCCGCATCGGCCGGCGATTCGCTTTCGACGCCGCCCGCGAGCTCAGAGGCGGCGGTGACCGCCTCGAGGCGCAGCGCCGAGGTCAGCTCGTGCTCGGCGAGGCGCGTCAGCAGGCCGGGATCGGGCTCCTTCAGGAAGCCGGCGGCGAACTGGTGCAGCAGGCGCCGGATCTCCTCGGCGGCGTTGACGAACAGGCGCGCCTCTTCGTCGGTGCCGTGGCCGATGACCTGCGAGCGGGCGAGCGCGTGCTCGAGCGAGCGGGCAAGGTGCGAGAGGTCGGTGAAGCCGACGGTGGCCGAGCTTCCGGCGAGCGAATGGGCGAGCGCGATCGGCGTCTCGCCGAGCGGCCGGTGCAGCTCCATCGCCCACTCGGCGACCTCGGTGGTCAGCCGGCGCGACAGCTCGTCGGCCTCGTTCAGGTAGATGTTGAAGAGCGGAATGCCGATCCGCAGCGGGCCGACGACCTTGACATGCTCGTCGGCGGGAGGCTCCTCGATCGCGGGCGGGCTCGCCGCCTCGGCCGCCGGGGCGGCCGCGGGCTCTGCCGGCGGCGCGAGCTCGGCCAGCGGCATCGGCCGCGAGGCGGCAGTCCGGGTGGCGTCGGGCAGCGACTCGCCGCCGGAGAGATCGAGCAGCAGGTCGGGCGAAGGCTCGGCGGCGGTGTCGCTCGGCTCGAGCAGCTCGATCAGCGGCGCCGCGTCGGTCGCAACGCCGAGATCGAGGTCGATCATGCCGCTCGTCATGTCGAACGGCGCGTCGACGACGGTGGTCCGCGAGCTGTCCGGGCCGGGCTCCTCGCGCGCTTCGTCGAACGGGTCGAACATCGCCGACGAGGCAACGTCGAGGGCGGGCAGTTCGCCCATCGGCACGGGCGTCTCGGCGCCGCGATCGAATCCCGAGAGATCGAGCTCGAACTCGACTTCGGCGGCCGGCTCGGGCGCCGGCACCGGCGCCGTCGGGCGGACGAGGTCGAGATCGGCGGCGCTCGGCAGGTCGGGCGGCATGCCGATCGGCAGGGCGATGTCGGAGCTGCCTTCGCCGGTGGCGAGGCGGCGCGAGACGCGGTCGGCGGCGAGCTTGACCTCGCCTTCATTTCGCTCGCCGTCGCGATGCGCGGCGATGTCCTCGACCCAACCCGACAGATGGCCGAACACCCAGGTCGCGAACTCGATCAGCGGCGGCTCGGCCGCGTGCTGCTCTGCCAGCTGGGTGTTGAACACCTGCTCGCAGGCCCAGGCGGCTTCGCCGAAGGCCTTGAGGCCGACCATCCGGCCGCTGCCCTTGAGCGTGTGGAACGCGCGCCGCACGGTGGTCAGCAGGTTGAGGTCGGCGGGCGCGTGCTCGAGCTGCCCGCAGGCCGCCTGCGCGCCTTCGATCACCTCGCGCGCTTCCTCGAGGAAGACCTCGCGCATCTCGTCGTCGTGCTCGAGGTCGCCGACCAGCGCGATCGGCTTCATCGGCGCCAGCGGCGCCGGCTCGCTGATCAGGTCGAGCCCCGCGGGCTCGGTCGCGGTGGCGACGAAATCGACCAGCGCTTCCGAGAGCTCCCCGCGCGCCGTCGTCACCTTGGTCAGGTCGCCGGCGGCGGTGAGAAGCGCCTCCTGCGCCTTCAGCACGGCGGCCGCCAGCATCGGCTGGTCGGCGGCCTGCGCCTCGTGCGAAAGGCGCTCGAGGTCGCGCGTCACTTCCTGCAGGGGCACGTCTTCGCGCACCGAGCTGAAGGCAAGCATCTGCGCCTGCTCGATCAGGCGCGGCTCCACCGGCGCCGCCTGGGGCTTGCTCGCCAGGTGGGGATCGACGCGGCCCATCAGCGGCGCGAGCGTGCCGGCCTCGGCGTCGAACACGAACAGCGACTTGGCGAGCTGCGGCTGCACGCTCAGCATGTCGATCATGAAGCCGAGCGCGCTCAGGTTGCCGGCGATGCGGTCGAACACGCCGGCTTTCGCGATCGTGGCCGGATCGACCTGGGTCGAGACCAGGCCGTCGACCTCGTCGCGCATCCGCAGCAGCGCCTGCGACGCCTGGTCCATGCCGAGCACCGAGAGCACGCCGCGCATCGACGCGAGCTGCACCGGCACGTCGACGAGCACGGCGCTGTTGCCCGGGTTGCGGAAGAAATCGTCGATCGCCTTCTCGGCGACGCTGAGCGAGGCGCGCAGCTCCTGGACCACGCTGCCCATGGTTTGCCGGTCGGAGACGCGCCGGTACAGCTCCTCCATCCAGGTCTCTAGCGGTTGCGGCGGCGCGTCCCGGCGCACCGCGGCCAGACGCTCGCCGAGGCGCTTCACCCGGTCGGCATGCTCGGGATCGTCGAAATCGCCGTCCTCGAGCGCGGCCTCGATGTAGAGCAGGCTGGTCGCGACTTCCATCGCCACCGTCGCCGGCGGCGGCGCGTTCGCCGCCTGGGTCTGGGTGACCGCGGTCTGCAGCTCGGCGGCGAACGACTCGCCGTAGGGGAAGAGCTTGCGCAGCGAGTCGCCGACCAGGGCGAACTGCTCGGCCAGGCCGGAGATGCGATGCATCTCGCCGCCCGCCGTCGCCGACCAGGCTTCCTTGGCGGCAACGACCCGCTTCTTGGCGTGGACGATGATCGCCGGGTCGAACCGGCCGAGCACGCTCAGCGAATAGTCGGTCGGCGTCTGCACCGGCAGGGCGTACGCGGCGCGGGCCGCGTTCAGGCGCGGCAGGCGCAGTCCGGACGAGCCCGGCGCCGCCTGGGCGCAGAAGAACAGCAGGTCGCGGGCGAGGCGCTCGGAGACGTCGGAGTCGCCGCGGCTCAGGATCCGGAATTGCGCCAGAAGGCGCGAGGCGACGCGCTTGGTGAAGACGTCGAACGGCAGCAGGCCGTGGTGCTGCGCCTCGAACATCGCGGCGGCGAGGTTCCAGAAGGTGCGCACCTGCGGATGGCCCGAGCCGGCGGCCAGCGCGGCCGAGAGCTCGCTCATCTTCGCCGAGGCGGTGAGCGCCTGCGTGCCGCGCATGAGCTGCAGCAGATGCGATTCCATCTGCGTGCGGAAATCGGCGTCGGCGGTGTGCGGCGCGACGTTCGGATCGTTCTCGATCTCGCGCCAGCGCCAGTCCATCGCCCAGAGATCGGCCGGATGGACGCGCTCGGCCTCCACCGCCTCCTGGACCGCGCGGTACTGCGGGAAGAGCGAGAGCGAGGAAACGTTCTTGCCGGCGAGCACGCGCGCCAGGTAGTCGAGCAGGGCGAAGGACGAGCGCTCGATGTCGGTGACGAGCTCGGGCGTCAGCGCCTGCGGCCGGGCGATGCTGCGCTGGACCGCGGCCTCGCTGGCGCGCAGCACCACCGCCGCGGCCGGCAGGCCGACCAGTTCGAGCGCGCCTACGCCCTGGTGGATCTGCGAGCGGGCGGCGCGCAGCACGCCGGGGTCGACGCTGTCGAGATCGGAGCCGGTGACCGCCTCCAGGTCCTTGATGAAGCGGCGCAGCGACTTGTGCGCGGCGTCGAGCGAGCGGCGCAGCTCCTCCTGGACCCAGGCGATCGCGCTCAGGTCGTCGCCGGAGGGCAGCGTCGCCGCCGCGGCCGGGGCGGCATCGTCGAGCGAGCTGTCCATGGTCAGGCGATCTTGAATCGGGCGACCGACTGGTTCAGCTCCTCGGCGGTGCGCGACAGCTCGCGCACCATCTGCGCGGTGGAGCGCGTGCCCTCACCGGTCTGCTCGGTCACCGCGAAGATGTGCTGGATGTTCGCGGCCACGACGTTGGCCGACTGCGCTTCGGAGAGCGACTGGGCCGAGATGCTCGTCACCAGCTCGGTCAGCTGGCGCGTCACCTTGTCGATCTCGCCGAGCGCCGTGCCGGCCGCGTCGGTCAGTCGCGTTCCCTCGACCACGCCCTGCGTCGATCGCTCCATGGCGCCGACCGCGTCCTGCGTGTCGGTCTGAATCGTCTTCACCAGCGCCGCGATCTGCCGGGTCGCGTCGGCGGAGCGCTCAGCCAGCCGCTGCACTTCCTCGGCAACGACCGAGAAGCCCCGGCCCGCCTCGCCGGCCGAAGCCGCCTGGATCGCGGCGTTCAGCGCCAGCACGTTGGTCTGCTCGGTAATGTCGGAAATCAGCTCGGTGATTTCGCCGATCTCCTGCGACGACTCGCCCAGCCGCTTGATCCGCTTCGAGGTTTCCTGGATCTGGTCGCGGATCGAGTTCATGCCGCCGATCGTGTTCTGCACCGCCTTCAGTCCGGACTCGGCCGCAACCAGCGACTGGCGGGCAACGCCGGCCGTTTCCTGCGCCTGGGTCGAGACGTTGTTGATTCGGCCGGCCATCTGCAGCACCGACTCGCCGGTGTCGCGGATCTCGCGCAGCTGCTCCGACGAAGCCGCCAGCAGCTCGGTCGAATTGGCCTCGACCTGCTCGGTCGTGGTCGCCACCCGGCTGACCGTGCCCTGCACCTGCGACACCAGGGTGCGCAGCTCCTCGACCGTGTAGTTCACCGAATCGGCGATCGCGCCGGTGATGTCTTCGGTCACCGTCGCCTGCTGCGTCAGGTCGCCTTCGGCGACGCCTTGCAGCTCGTTCATGAGACGCAAAATCGCCGCCTGGTTGGCGTCGTTGACGCGCTTGGCCTCCTGCTCCTGGCCCTCGGCCTCGAGGCGCCGGCTCTGCGCGAGCTGCGCGCGCTGGCCCTGCTCGGTGACGTACAGGCGCAGGAACCCGTAGCCGCCGGCGACCGCCAGCACCGCGAACAGGATCAGCATGATGATCGTCGGCACGCCGATCCGCGACTCGACCTCGAGCCGCTCCTGGACCGTCTCCAGGCCCTTGCGCAGCTGCTCGCTGTCGCCCACGATCGCGGTCTGCGCGTCGCGCGCGGCGTTCAGGCCGGGCAGGTTGGCGAGGATGGTCGCGCCGCGGGCCTTCGTCTCCTGGTAGGTCTTCACCAGCGCCGTCAGCCGCTCCTTGACCTGGGGATCGCGGGTTCCCGGCAGGTTCATGCTCGAGCTCCCTTCGAGCAGGCCCTTGGTGATGTCGTTGAACGACTTCAGGTCCTTGTCGAGCAGGAACACCGCCTCGGGGTTGACGCCCTCGGCGGTCAGGAATTCGTTCGCCGACTTGCCGATCCGCTGCGTGAGCATGACGACCTGGCTCAGCGCCGAGACCTCGGTCGGATTGACGTCGCGCTGCAGCTTCATCGACAGGATCGCCTCGGCCGCCTCGAGCAGGTCGAACGACTGCCGGTTGATCGCGCGCAGCGACTGGCCGACCTCGGTCAGCGCCTTCTGCTGGGCGAGGATGACCCCGGCGTTCTTCTCCGCCCGGTCGACCAGCGGCACGACCGCGTCGAGCGATTCCTGCACGCCGGACGGCGCGGCGGCCTTCAGGTTGCGCACGTTGGCGGCGAGCACCTCGGAGCTTTCCTTGACCTCGGGGAACGAGGCGGTGCTGCCGACGATCGCCTGCGTCACCGACTTGGCGAGCCGCTGCGACTGCATCATCGCCTGGCCGGTGGCGCCGACCTGGGTCGAACCGCCACGCGCGGCGAAGAACGAATACACCGCCAGGGCGATCAGGCCGATGAGGCCGACGCCGAGCAGCAACAGCAGGATCCGCTGCTGCTCGGCGACCGGCCGGCCGCCGATCATCGGCAGGGTGGCGGCGAGCGGCGCCGCGCCGGTGTCGGCGCCCTGCAGGCGGGTCTCGGTGAAATCGGCGATCTCCGAGGGCACGGCCTCGGAAATGATCGACGGGTTCGAAGGCTGGATGGCGGGACTGCCGGGCTGGGCGTCGAACGCGGCGGCGGCCTCGATGTCGACGTCGGGCAGGGCCAGGTCGGGCGGCGCCATCGCCGGGTCGGCGCTGCCGTGGGGCTCGTGCTCGGCGAGGGCCACGTCGCTCTCGAGCGCTTCGGCCTCGGAAGCCGTGCCCTTCTGGCCGCCCCACCCCTTGATCTTGTCAACGAAGCTCATATCGCCCTCTTTCTTCCAGTTCCCTAGCCGACGATCTTCAGGAACAGATCGTTGCCGGCCAGTTCGACCAGGCTCAACTCCTGCCAGACACGCGCCGAAGCGTCGCGGTAACGCGCGCCGACGAAGGCCGGCCGCTCGCCGCCCTCGTCGCCGTCGCGGGTCAGATCGCTCTCGCTGCGCAGGCCGGAAAGCCGGTCGACGAGCAGCACGCAATTGATGTCGAGCGACTGGTTGAAGCCGACCAGGCGCGCCTGGTCGCGGCCGGCCTCGGTGGTCTTGACGCCGAGAAAGCCCGCCAGGTCGACGACGCCGTGCAGGTGGCCGCGCAGGTTGGCGACGCCGAGGAACCAGCGGTGGCTGTGCGGCACGTGGACCAGCGGCGACATGGCGAAGATCTCGCCGGCGTCGCGCAGCGGGAAGAGAAAGCCGCGCGAGCTGCACTCCACCGCCAGCCACGAGCGGCCGAGCGGCTCGGAACGCGCCACCCGCAGACGGTCGGCGAGCCGGGTCTGGAGGTCACGCAGGGCCTGCTTGTTTGCCATTCCCGCTCAGCGCCCGCCGGGCCGCCCCAAGGGCGCTGACGCCCCCGCGGGGGGCAGCGAATGAAATGAGCGTGGGGGCCTCATTTCTAGTCGAAAGCGCGAATCTTGGCCATCAGCTCGGTCGGATCGACCGGCTTGACGATGTAGTCCTTGGCGCCCTGGCGCATGCCCCAGACCTTGTCGGTTTCCTGGTTCTTGCTCGTGCACATGATCACCGGCACCTTCGAGAAGCGCGGGTCGCGGGTGATCGCCCGCGTGAGCTGGAAGCCGTTCTGGCCGGGCATCACCACGTCCATCAGGATCAGGTCGGGCGTTTCCTCGCCCAGGCGCTTCATCGCGTCTTCGCCGTTCTCGGCGGTGCGCACCTCGAAGCCGCGCTTGCCGAGCAGCTCGGACAGGTGGTGCAACTCGGTCTTGGAGTCGTCGACGAGCAGGATCTTCTGGATCGGCATGTTGGTTCGCTTCCCTCATTCGCGACGCGCTGTCGTCGCAGCGCTGTCGCCTGTTCTCATCACGCCGCGCGGCGATGCTGCTGCACGGCCTGCAGCAACTGGTCCTTCGTGAACGGCTTGGTCAGGTAGTCCTCGGAGCCGACCATGCGGCCGCGCGCCTTGTCGAACAGGCCGTCCTTGGAGGACAGCATGATGATCGGCACGCCCGCGAACTTGAGGTTGCGCTTGATGATCGCGCAGGTCTGGTAGCCGTCGAGGCGCGGCATCAGGATGTCGCAGAAGATCAGGTCGGGGTCGTGGTCGTTGACCTTGGAGAGCGCGTCGAAGCCGTCTTCGGCCAGGAGCACCTCGTAGCCGCCCTGTTTCAGGAAGATTTCGGCGCTGCGCCGGATCGTGTTGCTGTCGTCGATGACGAGCACCTTGACGGCTGTGGAATCGGCTGTGGCCGCGTTGCTCACCTAGCGTTCTCCTGTCTGGCCACTGGCTGCCGGTGCGCGCCTGCGGTCACGCTCAGATCTGCACCATCTCGAAGTCTTCCTTGCGAGCCCCGCACTCCGGACACGTCCAGTTGATCGGAACGTCGGCCCATGCGGTGCCGGGGGCGAGGCCGTGCTCGACGTCCCCCGCCGCCTCGTCGTAAATCCAACCGCAGATCAGGCACATCCAGGTCTTCGGCTCGCTCACTGCTTCGCTCACGGGTCGGGCCATGCCTTCACTACAATGCAGCGAGATTGTAGACACGTGCCTTCCGGGAAAAGCAAGGCTGT
>JANMCC010000110.1:0-3968 GCA_031360885.1 Burkholderiales bacterium | reverse complement strand
TGCCGCCGAGCAAGCGCAATGTCGAGCTCGACCTGCGCGTGGCGATGGGCGAAAAGCTGCGCATCCGCGGCCGCGGCCTCGACGCGGGGCTCCGCGGCGAGCTGCATCTCACTTCGCCGGGCGGGCGCCTCAGCGTCGACGGCAGCGTGCGGGCGGTGAAGGGCACCTACCAGGCGTATGGCCAGAAGCTCGCCATCGACCGCGGCGTGCTCACCTTCGTGGGGCCGATCGAGAACCCGCGCCTCGACATCGAGGCGACGCGGCCGAACCTCGACGTGCGCGTGGGCGTGCTCGTGGTCGGCACGGCGCGCGCCCCGCGCATCCGGCTGTTCTCGGATCCGGCCATGACCGACATCGACCGGCTGAGCTGGCTGCTGCTCGGCCGGGCGAGCGAAGGCGCGGGCAGCGCCGACATCGCGCTGCTGCAGCGGGCGGCGTTCGCCCTGCTCTCCGGCGAAGGGCCGGGCGCCGCCGACCGGCTGACGCGTTCGATCGGCCTCGACGAGATCTCGGTGCGGCAGCAGAGCGAGGGCGAGGTGAAGGACACGATCGTCAAGATCGGCAAGCAGATATCGAAGGACTGGTACATCGGCTACGAGCGCGGCCTCAACGCCACCGCGGGGAGCTGGCAGCTGATCTACCGGCTGGCGCGCCAGCTCACCGTGCGCGCCCAGGCGGGCGGCGACAACTCGCTCGATTTGATCTGGACCTTGCGCTGGCAGTAGGGCCGGGGGCGCCTCAGGGCGCGGCGTCCCAGTCGGCCTTCTCGATGTGGTTGTGCAGGAAGGCGTCGACGGCCTCGGCTGCGCCCAGCTTGCCCGGGTTGAAGTCGAACTGGCCCTCGTGCGAGGAGGCGCCGCCATCGAAGGTGGCGCGAAAGTGGATCGCGTGGCCCACCACCTCGTACTCGGCGCGGTAGCGCACGGTGCGACCGCCGTTGCCCTGGGTGTGCGTGCCCTCGACCGTTGCCATTGCCACCTCGCGTGCTGCGACTACGGGCGAAGTATCGCGCGGCGCGGTCCTGGGCCGGGCGGGTGCGGAGCGAGGTCTTAAACTGCCGCCCTCGCCGCGCAATACGGCGAGGCTCCGCTCGCCGTAGTTCAATGGATAGAACGGCCGCCTCCTAAGCGGCAAATACAGGTTCGATTCCTGTCGGCGAGACCGTCCCGGGACATCCCAGAAGCTCCCAAATGTTCCGAAAAATCAGTCGTTACCCCGTAAATCTTGAGGTTGCAGGGTAATGGACTCTCTTTATTACCCCGTGAAACTCTGGATTGCGGGGTAAGATAGCAGCGCTCATGGCCTTCGCCCTCTATCGCCCACACGAGCTGTCGTTCCGCACCCAATACGCCGAGGTGAAGGAGCGAAGCCGTGCAGCAGGCAGGCTGTTGCCGGGAACACCTGGACGATTGGTGCTCCGAACGGGCACCGGATACGGCTACTGGTACCGGGGGTACTACTCCGTCCCCGGCCAGGAGGTGGAGGACTTCATCTGCAAGGAGGGCGACGACGAGGCGCTTCGGGCCGCGAAGGAACAGATCGAACTCGCGGAATGGACGACGCGCCAGGTGCGCGACCTGCGAAAGCTCGAGTTCCAGGTCGCCGACAAGACGGTGGCTCGTGTCCTGGTCGAACTGCACAACGCCGGCCTCTTCGAGAGCGGCTTGGTCCTTGTCGGTACGCTCTGCTACATGGCGTGGCTCAACGAGCTCGGCGTCAAGGCCATCATTGCCCGCACTCAGGACATCGACCTGGCGCGCCGACAGGCGCTGAAGCTGGCCACCCCCCTGCCCTTCCTGGGAACGATCGAGGCCACGAAGCTGAAGTTCTCTCCGATACCGGGCATGCCGAGCCGCACTCCCCCTACGTCGCTGAAGCGGCCAGGCGCGAACGAGTTGCGGATCGACATCCTTGCCGACGGGCGTTCGCTGGGGCGGACCGTCCCCATCCCGGAGCTGCAGTGGCACGCGCAGAGCGTGCCCTTCTATGACTACCTGCTGAGCGAACCCCGGGAGGCCTGCGCCCTGGCTGGCGGTCAGTGCGTGCCTGTGAAGCTGCCGGCACCCGAGCGTCTTCTCTGGCACAAGGTCTACGCCAGCGCCAACCGTTCAGGGGCTCCCGAAAAGGCCAAGAAGGATCTCCTGCAGGCGGCCACCCTCGCCGTCGTCTTGGTCGAGCAAGACGAGGCGTCGCTTCCCGACTCGTTGAGGGAAGCACCTGACAGGCTAAGGTCGGCAGCGCGCGCGCGTCGGCCCGCACTGTTGAAGCTGCTCGAAGCTCATCCCGAAACCGCAGCGCAGCTCGAGTTGGCTGTGCAATCCGGCTAACGAACGTCGCGTTCCTGTCGGCGGGACCATCCAACGCTTCCACGTTCCCTCACAAGCTGTCAAATGGCGGCGTTCTACGAGGTAGAAGTCGGCAAGTTCCGCTCACTGGCTGTCATGCTGATTCTGTCCATGGCAGCGCCGACCGGGGACGGCCGGCCTCACCTTGTGCCGCTGGCGCCGCAGGCCGTCGCGATCCTGCGCGACCTGCACAAGCTCACCGCCATGGAATAGGGGCCTAACGAATCAGGGTCATGCCCGCTGTCTTCGCGGCTGCAACGTCGAAGGTCATGGTCCTGTCGCAACCCGCGCTCGCGGCGGCGCGCTCGATCAGGCAATCGGCAAAGTCCGCCGACCCGGCCTTGAACACGCGAAGCGCGCTCAGCACCTGGTCGGCCCGGTCGACGACCACCTGCTTTGTCCTCAGCAATAGATCGATGGTCTGCGCCACCTGCTCACGCGCCAGTCCGTAAGACGACGACAGCACCCACCCCAGTTCGACAACCGAAACGAGCGAGACGAATCCGGGCGCCTCGGTCGTCAGCGACTCGATCAGGGCTGCCGCCTTCGCCGACTGCTTCGCATCGTCTTGCATGATGTAGCGAACGACGACGTTGGTGTCCAGGCCGGTCATCGTGCTGCCTTGCCCCGAGACGCGATCGCCTCGTTCATCTCTTCGATCGAGACGCTTCTTGCCGGCTTGCCGAACATTCCCTTCAGTTCCGTCACGGATACCGTGGCGGCGACAACCTCGAACCGGCCAGGGTCGACCTCCACGAACTCCACCCGATCGCCCGGTTTGACCTGAAGCGCGAGCCGGACCTTGGCCGGGATCGTGATCTGTCCCTTGCTGGTGACGGTTGCGGTGGTCATGGCCCAAGCTCCGTGGATGGTTCCTTACTATAAAGTAAGGATGGCGACGGCGGAAGGCGAAACTCGGCCGGAGACCCCAAGCCCTCCCGAGCGTTACTCGATCGACGAGCTCGCCACGCTCGCCGGCGTGGATAGCCCAACCGGTCTCACAGCCGAGGCTGTGGCATCGCATCCGTAGTCGGTTGTCGTCTCCGCCGCATCGACGGCACATGTTTTCCTCTACTCCTGTCCGAAAAACGTGCTATTTTTCGGACATGAAGACAAGCAACACTCCAGCTCCACCGGCGCGACGGCGCGTGCCCGCCAGCGTTGACGCGGCCGTGGCGCGCCGGGTCCAGCGGGCCGCACCCGGCTCGGTGTTCACGCCGGCGCTGTTCGCCCGGGTCGGAAGCCGCAGCGCGGTCGACAAGGCGCTGCAGCGCCTGACGGAACGCGGGGCACTGCGCCGTCTCGCGCGCGGGCTCTACGACAAGCCGCGTACCGATGCCTTGCTCGGTACCCTGTGGCCTTCGGTCGATGAGGTCGTCAAGGCGCTCAGCGGCAAGGACCGACTGCGCTTGCAACCGACGGGCGCATACGCGGCCAACCTGCTGGGTTTGTCGGAGCAGGTGCCCGCCCGCGTCGAGTTTTTGACCGACGGCACGAGCCGCACCGTGCAGGTGGGGCCGATGCGCATCGTCCTCAAACGCACAACGCCGCGCCAGATGGCGGCTGCGGGCCGCAGCAGCGGCCTCGTCATCCAGGCCTTGCGCAACCTCGGGCCCGAGCACA
>JANMCC010000087.1:0-52695 GCA_031360885.1 Burkholderiales bacterium | reverse complement strand
AAGATCAAGAAGTTCGCCGGCGAAGGCAAGAAGACCGCGGTCGTCTCCACCATCAACGGCGACTCGAACGTGCCGTTCTACAAGGAGCTCGGCAACCAGGGCCTGAAGGCGACCGACGTTCCCGTGGTCGCGTTCTCGGTCGGTGAAGAAGAGCTGCGCGGCGTCGACACCAAGCCGCTGGTCGGCCACCTGGCCGCCTGGAACTACTTCCAGTCGATCAAGAACCCGACCAACACGGCCTTCATCAAGGAGTGGAGCGACTACGCCAAGGCCAAGGGCATCGCCGGCCACAAGGACAAGCCGCTGACCAACGATCCGATGGAGGCCACCTACATCGGCATCCACATGTGGGCGCAGGCCGTCACCAAGGCCAAGTCGACCGACACCGACAAGGTGATCGCGGCGATGGCCGGCCAGACCTACAAGGCGCCGGGCGGCTTCACCTCGACGATGGACCCGAAGAACCATCACCTGCACAAGCCGGTGTTCATCGGCGAGATCAAGGGCGACGGCCAGTTCAACGTCGTGTGGAAGACGCCGGGTCCGGTCAAGGCGCAGCCCTGGAGCCCGTTCATCCCCGAGAACAAGGGCAAGAAGGACGAGCCCGAGAAGAAGTAAGAGGGCTCGAGAGTGCGGACGCTGCTGCGGTTTCTCTGCCTCGCACTCTCGCTTCTCGCCGGCGCGGCTGAAGCGCTGACTCCGCAGCAGACGCTCGCCATCGCGGCGGGCGAGAACGACGCGCGGATCGCCGCGCTCAACGCGGCCGCGGCGGGGGGCGATGCGCACCTCGCCGCCTTCGTGCAGGCATTGCTCGACGGCGAGGTCAAGGTCGCCGGCGACAAGGTCTACATCGTTCACGACGACAAGACGACGCTCGCCGCCAGCGGCGAGCCCGCGTCCCTGCCCGAAGCGGCCGAGGACGTCAGCAACAACAACCGGATGCGCGGCGCGCTCGACGCCGTGCTCTCCACCCTGCGCCTGTTCTCGCCCGACCTCGGCGTGCGCCGGGCGGCGATCGTCGACCTCGGCAAGGCGACGCTCGAGGAAGGCCAGCTGCCCGTGATCGACAAGGCGCTCGCCGCCGAGACCGACCCGAAGCTGAAGGAAAACCTCGAGCGCATGCGCGCCGCGATCCTGGTCTCTTCGAATGATCGCGGCAACCGCCTGGCCGCCGCCAAGGAACTCGCGACCAGCAGCCAGAGCACCGTCGCCAGCCTGCTGCAGGAGCGCCTCGCCGCCGGCGGCGAGGCCGATCCGGAAGTGCGCGCCGCGCTGCAGCAGGCGCTCGAGGCGGTGCGCGGGCGACGGGCCTGGGGCGAACGGCTCGCGGTCGTGTTCACCGGCATCTCGCTCGGTTCGGTGCTGCTGCTCGTCGCCCTCGGCCTGGCGATCACGTACGGCCTGATGGGCGTCATCAACATGGCGCACGGCGAGCTGATGATGATCGGCGCCTACACGACCTACGTCGTGCAGAACCTGTTCCGCACCTACGCGCCGGGCGCGTTCGACGCCTACATCCTGGTGGCGATTCCCGCCGCCTTCATGGTCGCAGCGCTGGTCGGCGCGGTGCTCGAGCGCGGCGTGATCCGCTTCCTCTACGGCCGGCCGCTCGAGACGCTGCTCGCCACCTGGGGCATCAGCCTGGTGCTGCAGCAGGCGGTGCGCTCGATCTTCGGTGCGCAGAACGTGCCGGTCGAAAACCCCGCCTGGCTGTCCGGCGGCGTGCAGGCGATGAGCAACCTGGTGCTGCCCTACAACCGGATCGCGATCATCGCCTTCGCCATGCTCGTGCTCGGCGGCGTGGCGCTGCTCATCGCCAAGACGCGGCTCGGCCTGTTCGTGCGCGGTGTGACGCAGAACCGGCGCATGGCGTCGTGCGTCGGCGTCGACACCGCGCGGATCGACATGGTCGCGTTCGCCTTCGGCGCGGGCATCGCCGGGCTCGCCGGCTGCGCGCTCTCGCAGATCGGCAACGTCGGCCCCGACCTCGGCCAGAGCTACATCGTCGACTCGTTCCTGGTGGTCGTGGTCGGCGGCGTCGGCCAGCTCGCCGGCACCGTGGTGGCGGCGCTCGGCCTGGGCGTGCTGAACAAGTTCCTCGAAGGCATGGCGGGCGCGGTGCTGGCCAAGAACATGGTGCTGGTCTTCATCGTCAACTTCATCCAGCGCAAGCCCTCTGGGCTGTTCGCGATGAAGGGCCGGAGCGCAGAGGCATGAGCGCCGTGGTAGGGCCGGCCGGCAGCCCCCTCACCCCAGCCCTCTCCCCCGTGCCGGGGGCGAGGGAGCTGTTCCCCCTCTCCCGCTCGCGGGAGAGGGCCGGGGTGAGGGTGGGCCTGTTTGCCGCGGTGCTCGTCATCACCGTGATCGTGCCGATCGCCAACCTGCTCGTTCCCGCAGGCAGCGCCTTCCACCTCAGCGACTACGCCGTCCAGCTCGTCGCCAAGATCATGTGCTACGCCATGGCCGCCCTCGCCATGGACCTGATCTGGGGCTACACCGGCATCCTCTCGCTCGGCCACGGCGTCTTCTTCGCCCTCGGCGGCTACGCGATGGGCATGTACCTCATGCGCCAGATCGGCAGCGACGGCCAGTACCGTTTGCCCATGCCCGACTTCATGGTGTTCCTCAACTGGAAGGAATTCCCCTGGCACTGGGCGCTCTCGAATTCCTTCATCGCCCAGATGGCGCTGGTGGTCCTCGCCCCCGGCCTGCTCGCCTTCGTGTTTGGCTTCTTCGCCTTCCGCTCGCGCATCAAGGGCGTGTACTTCTCGATCATCACCCAGGCGATGACCTTCGCCGCGATGCTGCTCTTCTTCCGCAACGAGACCGGCTTCGGCGGCAACAACGGCTTCACCGACTTCAAGCGCATCCTCGACATCCCGATCGCCACGCCTTCGATGCGGATGACGCTCTTCGTCATCACCGGCTGCACCCTGATCGGCTTCTACCTGATGGCGCGCGCCATCGTCGGCAGCAAGTTCGGCCGCGTGCTGCAGGCGATCCGCGACGCCGAGAGCCGGGTGATGTTCACCGGCTACGACCCGCTGCGCTACAAACTCGCGATCTGGACGCTTTCGGCCGTGATGTGCGGCATCGCCGGCGCGCTTTACGTGCCGCAGGTCGGCATCATCAACCCGAGCGAGATGACGCCCGCGGCCTCGATCGAGATCGCGATCTGGGCCGCGGTCGGCGGCCGGGCGACGCTGATCGGGCCGATCATCGGCGCCTTCGTCGTCAACGGCGCGAAGAGCGTGTTCACGCAGCACATGCCCGAGTACTGGCTGTACGTGCTCGGCGCGATGTTCATCGCCGTCACGCTGTTCCTGCCGGGCGGCATCGTCGGCCTGGCCAGGCATCCGAAGGTGCTGGCCCTCCTGGGTCGCAGCGCCCGGAAGGAAGACGGAGCCTCGTCATGACGCCTGACAGCATTCGGAGAGATCGGGCATGACGCCCGATCTCATGCGCGCCGGCGCCGAGGCGCGCCGCCACGCCGAGCGGCGCGCCCTCGCCCTGCAGACCGGCAGCTCGGGCGGCCGCGCCGCGAGCTACTCGCGCATCGTCAACCCGGGCCAGCTCGACATCGCCCACGGCGCGATCCTCTACCTCGACGACATCACGGTCAGCTTCGACGGCTTCAAGGCGCTGAACGCGCTCTCGATGAGCATCAGCGCCGGCGAGCTGCGCTGCATCATCGGCCCGAACGGCGCGGGCAAGACGACGATGATGGACGTGATCACCGGCAAGACCCGGCCCGACGCCGGCCGCTGCTTCTTCGGCTCGACGATCGACCTGCTGCGCATGCGCGAGAACGAGATCGCCTCGGTCGGCGTCGGCCGCAAGTTCCAGAAGCCGACGGTGTTCGAGCACCTCTCGGTGTTCGAGAACCTCGAGCTCGCGCTCAAGGCCGACCGCGGCGTGCGTGCGTCCCTCTTCTTCCGCCTTTCCGGCGCGCAGCTCGACAGGATCGGCGAGATGCTGGTCCTGATCCACCTCAAGGACCACGCGCAGCGCACCGCCGGGCTGCTCTCGCACGGCCAGAAGCAGTGGCTCGAGATCGGCATGCTGCTGATGCAGAACCCGAAGCTGCTCCTCCTCGACGAGCCGGTCGCCGGCATGACCGACGAGGAGACCGAGCGCACGGCCGAGCTCTTCCTCTCGCTCGAGGGCGGCCACTCGCTGGTGGTGGTGGAGCACGACATGAAGTTCATCCACGCGCTGACGCACGGCAACCCGGACAAGAAGGTGACCGTGCTGCACGAAGGCAGCGTCCTCGCCGAAGGTTCGCTCGCCGAGGTGCAGGCCGACGAGAAGGTGGTCGAGGTGTACCTTGGACGCTAGCCGCGCACTCCCTCTCCCTCTCCCGCTCGCGGGAGAGGGCAGGGGTGAGGGTACGGCGCCCGCGACCACCCTCACCCCGACCCTCTCCCGCGAGCGGGAGAGGGAGCAAGGCCAGGCCCTGCTTCGCGCCGAAGCGCTCGACCAGTACTACGGCGGCTCGCACATCCTGCGCAGCGTCTCGCTCGAGGCTAGGAGCGGCGAGGTGACGGTCGTGCTCGGCCGCAACGGCGTCGGCAAGACGACGCTGCTGAAGAGCCTGATGGGCGTGGTGCCGGTGCGCTCGGGCCATGTCTGGTTCGACGGCGTCGACATCGCCCGGGAGACGCCGTACCAGCGCGCCCGCCGCGGCATCGGCTACGTGCCGCAGGGCCGCGAGATCTTCTCCCGCCTCACGGTCGAGGAGAACCTCGCGATGGGCCTGGCGTACCGGCCCGGTTCCACGAAGCTGCCGCCCGAGCTGTTCGAGCTGTTCCCGGTGCTCAAGCAGATGCTGCACCGGCGCGGCGGCGACCTCTCCGGCGGCCAGCAGCAGCAGCTCGCGATCGCCCGCGCGCTCGCCGCCGGGCCGCGCCTGCTCGTGCTCGACGAGCCGACCGAGGGCATCCAGCCGTCGATCATCAAGGACATCGGTCGCGTGATCCGCATGCTGGCCGACACCGGCCTGCCCACCTCCGGCCAGCCGCGGCGCATGGCCATCGTCCTGGTCGAGCAGTACTACGACTTCGCCGAGGAGCTCGCCGATCGCTACTGCGTCATGGAGCGCGGCGAGATCGTGCAGCAGGGCCGCGGCGCCGACATGGCGGCCGAAGGCGCGCGGGCGCGGATGTCGATCTAGCGCCGGCAGGTCCTAGCCGGAGCGCACGTCCGAAGGCAAAAGTCGCGGCGAGCCCGCGCCTTTCGCTTCGGCCGACTTCACCAGCGCCAGCACGGCGCGATTGACCGGCGCCGGCGTTCCCTGCTCGGCGGCGAGTGCGGCCACCCGGCCCTGGAGCTGATCGATCTCGGTGACGCGACCCTGGACCAGGTCGTCGAGCATCGAGGAGCGTGCCTTCGGATCGATCCGCAGCTGCGCCGCCGCGACCAGGCGGAACAGCGCATCCGGCAGGCGCAGCACCTTCGGAATCAGCGCCGGCGGCAGCGCCCCGACCTTGGCCGGGCGGATGCCCGCTGCGCTCATCGCGGCGAGCGCCTCGTCGATGCACGCGGCCAGCACCCGGCGCCAGTCGCGGTTCGCCAGCTCCTCGCGCAAGGGCACGCCGGCCAGCGCGTTGAGCGCGTTGTTGAGGTTGAGCAGCAGCTTGCCCCAGGCGACGGCGGCCATGTCGGCATGCGTCGCGATCGGCAGCAGCGGCGTGGCCAGCGCCGCGGCCAGCGCCGCCCCCGTGGCATCGATGACGACCCGGCCGTCGGTGCCGCGATGGAAGCGCCCGTCGCCGAGCGCGGCGACGTTGAACGGCACCATCCCGGCGATGACCGTGCGGCCGGGCAGTGCCTCCTGCAGGAGCGCGGCGTTGTCGATGCCGTTCTGCAGGGAGACGATCGCCGCGCCGGCCGGCGCGTGCTGCAGGATGCTGGCCGCGATCTCCCGCGTGGCGCCGCTTTTCACCGTGACCAGCACCACGTCGGCCGCCGCCAGCACGGCCGGGTCGACCGCCAGCTTCAGCTCGTTGGGGGCGACGCGGCGCTCGGCGCCGTCGCGGTCGGTGAGGGTCAGGCCGTGGCGGCCGAGCTCGTCGACGATCCTCGGCCGGGCGAGGAAGCGCACGTCGTGGCCGGCCGCGGCGAGCTGGCCGCCGACGAAGCAGCCGATCGCGCCGGCGCCGGCGACGACGACGGTGGGTCGCGAGGGCGCGAGCGGATCGGCGGCATTCGGCATGGCGGGATTGTCGCTGCGCTCGCGATCACAATCGGCGCGAACCTCACTTCGAGCCGCCCCCGATGATCACCGTCCACCACCTCAACAACTCCCGCTCGCAGCGCGTGCTGTGGCTGCTCGAGGAGCTCGGCGTTGCCTACGAGATCCAGAAGTACCAGCGTGATGCCAAGACGATGCTGGCGCCGCCCGAGCTGCTGAAGGTGCATCCGCTCGGCAAGTCGCCGGTGATCAGCGACGGCGACGTCACCGTCGCCGAGTCGGGCGCGATCATCGAGTAACTGCTCGAGCGCTACGGCGCGGGACGGCTGCAGCCCGCGCCGGGCACGGCCGAGCGGCTGCGCTACCGCTACTGGTTGCACTTCGCCGAAGGCTCGGCGATGTCGCCGCTGCTCATGAAGCTGGTGTTCGACCGGATCGAGACCTCGAAGATGCCGTTCTTCGCAAAGCCGATCGCGCGCGGCATCTCGCAGAAGGTGAAGAAGGTGATGGTCGAGCCCAACCTCAAGCGCCACCTCGACTACATGGAAAGCGAGCTGACGAAGAGCGAGTGGTTCGCCGGCAGCGAGTTCAGCGCCGCCGACATCCAGATGAGCTTTCCGGTCGAGGCGTCGGCACAGCGCGCCGGGCTCGATGCGAGCCGGCCCAAGCTCCTGACCTTCCTGAAGAAGATCCACGCCCGGCCGGCATACCGCAAGGCGCTGGAGCGCGGCGGACCGTACAGCTTCGCGAACGACTGAGGCGCTCGGCCCGCCGCCGCTTCAGCGCGGCACGGCGCCGTTGCCCGGGGGCAGCGCCGCGGCGCCGCGCATCGCCGCGACGGTGGCGCCCGAGCTCGAGCGCGCCGCCTTCGGGTCGAGCACGGCGAGCATCGGGCTCTTCATCTGCGCCGCGAACGAGGCCACGGTCTGCTGCGGATCCGAAGGAAGCTTCTGCGCCGGGTCGGCGCCGCGGGCCATGAGGAAGCCGACCATGTCGCGCTGCGATTGCGGGTGCTGCAGGAAGCCGGCCACCAGCACCCGCTGCAACGGGACCCAGGCGAGGCCGCCGCGTTGCGAGGGCACGAGGTTGGCGAGCTGCGGCAGGCGGTACAGCCACCAGTCGATGGCAGCCCAGTGGCTGTTGCGCAGCGCCAGCTCGTAGCCGCTCGGCAGCGCGCCCTCGTAGCCGTCGAGCGCGGTCTCCGCCTTGTGCCCGGCGACCTCAAGCTCGCGGCCGAAGCGCGAGACCAGCAGCTCCGGGTCGGCGGCGCCGAGCGGGCTGAACGACAGCTTCGCCGGATCGAGATCGCCGCGGTCGAGCCAGGTCACGAGCACCGTGTCGAGGCCGGCGGCGCGGGCGCGCGGACAGCCGAGCATGCGAAAGACGTCGTGCCGGACCGCCCGCGGGTCGCTCTCGGCGAGCGTGCGGATCGCGCCCAGCACTTCCGGCGAGGCCGCCGCGAAGTCGGGGCAGGGCTCGGTCGCGGCGAGCGCGAGCAGGGGCGAGCCGGGGCAGGCGTCGGCCCGGGCGCCCTTGTCGAGCAGCTCGGGCAGGGCGCGCCAGAGCCGCGGGTCGCGGGTGGCGACGGCGAGCGGGCATTCCTGCAGGCCGGAGCGGGCAATGTCGGCACGGCGGATGCCGCCCGGCGTGTAGTCGCAGCGCGCGTTCAGCGCCCGCTGCACGCCGTTGAGCTGGATGCACGGCGTCGCGTCGTCGGCGGTGAGCTGGCCGTGGAGGTGCTTGACGACGTCCCAGGTGACGCTGGTGTCGGTGGCGGCGGTGGTCGCGCTGATGAGCAGCGCGACCGGCGTGCACGCGCTCAGCAGCGGCCCGAGCAGGAACGCGAGGACGGGCAGGCGGAGCAGGAAGGCGGCGCGGAACATGGAGGTGACCGCTGCACCTGGAGCGGCCGCCGCAACGGCCGCGAGCGACAACGGAAAGGGATCGTAGCCAGCGGCAGCGCGCGTGTCCGTGAAGAATCACGCCGAACGGCGGCCCGGCGGGTAACACCTTGTGCGGGTCGTTTCACGGCGTGCAATTCGGCCCCGCCGGCGCCGCCGCGCGCCCCTCGCGATACAGTCGGCGCGCCGGGTGGCCCACCGGCTCGACCAGGAACCGATGCGCCCGACTTGCTTCCGCCGGCCCGCCGGCGCTTTCGCCCTCGCGCTGCTGCTTGCCTTCGCCGGCCCCGGCGGCGAGGCGGCGGCGGCCTCGGCCGCGCCGGTGGCGGCGAAGAACGGCATGGTCGTGACCGCGCAGCACCTGGCCAGCGAAGTCGGCGTCGAGGTGCTGAAGAAGGGCGGCAACGCGATCGACGCCGCGGTCGCGGTCGGCTACGCGCTGGCCGTGGTCTATCCGGCGGCGGGCAACCTCGGCGGCGGCGGCTTCATGACGCTGCAGCTCGCCGACGGCAGGAAGACCTTCTTCGACTTCCGCGAGAAGGCGCCGCTCGCCGCCAGCGCGAACATGTTCCTCGACGCCGCCGGCAACGTCGTTCGCGGCTCGACCACCACCGGCCACCTCGCCGTCGCCGTGCCGGGCACCGTGGCCGGGCTCGAGGCGGCGCTGCAGAAGTACGGGACGATGAAGCGCGCCGAGCTGATCGCCCCCGCGATCCGCCTCGCCGAGCAGGGCTTCGTGCTCGAGCAGGGCGACGCCGACATGTTCGCCAGCGCGGCCGGAACGCTCCGCGTCGACCCGGCGACGGCGGCGATCTTCCTCAACCAGGGCCGGCCGTGGGCCGCCGGCGAGCGCCTGCTGCAGCGCGACCTCGCGGCGACGCTGCGCCAGGTCGCCGAGGCCGGCGCCGCCGTCTTCTATGCCGGGCCGGTGGCGGCGGCGCTCGTCGCCTCGAGCCGCGCCGGCAAGGGCCTGATCACGCAGGCCGACCTCGACCAGTACCGGAGCCGCGAACTCGCGCCGATCGAGTGCGACTACCGCGGCCTGCACATCGTCTCGGCGCCGCCGCCGAGCTCGGGCGGCGTGATCCTGTGCGAGATGCTCAACATCCTCGAGGGCTATCCGCTGCGCGAGTGGGGTTTCCATTCGGCGGCCGCGGTGCACGTGCAGATCGAGGCGATGCGCCACGCCTACTTCGACCGCAACAACAGCCTCGGCGATCCCGACTTCGTGAAGAACCCGGTCGAGCGGCTGCTCGACAAGGCCTACGCGGCGAAGATCCGCGCCGCCATCGACCCGGCCCGCGCCGGCCTCTCGTTCCACCTCAAGCCGGGTGTGGCGCCGCACGAAGGCAGCAACACCACCCACTACTCGATCGTCGACGGCGCCGGCAACGCTGTCGCCGTCACCTACACCCTCAACGACTGGTTCGGCGCCAAGGTCACGGCGGCGGGCACCGGCGTGCTGCTCAACAACGAGATGGACGACTTCACCGCCAAGCTCGGCGTGCCGAACAGCTACGGCCTGATGCAGGGCGAGGCGAACGCGATCGCCCCCGGGAAGCGGCCGCTCAGCTCGATGAGCCCGACCATCGTCAACCGGGGCGGCAAGCCGCTGCTGGTGCTCGGGACGCCGGGCGGCAGCCGGATCATCACGACGGTGCTGCAGACGCTGATCAACGTCGTCGACCACGGCATGAACGTGCAGGAGGCGGTCGACGCACCGCGCTTTCACCAGCAGTGGCTGCCCAACCCGACCAGCCTCGAGCCGTTCGCGCTGAGCGCCGACACGAAGCGCATCCTCGAGGGCATGGGCCACGTGTTCACCGCGTCGCCGCCGATCAACCACATGGCGGCGATCCTGATCGGCGCGCCCTCGCTCGGCGGCCAGCCGGTCGGCGGCAACCGCTTCTACGGCGCCAACGATCCGCGCCACGGCACCGGCCTGGCGCTGGGCTACTGAGGCAGGTGGCGGCGGCGATGAGCGAACACGACGCCGGCGAGCTCTGGAAGGCGGCGCGCAGCGCGATCGCCGGCGACGCGCCGCAGCGCGGCGAGCCGGCGACAAGCCCGGTGGCCCGCTACCTCGATCCTGCGCGCCACGAGCGCGAGACGCGCGCCCTGCGCCGGTTGCCGCATGCGGTCGGGCCGGCGGCGCGCGTCGCCGCCGCAGGGGACTGGTTCGCGACCGCGCTGCTCGGCGTGCCGGTGCTGGTGACGCGCGGCGACGACGCGGTGCTGCGCGCCTTCATCAACGTCTGCCGGCACCGCGGCGCGATCGTCGCCGCCGAGGGCGAGTGCGGCAGCGGCCGCAAGCGCTTCGTCTGCCCGTACCACAGCTGGACCTACGACGACCGCGGCGCGCTCGTCGGCCGGCCGCACGAGGCCGACTTCCCGAGCGTGCCGCGCGCCGCCGCCGCGCTGGTCGAGCTGCCCGTCGCCGAGCGCTGTGGCCTGGTCTGGGTCGTGCCCGGGGCGGTGGGCGCATTCGACTGGGACGCGTACTTCGGGCCGCTCGCCGGAGAGCTCGAGCGGCTCGGCTACGACGCTTCGGCGGCGAGCCCGCACGAGCGCCGCTTCGTCCAGCCCTCGAACTGGAAGCTGGTGCTCGACGCCAACCTCGAGAGCTACCACTTCCAGTACGCGCACCGGGAGACGATCGCCCACCTGTTCCACGACAACCTGGTGCAGCAGCAGTCGTTCGGCCGGCACCAGCGGATCGTCCTGCCAAAGCGCTCGCTCGCCGAGGCGCCGGGCGACGCGGCCTCGTGGGAGCTGCTCGGCCGGCACAGCAACATCATCTATTTCTTCTTTCCCTCGACCTTCCTGCTCTGGGAGGGCGATCACGTCAACGGCTTCGGCATCACGCCCGGGAGCGCCGCGAGCGCCGCTTGCGCGAGCTGGATGCTCGTGCCCGCGGCCGGCCTGGCGAAGCGCGCGACCGAGCACTGGAGCCGCAACTGGAAGATCTTCTGGGACGCGATCGACGAGGACTTCGCCCTCGCCGCCTCGATGCAGCGCGGCCTGGCGAGCGGCGCGAACCGCGCGCTCAACTTCGGCCGCAACGAGTTCGCCTGCGACCTGTTCGAGCGCGCGCTCGAGGTGCTGCTCGACGCCGAACCCGGCCCGAGGTGATCGTTCAGCTCGCGATTCGGCCGGTCGCGTGCCGAAGCGGCTCCTAGAATCGCCCGTCTGGTCACGGTCCGGGGAAGGCGTCGCACCATGCTCATCAACTGCGTGGCCTACAAGGACGGCGCCAAGCTCGCCGATTGCCCGATCGACGACATCAGCGAGTACCTGGCCCAGCCCGGCTGCTTCGTCTGGGTCGCGCTCAAGGACGCCACGCCCGACGAGCTGCTGAAGATGCAGGAGGAGTTCGGCCTGCACGACCTGGCGATCGAGGATGCCCGGCACGGCCACCAGCGGCCGAAGATCGAGGAGTACGACGACACCCTGTTCGCCGTGCTGCACACCGTGGAGATCGGGCCGACCGACGAGCTCGTCATCGGCGAGGTCGACATCTTCGTCGGCACGAACTTCGTGCTCTCCTGCCGCAACCGCACGCAGCAGGGCTTCCTCGGCGTGCGCTCGCGCGCCGAGCGCGAGCCGCACCTGCTCAAGCACGGGCCGGCGTTCGTCTTCTATGCGCTGATGGACGCGGTGGTCGACCGCTACTTTCCGATCATCGATGCGCTCGAAACCGACCTCGAGGAGGTCGAGGAGCAGATCTTCCAGCCCAAGCTCGGCCGCTCCAACATCGAGCAGCTCTATGCGCTCAAGCGCCGGATCGGCGTCTTCAAGCATGCGGTGGCGCCGCTGCAGGAGGCGGTGGCCAAGCTGATCGCCGGCCGCGTGCCGCAGGTCTGCAGCGACAACCGCGAGTATTTCCGCGACGTCTACGACCACCTGGCGCGGATGAACGCCTCGCTCGACTCGCTGCGCGACACGATCGCCATCGCGATGCAGGTCAACCTCTCGATGGTGACGATCGAGGAAACCGAGATCACCAAGCGGCTCGCCGCCTACGCCGGCATCTTCGCCGTGGCGACGGCGTTCGCCGGGATCTGGGGCATGAACTTCGAGCACATGCCCGAGCTCAAGCTGACCTGGGGCTACCCCGCGGCGCTGGCGATCATCGCCGGCGCCTGCGCCTTCGTCTGGCGGCGCTTCCGCAAGGCCGGCTGGCTCTGACGGAAGCGCGCGCGCCGCTCAGGGCGCGTTCGTCTCCATGTACTTGGTGGCCGACTTCATCGCCGATTCCACCGCCGCTTCGGCCACCGCCTCGACGTCGCCCGAATCGACCTTGTCGGCGCCGGGGATCGCCATCGCCGCCGTACCTGACGGCATCGCCTTGATCGACTTGCCCGGCCAGGTGGAGATCGACATCGAGACCTTGGCTTCGAGCTTCTTGCCCGCCTTGTCCGGCGACAGCGAGACCAGGCTGCCGTCGAGGCTCCAGCCCTTGGCGCCCTTTTCCTTGGGCGCGTCGGTCGTGAGCTTGCCCTTGACCGCGCTCTCGGCCGCCTTCTGCATGACGGTGATCGCTTTCGCCTTGTACTTGGCGTCGAAGATGTCCTTGACGGCGAACTTGTTGACCTGGACGTAGATCTTGGCGTCGGCCATGGCGCACTCCCGATGAATGAAGAGCCGGCACGCTAGCGCAAAGCGATGGACCGGCCAAGTCCCCCCTCGGAACGCGTGCCCTAGAAAACGCGCGCCGCGAGCCAGGTGAGGCCGGTGAACGCCGACCAGGCCGAGCTGCCGGAGCGGAGGCTTCGCGCTGCACCGGCGTCGAGGGTGAGGCGCTTGCTCACGCTGTAGCTGGCGGCGAGCAGGAGCTGGCGCGAGTCGTCGGCGCCCTGCTGGCGGGTGGCGGCGAACTCGCCGACCACGCCCCAGCGATCGTCGAGCTGGCGCGAGAGCGAGGCGGCGAACAGCCACTGCGTGCGCGAGGCGCCCGGATCCGCCTGGCCGAGCCGCGTCGCAAGCAGGTTGACGTCGGTGTGCCAGGCGCCGCCGAAGTCGGCGCTGTAGATCGCGTTGAGGCCGTAGTCTGCCTTGCCGCTGCCGAAGCCGATGCCGTTGCGGCCGCTCGGCATGACGACGCCGGCTTCCAGGCCGAAGGCCTGCGCGTCGTCGATCTCGAAGCGGCGCTTCAGGACGAAGCTCGTGTCGCCGAGGCCGCTCACCGTCTTGTCCTCGGATCGCTGCCGCACCCACGCCTCGCTGCCCAGGCGGATGCCCCAGTCCTCGCTGAAGGCGAGCTTGAAGGTCGTCGGAATGCTGTCGCGCCGCACGCCCGCCCCGGCATGATCGTGCTGCCAGCCGGCCTCGATCTCCAGCCAGCCCGGCGCGGAAAGCGCCGCCGGCGTCGAGACGCTGGGCCGGTAGGGGGTGGTCGTCGGCTCCTCGTCGGCGGCCTGCGCCGCGGGCAGGCAAGCGAGGAGCAGGAGGAGGACGGAGCCGAGACGCATGCCGGATCGTAGTCTGACCGGCGACGCGAGGAACGGCGACGTTCAGGCGGCTCGCTTGCGCGGCACCTTCTTCGCGGCGGCTTGGGCGGTCGCCGTCTTGCCGGCCGCCTTCTTCGCGGTCGTCGGCGCCTTGCGCGTGGCCAGGCTCTGCCGGAGCAGCTCGGTCAGGTCGACCACGTTGCTCGCGCCCTCCGGCACCGCTTCGGCCTCGATCGGCACGACCTTCTCGGTCTTGCCGGCCTTGACGCGTTGTGCCGCGAGGGCGTGGATCGCCGCCGTGAACTTGTCCTCGTAGGCCTCGGGCTTCCACGCCGAGGTCATGTCGCCGATCAGCTGGCGCGCCATCTTCAGCTCGCCTTCCTTGAGCTGGCCCTTGCCCGCGGCGGGAAAGTCGAGCGCGGCGCGCGGCCGCAACTCGCTGGCCCAGCGGATGGTGTTGAGCATCAGCGCGTCGCCGTCGGGAACGAGCGCAGCGAGGCGCTCCTTGGTGTGCATCACGACCCGGGCGATGCCGATCACGCCGGCCTCGCGCATGGCCTCGCGCAGCAGCGCGTAGACCTTTTCGCCCTTGCCGATCGGCACCAGGAAGTACGGCTTCTCGAGCTGGGTGAAGGAGATCTCGCCGGCCTCCACGAAGGTCTCGATCTCGATCGTCTGCGTCGACTTCGGATAGGCCTCCTTGATCTCGTCCTCGCCCAGGACGACATAGTCGCCGTCGGCCTGCTTGATGCCCTTGACGATCTGGTCGGTGGCGATCTCGCGGCCGGTGCGTTTGTTGATCCGCTTGTAGCCCACCGGGTCAAGGCTGCGCTTGTCGAGCCAGTCGAAATCGATGCCGCTCTCCTCGGAGGCCGGATAGAGGGAGACGGGAACGTGCACCAGGCCGAAGCTGATGGCGCCTTTCCAGATGGCGTGGGGCATGCAGGCTCTCGAAGCGCAAGGGCTTGATCCTGCCGCCGCCCCCGGCAGCGTTCAAGTCGCGGGGGACGCATGCCGGTGTCGGCATCGACCTACAGCACGCGTCTCCGCCGCCGGCCCGGGCGTGCCGGAATGCCGGCGCCACGGCTCCGCCGGCGCCGCCGGTTCAAGTCGGCTGGAGAACAGCCGACATGGAGGCAACTCTCTCGGAGATCGTCCGTCCCCGGCCGATTCCGCCTGCCCGAACCGAGATTCGCTTCCGTGCCCCGCTGCCTGCCGCTTCTCGCCACGGTCCTCGCCCTTGCCGCCTGCTCCGGCGCCCGGGCGGCCTCGGTGAGCGTGTTCGTCGGCGATGCCGGCGGCACGCCGCTGACCGACGCCGTCGTCATGCTCGAGCCCGCCGCCGGCAGGCTGGCGGTGGCGCCGATGGCCGGGGTACGCATCGCGCAGGTGAAGCGCCAGTTCTCGCCCCAGGTCTCGGTGGTCACGGTCGGCACGCCGGTCACGTTCCCGAACGACGACACGGTCCGGCACCACGTCTACTCGTTCTCGCCGGTCAAGACCTTCGAGCTGAAGCTCTACGCCGGCGTGCCGAACGCGCCGGTGGTGTTCGACAAGCCCGGCGTTGCCGTCCTCGGCTGCAACATCCACGACCAGATGGTCGCCTGGGTGGTGGTGGTCGACACGCCGTTCCATGCCCGTAGCGCGGCCTCGGGCAAGGCGCGGATCGACGACGTGCCGCCCGGCAACTACCGGCTCCGGGTCTGGCACTCGTCGCTCGCCGAAGGGTCGCCGCCGACCTCGACCGCGCTCGTCGTCGGCAGCACCGACGTCGAGCAGCGCGCGGCGCTCAACCCGGTCGGACATTCGCGATGAACGCTCGCGGGCCCTGGTGGCGGCGCTCGATCGGCGGTCGGATCATCATCCTCTTCCTCGGCCTGCTGCTCGCGGTGCAGGTGGCGAGCTTCATGGCGCTGCGCGCCAGCCTCGCCGACCACGCGCACCGCGTCCTCCCGGAAAAGCTGCGCGCCGGCGAGCGGCTGCTGCAGAACCTGCTCGATCGCCGCGCGCAGACGCTGATCAACGGCGCCCGCCTGCTCGCTGCCGACTACGGCTTTCGCGAGGCGGTGAGCTCGAACGACGCCGAAACCATCGTCTCGGTGCTCGCCAACCACGGCGCCCGCATCGGCGCGACCGAGGTCGCCCTGCTCGCCACCGACTTCAGCCTGCGGGCGACGACCACGAGCGAGGCGCGCCACCTGCTTCCCCTGGCCGAGCGGCTGGCGACGCAATCGGCCGCCTCCGGCCAGGCGAGCGTGATCACCCTGCGCGCCGGCCGGCCGTACCAGGCGGTTCTGGTGCCGGTGCGCGCGCCACTCGTCGTCGGCTGGGTGCTGATGGACTTTCCCCTCGACGGCCAGCTGATTGCCGACATGCAGCGGCTGGCGGCGCTCGACCTCACGCTGCTCTCGCGCGCTTCCGCGGACGAGCCCTGGGCGGTGAGCCTGACCAGCCTCGACGCCGTGCGCGCCGCCAGCCTGACGAGCCGGCCCTGGCTCGACGACACCGGCGACACGGGCATGAGCACCTTCGCCGTGCACGGCGAGGAGCTCGGGGTGCGGGTGCGCACCCTCAGCGTCGGCCGGGAAACCGATGCCGGCGCCGGCGTGCGCGCGCTGGTCTCGCTCTCGGTCGACGACGCGGTGCGCCTGCCGCGCGACCTGCAGCTCGCGCTGATCGCCATCACCCTGCTCGGCATCGTCGTGTTCGCGTTCGGCAGCGTGTTCACCGCGCGCCGCGTCACCACGCCGCTGCGCGGCCTCGCCGACGCCGCCGAGCGCCTCGGCCGCGGCGACTACGTCACGCCGATGCTCGGCTTGCAGCGCCACGACGAGATCGGCGAGCTGTCGCAGTCGTTCGAGCGCATGCGCATCAACATCGCCGAGAACCAGGCGCAGATCCTCAAGCTCGCCTACTGGGACAGCCTGACCGGCCTGCCGAACCGGGCGCGCTTTCGCGAGGCGGTGAACGGGGCGATCGTCGCCGCCCCGCCCGGCGGCTCGGTGGCCATCGTCATGCTCGACCTGAACCGCTTCAAGCATGTCAACGACGTCCTCGGCTACCGCATCGGCGACCTGCTGCTGGTGCAGGTGGCCGAGCGCCTGAACCGCCAGCTCGTGCGCGACGGCGACCTGGTGGCGCGCCTCAGCGGCGACGAGTTCGGCGTGCTGCTGCGCCCGGGCGACCCCGAGCTCGCGATGTCGGTGGCCAGGCGCATCGAGCAGTCGTTCCAGGCGCCGCTCGCGCTCGAGGAGCACAACGTCGACATGGGCGCGGCCATCGGCATCGCCTGCTGGCCGCAGCACGCCGACGGCGGCGACGCGCTGCTCAACCGCGCCGAGGTCGCGATGTACGCGGCCAAGAGCCGCGGCAGCGGCCCGCTGATGTACGACCCCTCGGTCGACGTCGCCAGCGCGCAGATGCTGACCCTGATCACCGAGCTGCGCCAGGCGGTCGAGCACGACGAGCTGCGCCTCTGGCTGCAGCCCAAGCTCGCGCTGGAGACCGGCCAGGTGGCTGGCGCCGAGGCGCTGGTGCGCTGGCAGCATCCGCAGCGCGGCCTGGTGCCGCCGGCCGAGTTCATTCCCTTCGCCGAGCAGAGCGGCTTCATCCACGCGCTGACGCTGTGGGTGTTCGAGGAGGCGGCGCGGCAGTGGCGGCGCCTCAGCGACGAAGGCATCGATCTCGTGCTCTCGGTCAACCTCTCCACCCGCGACCTGCTCGACCAGGACCTGCCGCAGAAGTTCGAAGCCGTGCTCGTGTGCAGCGGGTGGCGGCGAAGGCGTTCTGCCTCGAGATCACCGAGAGCGCGATGATGGACGACCCGCAGCGCGCCCTGGTCACGCTCGACCGGCTGAGCGCGATTGGCTTCAAGCTCTCGATCGACGACTTCGGGACCGGCTATTCCTCGCTCGCCTACCTGAAGCGCCTTCCGGTCGACGAGCTGAAGATCGACCAGTCGTTCGTGCGCAACATGCAGACCGATGCCGACGACGCGATGATCGTCCGCTCGACCATCGACCTGGCGCACAACCTGGGCATCGCCGTGGTCGCCGAGGGCGTGGAGAACGTCCAGGTCTGGAACATGCTGCGCGAGCTGCACTGCGACATGGCGCAGGGCTTCTACATGGGCCGGCCGATGCCGGTCGACGAGTTCCTGCAATGGTCGGCCGCCGCCGCGGCCCTGCGCGTGACGCGGGCCAGCGACAGCGCGGTGCTGCACTGATGCGCTGCCTGTCCCTCGCCCGCACCTTCGCCGCGGCACTCGCGTTCGCCGGCGGCGCGGCCGCGGCCGCGCCGGGCTACTACGTGGTCACCGTCTACGACAACCCGGGCATCCGCACGGCCGACTTCCGCTACTGGACGGTGAAGTTCCCCGACCGGCCGGTCGTCACCTGGCCCGAGGTCGGCTTCGGCTGGAACATCACCGGCCAGTGGTACAGCGAGCTGCTCGCGAGCTACGTCGGCGGGTCGGACCTCTCGTCGCAGAAGCTGGAGACGCTCAACTGGCAGAACGACTACCTGCTGACCCAGGGCCAGTATCCGTTCGACTTCGCGATCCACACGCAGCTCGTCCGGCCGCAGCATCCGGCGTCGGGCACGGTGCTGGAGATCGGGCCGGTGTTGCAGACCGACGTCGGCCGGACCCAGGTCAACTTCAACGTCTTCCTCGAGCACCCCATGGGCGCGCTCGCGTCGCAGCCGACCCAGCTCAAGTACCAGTGGCAGCTGCGCTATCGCTGGAACCGCTGGCTGCACCTGGGCGGGCAGGGCTTCGGCGAGCTCGGGCCCTGGGACGACTGGCTGCCGCACGAGCAGCAGTCGCATCGCGCCGGCCCGGCGCTGTTCGGATCGATTCCCGGCGGCCCCGGCACCTTCGGCTGGCAGATGTCGTACCTGTTCGGCAAGACCTACGGCCAGCGCGGCGAGATGTTCTCGGCGCGCCTGAAGTACGAGTTCTAGGCGTTGCCGCGCGCGTCGACGATGCGCCGGCAGTGCGCGAACGCCGCTTCGATCAGCCGCTGATTCGCCTCGGGCGTGCGAAAGCCGGAGTGCGCCGAGAGCGTGACGTTGGCGAGCGTCGTCAGCACATGGCCCGCGGGCAGCGGCTCGACATCGAACACGTCGAGGGCGGCGTGGCCGAGCTGCCCCGAGCGGAGTGCTTCGACCATCGCGCCTTCGTCGACGAGCGCGCCGCGGGCGGTGTTGACGAGCAGGGCGCCGCGGCGCATCGCGGCGATCCGCTGGCGCGAGAGGAAGCCGCGGGTCTCGTCGTTCAGCAGCAGGTGCATGGAGATCGCGTCGCAGTCGGCGAGGAGTCGCTCGATCGTCACGAACTCGACGCCGGCGTGGGCCCTCGGCGTGCGGTTCCAGGCCAGAACCTTCATGCCGATGCCGGCGGCCATGCGCGCCACTTCGCTGGCGATGCCGCCGAAGCCGACGAGGCCGAGCGTCTTGCCGCCGAGCTGCGCGCCTTCGGTCCGCAGCCACTGGCCGGCGCGCATGCCGCGGTCCATCGCCGCGAAGCCGCGCGCCGCGGCGAACAGCAGGCCGATCGTGCACTCGGCGACCGCCGTGTCGCCATAGCCCTTGATGATGTGCACCGTGACGCCGAGGGCGGCGAGCGCCTCCGGGTCCATGTAGCTGCGCGCGCCGGTGCCGAGGAAGACGACATCGGTCAGGCCGGGGCAGCGCCGGGCGATCTCGATCGGCAGGGCGGTGTGGTCGATGACGGCGATCGCGGCACCGCGCAGGATCTCGGGCACGGCATCGGGAGCGATCCCGGCGCGGCCGAACGCCAGGCCGAGGCTTGGTGCCGCGTCAGGGCCGAGGCGTTCGGCGATGCCACGCAGGGCGGGATTGGCATCGACGAAGACGGCGCGCACCAGCCGATTCTGCCTCCGGCGTTCCGCCTCGCCAAGGCTCAGGTAGCGGGCACCAGGCGCATCGCGAAGGGGGTGAGGCTGGTCGTGGCGCTGAGCACGAGTTGGTCGCCAGCGCGACTCAGACACGGTCGAAACGGGTTCATGGCGTTCCTCGCGTGAAGACGATCCTCGCCTGCTCGCCGCTTCCGCGATCGTTCCCACGCATCGCCATCCCCGACAGCACGAACCGGACGGTCTGACCCGCCGCGACCGCAAAGGATGCGACGTTCGAGGCAGGCAGGAGGCGACCCGGAATGACGCACTTGAAGTCGGCGGCGTCCGCCAGAGGTGCGAACGATGCCGGCACCACTGCCCTGAGATAGACCTCATGGAAGGGGTAGCCGTAACCCGGCGTGTAGAAGCCGTCGGTCACTGGACACCCGGTCCAGTTCTGATACCAGGCACGGTTGACGGCCATCATGACGGTGCCCGCCTGGGGATAGGTCACGTCCAGTTGGATGTCGTCGAGGATGCTGGTGTCGACGGCGCTGTATTCCTTGGAGATGGCCAGGCTGTTCGGGTCCGGACGATCGATCGCCAACGAAGAGCGGGCCATGCCGCACAGCACTGGCGCGAAGCGCAGGGGAATCGATAGATCGGTGACGGGAGCGTAGCCGTAGGCAAGCGCTCCGTCGGGACCGTTGCTGGCAGGGCAGCTCGCGGTGGGGCTGTAGTCCTCCGTGATGATGACCGCCGAGCGCAAGACCACCTCGGGGTGGGGCGAGAGATCGAGCGTGATGGTGACGAGCGTGGCATCGGCCGTGCCGAAGGTCTGTGCGCACGAGCTGCCCGCGCGACGGATGGTGAAGGTGGCCTGCGTCGCGTTGGCCGGCGCGATGCCGGCCGAAGCGAGCAGGGCGGGCAGGCCGTGCACGAGCATTTGTCCCGAAGGCAGCAATGCGTCTCCGACGCTCGCGAGGTCGTCGACCTGGACTGCTTCGAAGTGCGTCTGCAGGCGCTCGGAAGCTGCACTCGGGCAGTGCAACACGGCGACGTTGCCCGAGAGCTCGATCGATCCGGCGACGTCGGCACGGACCGTGGCGGTCGTCACCTCGGCGCCTGGCGATGCACCGCGCCCGAGCGTGCGGGTGCCGAGCACGGCCCCCGAGGCATCCTTCGACACGAGCGTCAGCGTCGTGTCCGCGTACTGCGCGTCGTGCTGAAGCTCGCTCACGTTGGGCAGCGCCGCCAGCAGCGGAAGGTAGGCTTGCTGATCGCCGCTCTGTCCCGCGGTTGCGAAGGCCGCGTTGCGCAGTGGCTGCATGACCGGTTGCACGAACACGCTGTCGGTGTGCGCCTCGACGCCTTGCACGCCGAGCGTCGTCGCCTGCCTGCCGAGCTCGACGGCGGTGTTGACCTCGTTGGCCAGCGGCGCGAACGCGGCGGCCGGCTGCGGCGTGGCGACCTTGCCGGTCATGTAGGCGGTCAATTGCGCGAGCATGGCCTGCATCACCGTGTCGGCGCTCGGCCCCGGGCACGGGTCGCCGCCGAGCCGCTGCACGATTCCATCCCAGTACAGCACGCCGCGGCCGAACAGATCGTAGTCGCCAAGGTTGTTGATCTCCTGCGCGCTGGCACGCTGCGAGGCCTGCGCGAAGGCGGCGCAGGCGCTGACCTTGGCGCTCTCGAGCCACGGCACGGCCTGCGCAACATAGCCGTCGAGTCCGGTCGACTGCAGCAGCTCGGCGATCGACAGCTTGAGCACGATGGCCTTGTCGAACGACTGGTCGACCTGCAGGTTGACGAGCTCGGCCTGCGCCTCGGCAACGCGCGCGGCGACGTCGGCCTGGTCCTGCAGGCTGAGGGTGCCTTCGGGTGGCGTGTCGGGCGCGCTCGCGGCCAGCGCGTGGGCGCGTGCAAGGATGCGCGCCGAGGTAGCGCTCGAACGAGTGAACTGCCCGAGCACGTCGAATTGCGCCTTCACCGTGCGTGCCGTCGCATCGACGGTCGAGGCGTGGATCAGCGAGCGGCCGTTGAGCCGCTGCACGACGGCCGCGGCCTTGTTCGGCGTGCGCCCGACCGGCAGCTCGAAGATGACGCTGACGGGCTGGGCGAAGCGCAGGTTCGAGGGCGTGATGATGACACGCGCCGACTCGCCCGCCAATGGCGCCACCGGCGTCACCGTGATGGACGTTGCCGCAGGCAATGCGCCGGCCGGTATGTCGAGCGTCGTCTTGATCCCGCTCGCGGTCAGCACGATCTTGCCGCCTGTGGCGTCGACGCTCTGCGTGGCGGGCGGGCCGGGAGGCACCGGCGCGGCGTCTTCGCCGCCGCCGCATGCACTCACGATCAGGGTCGCCGCGAGGACCAGGGCCGCTTGGAGTCGGCGTGGATTCATGATGGCTCCGGGAGAGTGATGCGAGGTGGGCCGCTACGGCAGGTCGCGGTGGCAGGTGGCGTCGATGCTGAGCAGCACGCTGCCGTCGGTGTAGATCGCCGTCCCCTTGAGCCGGCGCTTGCCTTGCGCATCGACGCTGAACGCCATGTTCCAGACCAGCGGCTGGCCGAAGTACTCGCCGGGAACATTCGTCAGTACCGCCGATTCGCTCGGCCACCGGACCGCCGGGTAGATGACGTTGTCGAGGTGGAAGTCGGCGGCGAGGTTGCGCAGGTAGAGGTAGCTCGTGCCGTTGCCCTGGCGCGCGATCTCGTAGGTGTCGGCGCGCGACGGGTCGACCGGCAGCACGTTGCCCTGCACGTAATAGCAGTTCTCGAACTTCTTCAGCGGCGGCTCGGGCGCGCCGAAGTCGAGCGTGACGGTGGCGAGCACGTCGTCGGTGAGGCCCAGCTGCGCCGCGCAGGCGCTCGCGGTGCGCCGCAGCAGGAGGGTGTGCTTGCCGGTGTCGTTGGCCGGCAGGCCCTTCGCGGCGAGCAGGCCGGCTGCGGTGAACTTCGCGAGCGGCAGGGCGGGGTCGAGGATCTTGTCGTTGCTGCTGGCGACGCTGGCGACGTCGACGCCGTCGAAGGTGACCGTCAGCTTTTCGCTGTCCGGGGCCGGGCATTGCAGCACGCCGATGCTGCCGCTGATCTCGAGCGTGCCGCCGCGCATCCCGACGTCCGCCGCGCGCACCGGGTCGGCGGGCAGGTCCGGAATGTTGCCGATGCCTATCCTGCGCGTGTCCAGCGCGTAGTTGCTGTCGTCGGCGCTCCTGATCGTCGCGCTGGTGAGTACGTACTGCAGGTCCTGCTGCAGCACCGCGGTGGCGCCGAAGGCCGTGAGCAGGGGCACGTATTGCCCGAGTGCGCCCGTTTCCTTGGCCGTGTTCCAGGCCGCGTTGCGCGCCGGTACCAGCGCCGGGTCGAGCAGATCGGCCTGCAGCGCGCCGACGTAGCTGTCGAGCGCCAGCACCGGCGGCGTGGCGCCGTCGGTGCCGGCGATCGCCTGCATTTCCTGCTTGAGCGCGCGGGCGTCGCCGACGCCGGCCGCCGGGCCTTCGAAGGTGGCCGGCGCGCCGGCATGGTCGAAGCCGTTCTGCACCAGCGTCAGTTCGCGGGCCAGCAGTTCGTGCACCGCGTCGATGGAGGCGATGCCGCCGCAGTCGGCGCCGCCGAGCCGCTGCACGAGCGACTCCCAGTACATGATGTTGGCGGCGAGCGGCTTGAAGTCGCTGGCGGTGGCGAGCGTCGCCGCCTGCGCCGTGGCGATGGCGTCGGCGCGCCCCTTGCACGCCGTGACGTGCGCGTCGTCGAGCACCGATTCCACCTGGCCGCCGTCGAGGCCGCGGCGCATGATGAGCGTGGCCAGCTCGAGCTGCAGCTGCAGCGTCGCCTCGAAGCTCGGCGTCGCCTTCATCATGAAGATCAGCCCCTGCGTCGACGCGATCAGGGCGGCGGTGTCGCCGATGTCGGCGACCGCGAGCGTGCCGCTGTCGTCCGGCGGCGGCGCGGTGGCGCCTCGGCCGGCGCGCAGCGCCTGGCGTCGCGAATCGCCCGCGGCGGCATGCGCCTTCAGCGTCGGCCCGCCGAAGGTCGTGAGCTGCGTCGTCAGCGTGCGTGCGCTGGCGTCGATCGCGGTCGGCAGGTAGATGTCGCTGCCGGCCAGGTTCTGCTTCAGCGTGGCCCTCACGTTGGGTACCTTGCCGGCTGGATAGCTCAGCACGATGGTGGCCGGCCTGGCGAAGAAGACGCCGCCCGGCTCGAGCTTGAGACGCACCGACTCGCCGGCGGCCGGCTGCTGCGGCGTGACCTTGACGGTGGTGTCGACGGCGAACGCGTCCTTCGGGAACGTCACGCTCACATTGACGCCCAGTGTCGTCGCCACGACCGTGCCGCCGGCGGTGCCGACGGTCTGCGTCACCGGGTCGCCGAGCACCGGGCCGGCATCGGCCGGCATGCTGTCGTCGCCGCCGCCGCATGCGGCGAGGAGAGATGTCGCCAGCGCGAGCGCCGGCCAGAGTCGGATCGTGTTCATCGTGCGTCTCCTGAAGTGCTCGGGGCGATAGGGGAGGTGGATGGCGCGACGGCGATCGGCGCGTCGGCGAGGTAGCGCGCCAGCGCGTCGGCCTCGGCGAACAGGTGCGCTTCTTCTTCGTCGACACGGCGCGCTGAAGCGCGAAAGCCGGCCTGGCCTTGATGCCAGACGCGGACCAGGAACAGGATGGCGTCGTCCATGGGCTCGCTCGCTGAGGCGCACCGTTGCGCCCTGCGGCGAACCTTAGGAGGGGGGCGTTTCCTTGGCGTTTCCCGGCTCGGCGCCGGTGCCGAGGGCGAGCATCCGCGCGACCCAGTGGTCGAGCGTTTGCGCAGGGTCGCCAGCCGTGTCCGGCCCTGCGGGCGGCGACAGCGATGCCAGCCGCGAAGCCGTATCGGCGCGGGTCGCGGCATCGAGATGCGGTTGGTCGAGCGCGAAGCGCCAGGCGCTTGCCGCCAGGTCCGCCTTGCCTTCGGCGGCCAGCAGCTCCGCGTACACCGCCAGCGCGCGTAGCCGGTCGGAGGCGAGTGCGTCGGCGCGTGCCAGCTCGAGCATGCGGCGCAGTCGTTGCCTCGCCTCGTTCCCGTGTCCCTCGGCGATCGCGGCCCGCGCCAGGTCGCGTTCGCAATTGAGCTCGAGGCTGATCAGGCCGAGGTCCCGGGCGCGCAGCGCGGCGTGCCCGAGATGGCGGCGTGCCGCTGCAATGTGGCCCAGGTTGAACAGGGCGTTGCCGAGGTTGGCCTCGGCAAAGATGCCAACCGACACGAGACCCGCGTCCTGGCACAGCCGCGCGCCCTGCTCGAGCAGTTCGCGCGCCGCTTGCCATTCGCCGCGCCGCATGCGCATGCCGCCCAGGTTGCAGACGTGCGCGGCGTGGAAGTAGCGGTTCTCCATCTCGCGAGCCAGCACGATTCCTTCGCCGAGATTGGCGATGGCCTCGTCGCCGCGGCCGAGAGCGAACTGGCTGATTGCCAGCTTGCCGAGGGCAAGGCCGATGCAATGCCGATCGCCATGACGGCGCGCCACTTCGAGGGCGCGTTCGTCGAACGCGAGCGCTTCGCCATGACGGCCCTGGTGCCACTGCACGCTGCCGGCGGCCGACAGGCAGCCCACGTAGGCCTCGAGGTCGCCGCAGCCCTCGCCGCCTTCGATCACCCTGCGCGCCAGTGCGTCGGCGCCCTGCAGGTCGCCGGTGACGATGCGCAGCGTGGCCAGGCCCAGGCGCAGCCGCGCCAGCGCGCGGGTCGACGCCGCGCCGTCTTCGCGCAGGCCGAGGGCCGGCCCGAGCAGGGCGATGCCTTCGGCAAAGCGGCCGGCATTCTCGAAGAAGTGCCAGAGCGGCGTGACCATCGGGTCGACCAGATCGGCACGGCCGAGACGCACCGACGTGCTCCAGGCGGCGCGCATGTTGGCGTACTCCGCGTCGACGCCGGCCTGCAGCAGGCGCATGTCGCCGCGCACATGCGGCGCGAGCGCATCGAGGGCGCGCGCGTAGAACTCGGCGTGACGGCGTTCCGTGTCGGCGGCCTCGGCTGCTTCGGCCAGGCGCTCCACCGCGTAAGAGGCGAGTACGGGGTGCAGGCCGAAGCGGCCGTGGCCATCGCTCGCGACCAGACTCTTGTCGACCAGCGACGACAACAGCGGCAAGGACGCGGCCGCGACCGCCTGCGCCGCGGCGCGCGTGAAGCCGCCCTTGAACACCGAGAGCCGGGCCAGCGCCTCCCGCTCGCTGGGCGCGAGCAGTCCGAACGAGCGGTCGATGACGGCGCGCAGGCTTCGATGCTCGGGCCGCTGCGGCGGCACCGGCGCGGCAGGATCGCGCTCCAGCACGTCGATCGACTGCGCCAGGTCGCGCGCGATCTCGGCCGGCGGCAGCAGGCGAACCCAGTTCGCGGCGAGCTCGATCGCCAGCGGCATGCCATCGACCGCGTCGACGATGGCGATGACCGCGTCGAGATGACTCGCCAGGTCGAAGCCGCGCTGCACGGCGCAGGCGCGACGCTCGAACAAGCGGACCGCGTCGAAGGGCGCGGCCGCTTCGAGGTCGCGGCTCTCGTCGTCGGGGCGATCGAGGCCGGACAGGGGCAACAGCGCCTCGCCGGCAGCGAGGGTCCGCGCCCGCGAGGTGACCAGCAGCCGCGACCTCGCCCCCGCCGCGGCCAGGCGATCGAAAACGCCGCGCAGCTCGGGCAGGTGCTCGGCGTTGTCGAACACGAGCAGGGCGCGGCGGCGCTTCAGCCAGGCGAGCAGCGGTGCGAGCGGGTCGCGCGCGTCGTTGATGTCGATGTCGAGGCGACGCGCCAGTCGGGCGATCGCCTCGCCCGCCGTGTCGAGGTCGTGCAGCTCGACGCTCCAGATGCCGTCCTCGAAATCGGCGCCCAGCCGCGGCAGTGCCTCGCGCACCAGCCGGCTCTTGCCGATGCCGCCGGGGCCGATGATGGTGAGCACCCGGCACTCCGGCGCGCCGAGCAAGGACACGACCTCCGCGAGCTCGCGGCGGCGGCCAACGAAGGCCTCGGCGTCGTCGCTGGCCGGCGCGGGCGTGATCGGCTGCGCATCGCCGCCCACTGGCAGCAGCGCGCGCAGCGTCTGCGAGGGCTCGACGCCCAACCCCTCCGCGAGCCGCTCCGCATAGGCGAGATAGGCGGCGCGCGCGGCGCCGATGTGGCCCTGGGCCAGCTCGGCACGCATCAGCGCATCGACGGCCGCCTCGTCGAGCGGATCGATCGCAAGCAGGCGGCGCGCCAGGCCGACCCGATCGAGCGGCGCCTCGAGCGTCGCAAGGTGCTCCATGCAGGCGTGCTGCCACTGCGCGGCCAGGCCGTCGCGTTCGCCGCGCAGCCACTCGGCGAAGAGGTCGCTGCAGGCGGCGTCGAGGCCCTGGCACAGCGTCGCGAACGGCGCGGCGAGTGCGTCGCCCCGCCGGCCCTCGCGAAGGGCGCGCCGGAAGTCGAGCACGTCGCACGCCACCGGCCAGCGCAACGCGTTCTCGTTCGCCTCGAGCGTGCCCGTTCCGGGCAGCTCGTGGGCGCGGAACAGCACCTTGCGCAGGTTGCGGCGGGCCTCGCTCATCGCCCGGTCGGGCCAGAGCAGCCCGGCGACGCGATCGCGCGACACCCACTCGCCATCGTGCAAGGCGAGCAGCACGAGCAACTGGTCGCGACGTTCGCCGGCAAAGGGCAGGTGCGCGTCGCCGGCGGCCAGCGCCGGCGCACCGAACAGCCTCAATCGCGGTTCGGCGTGTGGCGACATCGTTGGCTCAGCGCTTCGCCGCCATGGACTCGCCGAGCCGGATCGCCCGCCCCGGCTGCCACAGCGGATTGAAGGCGAGCCCGGCGCTCTTGCCGAACAACAGCACCACCGTCGAGCCGAGCATGAAGCGGCCCATCTCCTCGCCCTGCTGCAGTGCCACCTTGCCGTCGGCGTAGTGCCACTCGCGCACCCGGCGCACCCGCGGTGGGTTGACCACCCCGTGCCAGACAGTCGCCATGCTGCCGACGATGGTGGCGCCGACGAGCACGAGCACGAAGGTGCCGACCGCCTTCGACTCGAACACGCAGACGACCCGCTCGTTGCGCGCGAACAGCCCCGGCACGCCGCGCGCCGTCGTCGGATTGACCGAGAAGAAGGCGCCGGGCACGTCGATCATGCGCGTCAGCACGCCGTCGCACGGCATGTGGATGCGGTGGTAGTCCTTCGGGCTGAGGTAGAGCGTGGCGAAGCTGCCGTCGTGGAAGCGCTCGGCCAGCGTGCGATCGCCGCCGACCAGCGCCGTCGTCGTGTAGCGGTGGCCCTTGGCCTGCAGGATCTGGTCCTGCTCGATCGCGCCGAACTGGCTGATCGTGCCGTCGACCGGGCAGACCAGCGCGGCCTCGGCGAGCGGCCGCACGCCTTCCTTCAGGGCCCGGGTGAAGAAGTCGTTGAAGCTCGCGTAGGCGGCGATATCGGGGTTCGCCGCCTCGCTCATGTCGACGCCGTACTTGCGCACGAACCAGCGCACCAGCCGGGTCGTCGTCGCGCCGCGCTCGCGCGAGGCGACGCGGCCGGCGAAGCGGGTCAGGCCGCGCTTGGGCAACAGGTATTGCGGCAGGACCTTGCGGCGATCGGACACGGGGACCAGGAAGCGCGGGGAAGGGGCGAATTCTATCGACGCCCCTCGCTATGCTTGAGCTGATGGGCCGCATCGACTTCCGCGCCTCGTCCATCGAGGTCGCCCGCAACCTGATCGGCGCAAGCGTGTTCGTCGACGGCGTCGGCGGCCGCATCGTCGAGACCGAGGCCTACGACGAAAGCGACCCGGCGTCGCACAGCTTCGGCCGCGTGACGCCGCGCAACGCGGTCATGTTCGGCGCGCCGGGCCGCGCCTACGTCTACCGCTCCTACGGCCTGCACTGGTGCCTCAACTTCGTCTGCATGCCGGCCGGGCACGGCGCCGGGGTGCTGATCCGCGCCCTGGAGCCGACCCGCGGCCTCGCCCTGATGCGCGAGCGCCGCGGCCTCGACGACCCGCGCCTGCTCTGCAGCGGCCCGGGCCGGCTCGGCCAGGCGCTCGGCGTGACCCACGCACTGAACGCCTTGCGCCTCGACCGCAAGCCCTTTCGCGTCGTGCCGCGGCCCGAAGACGACCTGGGCCGGGTCGCCTCGGGCACGCGCATCGGCCTCAGCAAGGCGAAGGACCTGCCCTGGCGCTTCGCCCTCGCCGGCTCGCCCTTCCTCAGCAAGCCGCTGCGCGCCGGCCCAGCCGCAGAATCCGCCAGGGACACGGAGGACAGGCCATGACGATCGAGATCAGCAAGGAGGCGCGCAAGCTCGCGGTTGCGTCGATCGAGCGCTACTTCCAGGAGAACATGGAAGAGAAGATCGGCAACATCGCCGCCGCCGCGCTGCTCGGCTTCTTTCTCGACGAGATCGGTCCGCTGGTCTACAACAAGGCGGTCGCCGACGTGCAGGAGCGGCTGCAGGCGCGGGTGATGGAGCTCGACATCGAGTTCCACGAAGACGAGTTCGACTACTGGCGCAAGGCCGGCAAGCCAAAGGGCAGGTGACCGGGCGCGCCGCCCCTGCTACGCTTTCGCCATGCTCGAGCTTCGCCCCACGTGCGAACACTGCAACGCCGCGCTCGCGCCCGACGCGGCCGAGGCGCGCATCTGCAGCTTCGAGTGCACCTTCTGCAGCGCCTGCGCCGAGGGTCTGCTGCAGGGCGTGTGCCCGAACTGCGGCGGCGGCTTCGTGCCGCGGCCGGTGCGGCCGGCGCGCAATCTGAGGGGCGACAACTACCTCGGCAAGTACCCGGCCGGCACGGTCGTCCGGCATCGGCCGGTCGATCTCGCGGCGCACGCCGCATTCGTGGAAGCGCTCCGGCGCGGGCGCGAGGGGTGACGCCGATCCACGAGTAGCGACATGGCGAGTGCACCGATCACCCCCTCCACCCGCTGCTGCGTCGTCGGCGGCGGCCCGGCCGGGATGATGCTCGGCTACCTGCTCGCCCGGGCCGGCGTGCCGACCGTCGTGCTCGAGAAGCATGCCGACTTCCTGCGCGACTTCCGCGGCGACACGGTGCATCCCTCGACCCTGCGCATCATGGACGAGCTCGGCCTGCTCGACGCCTTCCTGCAGCGCCCGCACCAACGGCTGCGCAGCCTGAACGGCGTGTTCGGCGCCGAGCGGGTGCAGCTCGGCGACTTCAGCGGCCTGCCCGAGCGCTACGCCTTCATCGCCATGATGCCGCAGTGGGACTTCCTCGACTTCCTGGTCGGCGAGGCGAAGAAGCTGCCGGCGTTCTCGGTGCGCATGCAGGCCAACGTCACCGGCCTCGTCACCGCCGAGGACGGCAGCGTCGCCGGCGTGCGCGGCAGCTCGCCCGAGGGCGGGTTCGAGATCCTGGCCGACTGCACGATCGGCTGCGACGGCCGCCACTCCACCGTGCGCGCCGCCGCCGGGCTGGCGGTCGAGGACCTGGGCGCGCCGATCGACGTGCTCTGGTTTCGCGTCGGCCGCGATCCGAGCAGCGAGGATTCGGCGTTGGCCCGCGTCGCCCCCGGCCACTTCGTCGTCACCCTCGATCGCGGCGACTACTGGCAGTGCGCCTTCGTCATCCCCAAGGGCGGCGCCGAGGCGCTGCAGAAACAGGACATCGCCGTCTTCCGCGAGCAGGTGGGGGCCACCGCGCCGGTGCTGCTCTCGCACATCGGCGACGTGAAGTCGTGGAGCGACGTCAAGCTGCTCACGGTCAAGGTCGACCGGCTGCTCGACTGGTCGAAGCCGGGGCTGCTCTGCATCGGCGACGCGGCGCATGCGATGTCGCCGGTGGGCGGCGTCGGCATCAACCTGGCGATCCAGGACGCGGTCGCCACGGCGAACCTGCTCGCCGCCAAGCTGAGCGCCGGCGGCATGCTCTCCGATGACGACCTCGATGCGGTGCGCCGGCGCCGCCTCTGGCCGACCAAGGCGACGCAGGCGATGCAGGTCGCGATGCAGAACAACGTGCTCGTGCGGGTAATGGCCAGCCGTGCCGGCGAGCCGCTCGAAGTGCCGTTGCCGATGCGCGTGCTGACCGCGGTGCCGGCGCTGCAGCGCCTGTTCGCCCGCCTGCTCGGCATGGGCGTGCGGCCCGAGCACGTGCGCTCGCCCGCGGCCTGAGCATCGTGCTCGCGATCCGCCCGCTCGTGCCTGCCGACCAGGCGATGCTCTGGGAATGGCTGCACGTGTCGCTGTGGAACCCGCCGCCGGCGCCGCCCAGGCCGCGCGAGGTGCTGCTCGACCCGAACGTGCGCATCTACGCCGAGCACTGGGGCCGGCCCGGCGACCTCGGCGTCGTCGGCGAGCTGCCCGGCGAGGTCGCGCCGATCGGCGCCTGCTGGATGCGCCTCATGCCCGAGGACGTGGGCCTGGCCTTCGTCGACACCCGGACGCCGCAGCTCGGCATCGCGCTGTTCTCGCGCTTTCGCCAACAGGGCCACGGCCGCCGCCTGATGCGCGCCGCACTCGACGCCGCCAGGGGGGCCGGGCATGCGCAGGTGGCGCTGACGGTGCATCCGGAGAACCCGGCGACCGCGCTCTACGAGAGCTGCGGCTTCGAAAAGCGGGCGCTGCGCAATACCTATCACCTGATGGTGGCGCGGCTCGCGTCCTCGCCGTGAGCGGCGGCGAATCGGTCGCGCCGTCTACAGCGGCCGCGGTACCGCTACCGCCGGGCCGGTGCCCGCTGTGCGGCGCCGGCAACGCCTGCGCAATGGCCGGCGAAAGCAGCGGCACCGATTCGCCGTGCTGGTGCGTCGCCGCATCCTTCGGCGACGAGCTGCTGGCACGCGTGCCGCCGGCCGCGCGCGGCCGCGCCTGCATCTGCGCGGCCTGCGCCGCGGCGCAGGCCGCCTCGGCCTAGCGATCGCCGAGGGCGCTGTCGCCGACCTCCGGGCGGCGATTCTCGCGGGCATGGACGCCTCCAGGCTACGCCGCGAGCCACGCCACCAGGTCGGCCTTCAGCTTCACCAGGTCGGGCTCGCGGGTGTACATCATGTGCCCCGCGTCGTAATAGTGGTGCTCGATCCGCGCCAGCACCTCGGGCGGCGCGTCGAGCTGGGCGAGCGACCAGTTCGAGGCCGAGTACGGCGTGCCCAGGTCGTAGTGGCCGCTGGCGACGAGCACGCGCAGGTGCGGGTTGCGGCGCATCGCCCGCGCCAGGTCGCCGCTGGTGCTGGCGTAGCTGTTGCCCTTGTCCTTGCCGCGATTCCAGTTCCACTGCTCGTGCACTTCCATCGACAGGATCTCGTAGCGCTGCGTCGTCGCCAGGCCGAGCTCCTTGCCCATGTAGCCGAGCGCGGCCATCGTGTACGCGGCGGCGATCGATTCGATGCCGGGGTCGAACTCCCAGGCGCGGGTGCGGCTCGCCGCCATCGGCCCGGTGACGCGGGCGTCGAGCCGGCCGACGATCTTGCCCTCGTCGCGCAGCAGCTCGAAGAAGAAGTCCTGGTCACTGATGCGCAGGTTCTTTTCCGCCACCAGCGCCGGCGCGAGGCCGGTGAGCTCTGCGATCCGCTTGACGATGCGCTCGCGCGCCTTGCCGTCGAGCGCGGCGCCGCGATGGAGGGCGCGCAGGTACTCCTCCTCGACGAAGGCCTCGGCGGCGGCGCGCGCCGCCTCGGGCGACTTGCCGAGCGCGCCCTTCAGCTTGCCGTGGTACTGCGCCACGCCGGCGAACGCCGGCAGGAACAGGGCATACGGCAGGTCGTTGCGCGGCGCGAACACGATCGACTGCAGGTCCATCGCGCAGGAGACGAGGATCAGGCCCGAGAGGGCGACGCCCAGGCTCTGCAGCCGGTCGGCGAGCGCCGCGCCGCGGGTGGTGCCGTAGCTCTCGCCGGCGAGGTAGACCGGCGAATTCCAGCGCTGGTGGCGGCCGAGCCAGGCCCGCATCACCTCGGCCAGCGCCTCGACGTCGCCGTCGACGCCGAGCAGCTTGGTCCGCGCCTCCTCGCTCGAAGCGATCGAATAGCCGGTGTGCGGCGGGTCGACGAAGACGAGGTCGAAGTGCTCGAACCAGGAGTGCGGGTTGTCGCTCACCACGTAGGGAGGCAACGGCATCGAGCCGTCGTCGTTGACCTGCACCCGCTTCGGCCCGAGGGCGCCCAGGTGCAGCCAGACCGAGGCCGAGCCGGGGCCGCCGTTGAAGGCGAAGCAGACCGGCCGCCGGCTCGAGGCGTCGCCCTTCAGCACGTAGGCGGTGGTGAAGACCGCGGCTTCCGGCTCGCCGCCGGTGTCGGTGAACACCGGGCCGGAGACCGGCATGAACTCGAGCGTTGACGTGTACGGCATCGCCTTGCCGCCGAGCCGGACCTCGCCCTCGCTCCTGACCGGCGGCCGGGCGAGCAGCTTGTCGACCATCTCGCGGCGTCGCTTCTTGACGTCTTCGGTCGGCGACGGGGTGGACGGAGCCGAGGCGGGGGCGGTGGTGTCGGTCATCGGCCTATACTGCCGAACGAGGGCCCGCGACCCGGGGATGCGCGACCCTCATCGAATAGCATGGCGGCCGAAGAGGCCCCCTTCGTGTCCGCAGCGATCGACTACCTCCATCCCGACCTGCCGCCCGGCCTCGCCACGGTGCGCATGCCGGTGGTGACCGCGACCTCCGAGACGCTCGCGGGCTACGGCCGGCCGGTGGACGATCCCGCCGAGTGCCGGGTCGAGATCGTGCGCTGGCCGGCGCGCGGCACGCGGCCGGTCGATGCCGACACCGGTGACCAGGGCGGCACGACCGAAGGCGTGTTCGTCAGCGAGTGGCAGGGCGACATCCTCTACGGCCGCAACGAGGCGGTCGGCGGGCACTACATCCTGGCGTATGCGCAGCCGCCCGAGTCGGCGCGAACGGACCACGCCGAGGCGCCGGGCCGGATGCTGCTATGGCATGCCAACTACCACCCCGACGGCGGCCAGCTCTTCTTCCCGCTCGACCGCCTGCCCTTCTACGTGCCGCTCGCCCTGCCGGGCGACGACGTGACGCCCGAGCGCTTCGTCTGCTTCCGCTTCGACGGCAGCCAGGGCCTCTACATCCACCCGGACATCTGGCACGAGGGCGTGTTCGGCCTCGCCGGCCGGCAGCGCTTCTTCGACAAGCAGGGGGCGGTGCACGCGCGCGTCTCGGTCGACTTCGCGCGCGAGTTCGGCTGCCTGCTCGAGGCGCCGATCGAGCGCTGAGCGTCCTCCCTCGCGGCGTGGGAGTTCTGACCGGGCCGCGGCCCTTCACCGGGAGAATGCGATGAATCCGGTCGTTCACTTCGAGATGCCTTTCGACGACAAGGCGCCCCTCGCGCGTTTCTACGAGCAGGCCTTCGGCTGGCAGATGCAGTCCATGGGGGCTGACATGGGCGACTACGTCCTCGCCACCGCCACGCCGAGCGGCAGCGACGGCAAGCCCATCGGCATCGGCGCGATCAACGGCGGCTTCTTCGCGGAGAAGCCCGGCCGGCCGGCCGCACACGGCGGCGCGGGCCCCGCTACATCGAGCGCCAGTAGCGCCGGTGCAGGGCGGTGATCGAATCGGCCGCCGCCGCCACCGGCCCGATCACCTGCACGTCCTTCTGCCCACGCGCGAAGACGTGCCGGCAGGGAAGGTCGAGGGTCGGGTTCTCGGGGTTGCCGCCGGTGAGCGAGAGCAGCACCTTCTCCTCGATGCCGAAGACGACCCGGCCGATGTTCGCCCAGTACTGGGTGCCGGCGCACATCGCGCACGGCTCGACGGTGGTGACCAGGGTGCAGGGCCAGAGCTCGGCCGGCGAGTAGCGCCGCGCCGCGTCGCGCGCGAGCACCGCCTCGGCGTGATTGACGCTGTCGACGTTGCCCTGCTCCATCAGCACCGTGCTGTGGTCGGGCGCGACCAGGAGCGCGCCGAACGGGTGGTGGCCGGCGTCCATGGCCCGGCGCGCCTGCGCCTGGGCGCGGTCGAGCAGGGCGAGAACCTGATCGGCGGTCGGCTCGACCCGGGGCGCGGAAGGTGGGGAAGGCGGAATCGTCATCATGCAGCGCTCCGGTGCGCCCAGCCGGTGGTGCGCTTCTCGACCACGGCGAACAGCTCGTACATGCCCATCGCCATCGCGCCGATGACCACGAGGCCCGCGAACGCCAGGCCCATCTGCATCGACGAACCGGCCGAGATCAGCAGGTAGCCGATGCCTTCGTTCGCCGCCGTCATCTCCGAGACCGTGGTGCCGACGAAGGCGAGCGTGATCGCCACCTTGAGCGAGCCGTAGAAGTAGGGCATGGAGCGCGGCAGGCCGACCTTGACGAGCACGTCCCAGCGCCTGGCGCCGAGCACGCGCAGCACGTCCTCGAGCTCGGGCTCGAGCGTCGCCAGGCCGGTGGCGATGTTGACCGTGATCGGAAAGAACGAGATCAGGAAGGCGGTGAGCACCGCCGGGCCGACGCCGATGCCGAACCAGACGACGAGGATCGGCACGAACGCTGCCTTCGGCAAGGCGTTGAAGCCGGTCATCAGCGGATAGATCGCCGCGTAGGCGGTGCGCGAGCTGCCGATCAGAAAGCCCAGCAGCGTGCCGACGACGATCGAGATGCCGAAGCCGACCATCGTCACCCAGAAGGTTCGCCAGGCGTGGCCGGCGATCACGCCGCGAAACTCCCAGAGCTGATTGGCGATGCGCGAGGGGCTCGGGAAGATGAACTCGGAGACGTTGAAGCCGCGGCAGATCAGCTCCCAGAGCAGCAGGGTCGCGATCAGCAGCAGCCAGGGCGCGTACCGCTCCCTGTCGCGGCGCGTCATTGCGCGATCTCCACCGTCGCGTTCGGCGTCAGGGGCTTGCGAATCGCGCCGATGTGCTCGCGCAGCTCGAGCACGATGTCGGTGAACTCCTTGGTGTAGGTCAGCTCGAGCGGGCGCGGCCGCGGCAGCCCGATCTCGCGGCGCACCAGCATCCGGCCGGGGCTCCTGCTCATCACGTACACCGTGTCGGCGAGGAACACCGCCTCGCGCAGGTCGTGGGTGACGAGGATCACGTTGAACCGCTGCGCCGTCCACAGGTCGCGCAGGATGCACCAGAGCTCCTCGCGGGTGAAGGCGTCGAGCGCGCCGAAGGGCTCGTCGAGGAGCAGCATCTTCGGCTCGTGGATCAGGGCGCGGCAGATCGAGGCGCGCTGCTGCATGCCGCCGGAAAGCTCCCACGGGAACTTGTTCTCGTAGCCGCCGAGGCCCACGCTCTGCAGCAGCTTTCGCGCCTTCTCCGCGTATTCCTCGCGTTTCGTGCGAAAGCTCGAGCGGTAGGGCTCGACGATCTCGAGCGGCAGCAGCACGTTGTCGAGCGTTGTCCGCCAGGGCAGCAGCGACGACGACTGGAACGCCATGCCGGTGATCTTCAGCGGCCCGGCGACCTCGCGGCCGTCGATCAGGATCGAACCCCTCGACGGCCTGCGCAGGCCGGTGGCGAGCTTCATGAAGGTCGACTTGCCGCAGCCCGAGGGACCGACGATGGCGATGAACTCGCCGGCGCCGATCTTCATGTCGATGTCCTCGACCGCGAACTTCTGCTGAGCGAGCAACTCCTCGTTGTAGGCGAGCCAGACGTGCGAGAAGTCGACGAACGGCGTCAACGGAGCCCCTCGCCCGGCGAGTACGCCGGTCGGTCCCCCAAGGGGACGCGGGCCGGCTTGGGAGCGGCCCGGCGCTCGGCCCGCGTCACTTTCTCGCGGCCTTGAAGATGTCGCGGTCGGCGGCGGCGGGCAGGAAGCCGTCCTTCCAGACCGCGGCGGTGCTGACCCGGTCCTTGGTCGCGAACGCGTCCGAGACCTGGCTCGCCATCAGGCTGAGGCGCGGCGCCCGCACCTCGCCGAAGCCTTCGGCCTTGGCGTCGGCGGTGAGCACGGTGGCGTCGAGCGCGAGCTTCAGGCGGCGCAGCTCGAGCTCCTCGTTGATGATGCCGTCGCGCGCCTTGAGCGTGGCGATCGCGCCCTTCGGGTCGGCGATCACGTCCTTGGTGCCCTTGGTGAAGGCGCGCAGGAAGGCCTTCACCGCCTCCGGGTTCTTCGCCAGGAACTGCTCGGAGACGATGATCGCGTTGCCGTACATCTTCACGCCGTAGCTCGGGTAGGGCAGCACCACCACGTCCTCTGCCTTGACGCCGCGCGCCTCGATGTTGAGCAGCGAGGTGAACGAGAAGCCGGTGATCGCGTCGACGTCGCCTCGCACGAGCATGGTCTCGCGCAAGGTCGGGTCCATCGCCGTCCAGTTGACGTTGCCGATCGCGTTCGCCTTGGCGAAGATCGGCCAGGCCTTGCGGCCGGCGTCGAACACCGGCGCGCCCATCTTCTTGCCGGCCAGGTCGGCGGGCGTCTTGATGCCCGACTTCTTCAGCGCCAGCACCGCCGCCGGCGTGTTGTTGTAGACCATCATCACCGCCACCGGCTTGTTCGGCGCGGTCGGGTTGTTGGCCTGGAACTCCATCAGCGCCGCCATGTCGGCGAAGCCCATGTCGTAGGAGCCCGAAGCGACCCGGGTGACCGTGCCGCCCGAGCCGTTGCCGGCGTCGACGGTGACGGCGAGCTTCTCGTCCTTGAAGTAGCCCTTGGCCAGTGGCACCAGGAACAGCGACGCCGGGCCTTCGTAGCGCCAGTCGAGCTGGAACTTGATGGCGGTTTCCTGGGCCACGGCCGGCGCCGGGGCGGCGGCGAAGGCGCAGGCGCCGAGGAGGCCCAGCAGGGCGCGGCGGGTCGGTACGAGGTGGGTCATCGGAGGCTCCGGAAAGTTCAGGCCAACAGGTCGAGCAAAGTCCGGGCCACCACCTGGGTGGCCCGGCGCAGGTCGTCGAGAACGAGGAATTCGTCGGCGCGCTTGGCGTTCGACTCGAGCACCGTGCGCGGCCCGGCGCCGTAGATCGCCGCCGGGATGCCGGCTTCGCCATAAAGCCGCACGTCGGTGTAGAGGGGGGTGCCCGAGACCGGGATCGCCTCGCCGAACACCGCCTCCCCGTGCCGCTGCAGGGCGGCGACGAGGAGGGCGTTGCCGGGCAGCGGCGTCAGGGCGCGGGCGAGCAGCAGGCGCTTGATCTCGAGCGTGATGCCGGGCACGCGCGCCGCGGCGTCCTCGATCACCCAGCGCACCCGGGCCTCGACGTCGACCGGGTCTTCCTCGGGGATCATGCGCCGGTCGAGGCGGAGCACCACCTTGCCGGGAACCACGTTGGTGTTGGTGCCGCCGGCGATCGTGCCGACGTTGAGGTAGGGGTGGGTGATGCCGGCGACGCCCGAGGTGACGCCGCGGTAGACCTCGTTCTGTGCATACAGCGCGCTCAGGATCGCGTTCGCTCCCTGCAGCGCGTCGATGCCGGACGAAGGAATCGCCGCGTGCGCCATCTTGCCGTGCACCGTGACCTCGAGCTGCAGGCAGCCGTTGTGCGCGGTGATGACCTGGTAGCTGAAGCCGGCGGCGATCAGCAGGTCGGGCTTGACCAGGCCCATCTTCAGCAGCCAGCCGGGGCCGAGCTCGCCGCCGAACTCCTCGTCGTAGGTGAAGTGCAGCTCGACCCCGCCCTTGAGCGCATGGCCCAGCGACTCGAGCGCGCGCACGGCGAAGGTGTAGGTCGCGAAGTCGCTCTTGCTCACCGCGGCGGCGCGGCCGTAGAGGCGGCCGGCCTCGACGGCGCCGCCGTACGGGTCGTGCGTCCAGCCTTCGCCGGGCGGCACCACGTCGCCGTGCGCGTTGAGCGCGATCGTCGGCCCCTCGCCGTAGCGGCGGCGCACCACCAGGTTGGTGATCGATGCGAGGCCGTGCTCCTTGACGATCGCCTCGGGCACGGCATAGCGGTCGGCGACGAAGCCGAAGCCGGCGAGCAGGTCGGCGGTGCGCACCGCATGCGGCGCGTTGTCGCCGGGCGGGGTGTCGGTGGGCACCCGCACCAGCTCCTGCAGGAACGCGGTTTCCTCGGCGAAGTGGGCGTCGATCCAGCGGTCGAGCTTCGCGTAGTCGCTGATCATGCCGATGCCTCTCCCGTTTCCGCCGCGAGCTGCCCGAGCAGGTGCAGGAACGCCTCGACCGCGAGCTGCATGTCGTCGGCGGTCGACGACTCGAGCGGGTTGTGGCTGATGCCCGAGTTCTCGCCGCGCACGAACAGCATCGCCTGCGGCATCGCTTCGCCGAGCTTCATCGCGTCGTGGCCGGCGCCGCTGGGCATGCGGTGCACCGGCAGGCCGGCGGCGGCGACCGCCCGCTCCCAGCGCGCCTGCCACGCGGGCGCGCTCGGCGAGGCGGCGACGCGCATCGTCTCCTCCACGCTCTTGGCGACGCCGCGCCGCTCGCAGATCGCGTGCAGCTCGGCGAGCACGTCGGCGACGCAGTCGTCGCGCACCGGGTCGGTGGTGGCGCGGATGTCGAGGCTGAAGCGGCAGCGGCCCGGGATGACGTTGGTCGAGCCGCCCGGCACCTCGAGCATGCCCATGGTGCCGACCAGGTTCGGCTCCTCGGCGGCGCGCTTCTCGAGGTAGAGCGCGAGCTCGGCGACGGCGGCGGCGGCGTCGCGGCGCATCGCCATCGGCGTGGTGCCGGCGTGACTCGCCATGCCGCGCACCTCGCCGGCGAAGCGCACGCCGCCGTTGATCGAGGTGACCACGCCGAGCGGCAGGCCGAGGTCGGTGAGCACCGGGCCCTGCTCGATGTGGACTTCGACGAAGCCGAGGTAATCGGCGGGCTTGCGCTTCAACCCGTCGATGGCCCTGGGGGTGCCCGGCAGGCCGGCATGGCGCATCGCCTCGCGCATGGTGATGCCGTCGACGTCTTTCTGCTCGAGCCAGCGCGCGTCGAACTTGCCGATCAGCGCGCCCGAGCCGAGGAAGGTCGCCTTGTAGCGCTGGCCTTCCTCCTCGGCGAAGCCGACCACCTCGATCGCGAACGGCAGCCGCCGCCCGGCGCGGTGCAGCTCGCGCACGCAGACCATCGGCACGAAGATGCCGAGCCGGCCGTCGTACTTGCCGCCGTTGCGCACGGTGTCGAAATGCGAGCCCGTGAGGAGGCGCTTGGCGGCAGCCCCCTCACCCCGGCCCTCTCCCCCGTGCCGGGGGCGAGGGTGAGTTTCTCCCTCTCCCGCGTGCGGGAGAGGGCTGGGGTGAGGGTCTTCGCGGTACACGCCGACCACATTCCCGACCGCGTCGATCTCCACCTCGTCGAAGCCGCACTCCTGCATCCAGCGCACGAGCTGCGCCGCGCAGGCGCGGTGCGCGTCGGTGAGGTAGGTCACGGTGAGCTGGCCGTTCTCGGCGAAGCCGGGGTCGGAGTGCTGCGCCAGCAGCTCGGCGCAGTCCCACGCCTGCTGGCCGAGCACCGGCTCGTGGCCGAAGCGGTCGTCGAGGCGCAGTTCGGCGACGCGGTGCACGTTGCGCAAGCCTTCCTCGAACTCGAAGTCGGGATGGTTCTCGAGCCGGCGGGCGAAGGTGGCGATGATCTGCTGCTTGCTCAGGCCGTTGCCGCGCGGCCCGCGCACGGCGAGCATGAACGGGAAGCCGAACTTCTCGTTGTAGGCGGCATTGAGCCGCTGCAGCGTCTCGAATTCCGCGGCCGTGCACTGCGTCAGCCCGGCCTTGCCCTGCTCGTGCGTCGACTCGGCTGTCATCGCCTGGGCGACCATCGCCTTGCCCGCCAGCTCCGGGTGGGCGCGCAGCAGCGCCAGGCGCTCCTCGCGGCTCGCCTCGGCGAGCGTCTCGACCAGCACGCGCTTGAGCTGCGCCAGGGTGGCGAACGGCCGGCGCGACGCCGCGCGCGCGGCGACCCAGGGCGAATGCTCGTAGATGCCGTCGAGCAGGGCGACGAAGCCCGGCTCGTCGGCCGAATTCAGTCGCTCCAGCGTCAACGGCCCGGCCATCGCCACGGCCTCAGAGCGTGACCCGCACGGTCTTCACGACCGGCTGCAGGGTGGCGACCTGGTTCTTCACGAAGCTCGTGAACTGGGCCGGCGTGCCCGGCGTCGCGGTGACGCCGAGCTCGAGCAGGCGCTTGACGATGTCCGGCTGGGCCAGCACCTCGTTGGTCGCGGCGTTGAGCCGGGCGACGATGTCGGGCGGCATCTTCGCCGGACCGGTGAGGCCGAAGAAGTTGTCGAGCACGATCCGGGCGTGGCCCGACTCGGCGACCGTCGGCACGTCGGGCGCGAGCGGCGAGCGCTGCGCCGAAGTCACCGCGAGCGGCTTGATCTGGCCGGTCTTGAAGAACGGCACGAAGGCGGTGATCACGTCGATGCCGACCGGAATCACGCCGGCGATCAGGTCGGTGGTCATCGGCGCGCCGCCGCGGTAGGGCACGTGGGTCATCTTCACGCCGAGGGCGCGGCTCATCATCTCGCCGTAGATGTGGCCGATCGAGGCCGGCCCGCCCGAGCCGAACTGCAGGCCGCCCGCCTTCCGCGCCGCGTTCTCGAGGTCGACGATGGTGTTGATGCCGGCCGCGGGGTTGGCCATCACGACGCAGGGTGCCGAGCCGATCGAGGCGATGTGGGTGAAGTCGGCGATCGGGTCGTAGGGCTGCTTCTCGAGCACGAACGGGCCGATCGAGATCGGCGTCGAGTTCGAGAGCATCAGGGTGTAGCCGTCCGGAGGCGACTGGACCACGTTGGTGCCGCCGACGCTGCCGCCGGCGCCTGGCTTGTTGTCGACGATCACCGCCTGGCCGAGCTTCTTCGCGAGCTGCTCGCCGATCACCCGGGCGACGATGTCGCTCGCCCCGCCGGCGGCGAAGGTGACGACGATGCGGATGGGCTTTTCGGGATAGGCGGCGAGCGCCGGCCAGGCGAGCGTGGCGGTGGCGCCGGCGGCGGCGACGCGAAGGATGCGGCGGCGGCCTGGATCGGGAGTCGCGGTCATGTCGTTCCTCGGGAGTGGGGGAGGTTCGGGCTCATGCAACTCCCGGGCCGCCGGCGCCCGGGGCCGCGGCAGGGATGAAGGGATGGGTCGCCTTCCAGTGGCGGGCGATGTCGATCCGCCGCGCCACCCAGACCTTGTCGTGACGGCCGATGTGGTCGAGGAAGCGCTGCAGCGCGCCGATCCGCCCGGGCTTGCCGAGCAGGCGCGAATGCATGCCGATCGACATCATCTTCGGCCGGTCCAGGCCTTCGGGGTCGCCTTCGGCGTAGAGCGCGTCGAAGCTGTCGCGCAGGTAGGTGAAGAAGTGCTCGCCGGTGTTGAAGCCCTGCGCCTGGACGAAGCGCATGTCGTTGGCGTCGAGCGAGTACGGCAGCACGAGGTGCGGCAGGGTCGTGCCGTCCTTCTTCGCGACCTCGGTCCAGAACGGCAGGTCGTCGCCGTAGTAGTCGCTGTCGTACTCGTAGCCGCCGTGCTCGACCACCAGGCGGCGCGTGTTCGGGCTGTCGCGGCCGGTGTACCAGCCGAGCGGCCACTGGCCGCCGGTGAGGTCCTTCAGCACGTGGGTGGCGATGTCGAGGTGGCGGCGCTCGGTCGCCTCGGGCAGGTTCTGGTAGTGGATCCAGCGCAGGCCGTGGCTGGCGATCTCGTCGCCGCGGGCCATGAACGCGGCGAGCAGCTCGGGCGTACGCTGCATCGCCATCGCCACGCCGAAGATCGTGAGCGGCAGCCTTCTCGCGTCGAACTCGCGCAGGATCCGCCACACGCCGGCGCGCGAGCCGTACTCGTACATCGACTCCATCGTCATGTGCCGGTTCTCGTAGGCCTGGGCCGTGACCAGCTCGGAGAGGAAGGTCTCCGACGTCGGGTCGCCGTGCAGCACGTTGTTCTCGCCGCCTTCCTCGACATTGAGGACGAACTGGACGGCGATGCGGGCGCCGTTCGGCCAGCAGGCATGCGGCGGGTTGCGGCCGTAGCCGACCAGGTCGCGTGGGTAGGGGGTCTCGTTCGCCATGGCGCTAACAGGCCCTAGGCGCGCGGCCGCAGCGCCGAAGCGAGGTCGGGGATGCGCGGGTTCAGGTGCAGGTTCTGCTCGACGCTCAGCAGGTGGTTCTCCATCAGCTTCACCGCGGCGCGCGGGTCGCGCTTCTCGATCGCGTCGACGATCGCGACGTGCTCCTCGTACGAGTGCTCGGCCGAATGCGCCGACTGGAACATCAGGGCGATCAGCGAGGAGCGCGACACCAGCTCGCCGAGCATCGCCGCGAGCACGCCGTTGCCGAGCATGGCGGCGATGACGACGTGGAAGTCGGCGAGGAGGCGCGTGCGGCCGGACACGTCGGTGCGGCGGATCGCCTCCTGTTCGGCCGCGAGGTGCGCGCGCAGCTCGGCGAGCTGCGCCGGCGTGAGCGCGGTGATCGCCTGCCGGATCATGGCCGTCTCGAGCATCCGCCGCACCTCGAACACCTGCCGCGCCTCGGCGACGCTGGGCTCGGCGACGCGCGCGCCGCGGCCGGGGGCGAGGGTGACGAGGTGGTCGCGGCTGAGCTGGTTGAGCGCCTGTCGCACCAGCGTGCGCGAGACCTGGAAGATGTCGGCGATCTTCTGCTCGGCGAGCTTGGTGCCGGGCATGAGGCGGCGCTCGACGATCGCGGTGACGATCGAGTCGGCGATCCGCCGGGTGGTGTCGCAGGCGACCGGATCGGCGGCCTTGCGCCGCGCCCGCGCCGCCGGCCGCGCCGCGCGCGCCGCCGCCACCGGGCGGATCACCTGCAGTCGAGGAGCGGCTTGGGGCATCGTGCGGCTTGCGTTGCGCGGCAAAGTGTATACACTTTTGCACCGGCCGCAAGCGTTCGCGGCGCGTTTCGGAGGGCGGCTTGGGACAACTGACGACGCACGTGCTCGACACTGCCAACGGCTGCCCCGCCGCGGGCATGCGGGTCCGCTTCTGGCGCCTCGAGGGCGCCACCGCCATCGCCACCGAGCTGAAGGCGCTGACCCTCAACGCCGACGGCCGGGCCGACGCGCCGCTGCTCGAAGGCAGCGCGCACCGGCCCGGCCGCTACCGGCTGGTGTTCTCGGTGGCCGCATACTTCACCGACCGGGGCGTGGCGCTCCCCGATCCGCCGTTCCTCGACGAGGTCACCCTCGACTTCGGCATCGCCGCGGCCGAGCAGCACTATCACGTGCCCCTGCTCGTCAGCCCGTGGTCGTATTCGACCTATCGCGGTAGCTGAGCCGGCCCGGCGGTATACAAAATGGACGCTTACTGGCTCGACTGGGCGAACCTGCTGCTGCGCTGGGCGCATGTCATCACCGGCATCGCCTGGATTGGCGCCTCGTTCTACTTCGTCGGCCTCGACTCGAGCCTGACGAAGCCGGCAGAGGAGAGCGACCGCGCGAAGGGCGTCGGCGGCGAGCTCTGGGCGGTGCACGGCGGCGGCTTCTACCACCAGCAGAAGTACCCGGTCTCGCCGGCGCGCCTGCCCGAGAGCCTGCACTGGTCGATGTGGGAGAGCTACTCGACCTGGCTCACCGGCTTCGCCCTCTTCGCCGTGCTCTACCTGTTCAACGCCGGCACGTTCCTGATCGACAAGACCGTGTTCGACTGGACCCCGCCGGCGGCGATCGCCACCGCGCTCGGCTTCTTCGTCGCCTTCTGGCTGGTCTACGACGGCATCTGCCGCCTGTTCGGCGAGCGCGGGGATCGTGGACCGGCCGGCGGCGGCCGGCCGGGCGGCGACGTGATCGTCGGCGCGCTCGTGTTCGTGTTCATCGTCTTCGCCTCCTGGCTCTCGTGCCGCCTGTTCGCGGGTCGCGCCGCGTTCCTGCTGGTCGGCGCGATGATGGCCACGACGATGAGCGCGAACGTGCTGTTCTGGATCATCCCCGGGCAGCGCAAGGTGGTGGCGGCGCTGCGCGCCGGCGAGCCGGTCGACCCGGTGCACGGCAAGCGCGGCAAGCAGCGCAGCGTGCACAACACCTACTTCACGCTGCCGGTCGTGTTCACCATGATCAGCAACCACTACGGCTTCCTGTTCGGCGCGAAGCAGAACTGGCTGGTGCTGGTGCTGCTGATGCTCGCCGGCGCGCTGATCCGGGTCTCGTTCGTGCTGCGCCACAAGGCGCTCGCCGAGGCGCGGCCGGTGCCCTGGCGCTGGGCGATCGCCGGCACGCTGGTCGTCGCGGCCACGGTGGCCTGGCTGATGCCGGCGCCGCAGGAGGCCGTGGCGAAGGGGGCGCCGCCGCCGACCTTCGCGCAGGTGCAGGCGATCGTCGCCGAGCGCTGCCAGCTCTGCCACAACGCGGCGGTGCCGAGCAAGAACGTGCGCCTCGACTCGGCCGAGGCGATTCGCAGCCACGCGCAGCAGGTCTACCAGCAGGCTGTGGTGATGAAGCTCATGCCGCTCAACAACGCCACCGCCATCACCGACGCCGAACGGGCGCAGATCGGCCGCTGGTTCGAGGCGGGCGCAGCGGCGCGCTGAGACGCCCGGCGTAAGATTCTTCACAGACCGCGGCGAAGCGGCGCGGCTAGGATGCCGCACCCCGAAACTCCTTGAACCCCGCACCATGGCATTCAAGCGACCCGACTATCCGTCCGTCCTCACCAAGACGAACTGGGACAAGAACAAGGGGTTGGCCGCCAAGATGGCCGGCGCCACCGGCGTCGGCGATGCGCTGAGCAAGCTCGAGTCCGCCTACAAGGCGGTCGACTGGAAGAAGTTCGAGATCGCCGCCAACAAGCCGAATCCGTTCAGCCTGCCCAAGCTCGAGGCGATGAAGAAGGCTGCGATCGCCGAGATGAACGGCAATGCGGCGAAGCTGCGCGCTGCGGCGTTCGCGGCCCGCGATGCCGCCAAGAAGGCGGCGGGCGAGCTGAAGAAGAATCCCCTGACCAAGAGCGCCGGGGGGCTCTGCGACCAGATCGAGAAGGCGGCCGACTTCCTCGGCGTCGGCGCGAACAGCAACTCGATCGGCAGCTACATCCAGAAGGACGTGGACGAGGCGAAGTCGTCGTTCGACTTCACCGTCAAGTCGATCAAGACCAATATCCCGGCCCGGGTCTCCGCGCTCAAGAACGCGATCAAGGCGGCCGGCAATCCGACCACGCCGAAGCTGTGGAAGGCCGCCGCGATGATGACCAAGTGCCGGGACCTGAACCAGCTCATCGGCAACGTGCCCAAGCTGACCGAGATGGGCTACGACCTCGGCATGGACACGGGCAAGGCGAAGTCCTTCTTCGAGGACATGCGGGTCTACGCCTCGAAGGAATGTCCCTTCGAGGAGAACAAGCCCGACGACGCGAAGAAGGCGCTGGCCGCCGTCAACAGCCTGGCCCAGCGCGCCGCGGTGTTCTGAGGTCCGTCAGCCGCGCCGGCGCGGCGGCAGGGCCGAGCGCGCCAGGCGCGGCCGCGGCCCGTCCCGGACCACCGGCGCCGCGGTCGCGCCGATCTTGCCGAGCGCCGTCGCGAGCGCGGTCTCGAGCTGCCGGTCGCGGCCCGCGGCATGGTCCTGCGGCGCGTTGTCGACCTCGATCTCGGGATCGGTGCCGTAGTTCTCCACGCCCCAGCCGACGTCGCTGAACCAGAACGCGAACTCGGGCTGCGTCGTCTGCGTCCCGTCGACGAGCGTGTGCCGCGGCCAGATGCCGACCACGCCGCCCCAGGTGCGCGTGCCGACCAGCGGGCCGATCTTCATCTGCTTGAAGTTGTGCGAGAAGATGTCGCCGTCGGAGCCGGCATGCTCGTTGGTCAGCGCCACCACCGGTCCGGCGACCACCTCCTCTGGATAGGTGCCCGGCCGCTGCCAGCGCGAGTGCACATAGCCGATCCGCCGCCGCGCCACCTTCTCGAGCAGGAGCTGGGAGACGTGGCCGCCGCGGTTGTAGCGCACGTCGACGATCAGCGCCTCGCGTTCGCATTCGGCGCCGAAGTAACGGTGGAACTCGGCGAAGCCGGCGGCCATCATGTCGGGCAGGTGGAAGTAGCCGACGCGGCCCCCGGACTGCGCATGCACCCAGGCGCGGTTCTTCTCCACCCATTCGCGATAACGCGCCGGCACTTCGTCGGCGAGCGCGGTCACCGTCACGTCGCGCAGCGTCGCCTCGGCGCCCGCGCCGCTCTTCAGCGTGAGCTGCACCTTGGCGCCGGCCTGGTGGACGAGCAGCGCCGTCGGCGGCAGCGTCGCCGAGACGCGCTGGCCGCCGACCGCGACGATCCGCTCGCCCGCCTTTGCCTCGACGCCGACGGCGTTGAGCGGCGAATCGGCGCCGGCGTCCCACGGATCGCCGCGGACGATGCGGGTGATCTCCCAGCTCGCGTCGGCTTCGTCGAAGCGCAGGTCACAAGCGAGGTAGCCGAGCGCCACGGCGGGGGGCTTGCGATGGTCGCCGCCCATCTCGTAGGCGTGCGAGGTTCCGAGCTCGCCCTGCATCTCCCAGATCAGGTCCGAGAGGTCGGCGCGGGTCGAGACCCGCGGCAGCAGCGGCGCGTAGTTGCGCAACACCGCCTCCCAGTCGACGCCCGACATGTCGGCCGACCAGAACTGGTCGCGCTGCAGGCGCCAGACCTCGTGCAGCATCTGCGCCCATTCGCGCGGCGGCTCGACCGAGATGCGCAGCCGCTCGAGGTCGAGCCAGCCGCTCTTGCGCGACGGGGCGTTCTCGTTCTCCGCGGGCTCGCCCTTGCCGGCGGGCTTGCGGTCGGCGGCGATCGCGCGCAGGCGCTTGCCCTCGCGGTAGACCAGCGTCGCGCCGTCCTGCGCCAGCTCGAAGGCGTCGACCTTGTCGGCGAGCGTGTCGGTCTTGCCGGTCGCGAAGTCGAAGCGCTCGAGCTTGCCGGCCGCATCCTTGTGGCCGCCGCGGCCGTGCGCGCCGACGATGTTCTGCACGTTCCAGAGGACCTTGCGCCCGGCGGCGCCGGCGATGCGGTCGAACCGGTTCTCGCTGACCGGGAAGGCGGCGACGCGCGCGGCGATGCCGTCGAGGTCGATGCGCAGCGCCGGCGCCGCCGGCGGGGTTGCGCCGGGCCTATCGCCGTCCTTCTCGCCTTCGCCCCTCAGCCCCTTCGGATCCGGCTCGAACGGCGGCCGGCCGCCGGCTTGCAGGGCGATCAGGTACGGCCGCGCCGCGCGCGGGAAGCTCATCTCGAACTGCACGCTGTCGTACACCGGGTCGTAGGTGCGCAGCGAGAGGAAGTAGAGGTACTTGCCCTCGGGGTCGAACGAGGGCGAGTAGTCGCGGAACTCGGGCTCGGTGACGAGCGTGCTGGTGCGCGAGGCGAGCTCGTACAGTTTGATCGCGACGTGGCGCGTGCTGGTGGCGAAGGTGTAGGCGAGCCAGGCGCCGTCGGGCGACCAGGCGAAGTCGTCGCTGCGGCCGTCGAGGCTGGCGTCGACCTTCACCAGCTCGCCGCTGACGATGTCGCCGATCAGGACCTCGTTGCGGTGGTTGGCGATCGCCACCCGGCTGCCTCGCGGCGCGGCGCGCAGCCGGGTGACGTGGCCGGTGTCCCAGGGCAGGACCCGGGCGTCGTGGTCGGCGTAGGCGACGACGCGCTCCTCGCCCGAGGCGTCGCTCACCGCGACCATCGTCGTCCCGTCGGCGAGCCACTGGCCGTGCCGCGTGCGCCCGCCGTCGCCCTCGGCGGTGAAGCGACGCGGCGCGCCTTCCCAGAGCGCCATGCCGAACAACTGGCCGCGGGCGACGAGCGCGAGCGAGTGCCCGGCCGGATGCGGGTGGAACGACTCCAAGTGCTCGGCCGCGGCGACAAACCTGCGCGCCGCTTGCGCGCGGTGCGCCGGCGTGCGGATCTCGAGCTCGCGGTCGCTCTCGTTCGCCGGATCGAACAGGCGGATGTTCGCGCCGCACTGGTAAACGATGCGCTTGCCGTCGGTCTGCGCATGGCGCGCGTAGAACGCCTCGTGGTCGGTGTGGCGGCGCAGCTCGCCGCCGTCGGGCCGGCACGAGTACAGGTTGCCGACGCCGTCGCCGTCGCCGAGGAACCAGACCCGGCCGCCGATCCACATCGGGCTGGTGACGTTGCCGGGCAGCTCGCTCATGCGCCGGAAGGCGCCGCTGCCTTCGGCGTCGATCCAGAGGGCGCCGGCGGTGCCGCCGCGATAGCGCTTCCAGCGCGCCGGGTCGGCGGTGTTGCGGCCGATCACCTTGCGCTCGCCGGGACCGAGCGCGAGGTGGTTCACCTGGCCCCAGGGCAGCGGCCGCGGCGTCCCGCCCGCGGCGGCGATGACGAAGGCCCGGTGGTTGCGGAAGAAGGGCTGGCCCTGGGTGGTGACGTAGACGATCTCGCCGGCGGCTGTCCAGCCGCGCACCAGCGTGTCGGTGCCCAGCCAGGTGAGGCGGCGCGCCGGGCCGCCCTCGGCCGCCATGACGTAGACCTCGGGATGCTGCTCGTCGCGGCCGACGAAGGCGAGCAGCTTGCCGTCGGGCGAGAGGCAGGGCGTGGACGGCTCCGACAGGCCGGCGGTCAGGCGACGGGCGACGCCGCCCGCGGCGCCCACGGTCCACAGGTCGTCGTCGGCGACGAAGACGATCGTCTCGCCGTGGATGGTCGGATGGCGCAGGTAGGCGGGTTGGTCGTGATGCATGTCGAATTCTCTGTTGGACGCTACGGCGCCGGCTCGACGCCGGCCTCGGCGAAGATCCGCCGCGCCTGCATGCCCTCGAGGTAGCGCAGGAGCGAGGCTGCCGCGTCGGCGCGCGCCTTGTCGGGGCCCGCGGCCGCGGGCAGCGCGGCCAGGTAGGTGGTGGTGTTTTGCACGGAGGAGGGCAGCGGGCCGACCATCTTCACGCCCTGGTCCTTGAACAGGACGATCTCGGTGATCGCGGCGAAGCCGAACTCGTGCTGCTTGTTGCCGGCCAGCAAGTGCTTCAGCACCGATGCGCCGTCGCCGTAGCGGCTGGCCTTGGCGTTCACGGCATCGGCGACGCCGAGCTTGGCGAGCAGGGTCTCGACGTACAGGCCGGTCGAGGCCCGGTTGAAGACGACCGATTCGGCGCTCAGCAGCTCCTGCTTCAGCGTCTCGACGCTCGTGATGTCGGGCGCGGTCGCGCCGTTGCGGATGGCGATGCCGATGCCGACCTTGCCGACCGGCACGCGCGCGCCGCCGATCGCGCCGTTGCGCGCGAGCGCGTCGAGCACGGCGGCGGGGGCGATGACGAGGTTGTAGCCCGGCTCGCCGGTGAAGCGCGCGGCGAGTGCAGGCGCGGCGGCGAAGTCGACCCTCACCGTGTTGCCGGTGTCGCGCTGGAAGACGGCGAGCGCCGGCGTCAGCCCGAGCTCGACGGCGCCGGCGCTGAGCATCCGCAGCTCGGCCGCGCCCGCGGCGCTCGCCGCCAGGCCCAGGCCCAGGGTCAGCGCGACGAGCGTGCGGGGGCTCATGCCGCAACCCGCTTGCCCTTGCCCGCCGCGGGCGCGTGCTTCGCCGCCGGGTCGTGCGCCTTCAGCCAGGCGAAGAACTCGCCGTACCAGAGGCGCGAGTTGCGCGGCTTCAGGATCCAGTGGTTCTCGTCGGGGAACCAGACCAGGCGGGCGGCGATGCCGCGCGCCTTGAGCGTGTTGTAGTAGGCCAGGCCCTGCTGGTCGGGCACGCGGTAGTCGAGCGCGCCGTGGATCACCAGGGTCGGGGTCGCGAACCGGGCGGCGAAGGTGTCGGGACTCTGCGACTGGATTTTGGCCGGGTCGTCCCAGTAGTTCGCGCCGAGCTCCTGCGCGTGCCACGTGTAGGCGTCGTCGGCGAACATCGCCCGCCAGTCGTAGCAGCCGGCGTGGCAGACATAGGCCTGGTAGCGGCCGGCCTTCACGTGGCCGTTCATCCACGCGACCATGAAGCCGCCGTAGCTGCCGCCGGTGGCGAAGATCCGGCCCTTGTCGACCCAGGGCTGCTTCCTCAGCCAGTCGGTCGCGGCCTCGACGTCCTGCAGCTCGAGCTCGCCCCAGCGGTGCGTGATGCTGTCGAGGAAGGCGTTGCCGAAGCCGCTCGAGCCGTGGTAGTTGACGCAGGCGACCACGTAGCCCTGGGCTGCGAACAGCTGGTTGTTCCAGCGGTAGTGGAAGGTGTCGCCCGAGGCCGCGTGCGGGCCGCCGTGGATGCTGTGCAGCACCGGGTACTTCTTGCCCTTCTTCGCGTCGAAGCCGGGCGGATAGACCAGCCACATCTGCACCGGCTCGTCGTTGGCGCCGGTCACGGTCCGCTCTTCCACCTCGGCCAGGCGCAGGGTCGAGAACAGCGCGTCGTTGAAGCGCTCGATGCGCGCCGGCCGGCCGCCGCCCTGGCGCACGTGCACCTGCGCCGGATGGCGCATCGAGTCGGCGACGGTGACGACGGTGTCGCCGGCGATGTCGAACCAGTGCACCCAGCCGCCTTCGGCGGCGAGCGCCGCCGTGCCGCTCTCGAGGGCGAAGCGCCAGAGGTGGCCGCGGGCTCGGTCCTCGGCGGTGAACCAGAGCGCGGCGCCGTCGGCCGACCAGCGCAGCGGCGCATTGATCGCATGGTCCCAGGCGCCGGTGATCACCTGCCAGCCGCCGCTGCGCTCGGCGACCGCGGCGTTGGCGGGCGCGGTATGGCGCCGCCCCATGTTGCTGGCGAGGAAGGCGATCCGCGCGCCGTCGGGGCTGTAGCGCGGCGCCTCGAAGTCCCAGGCGGGGTCGATCGCGACGGTCGAGGTCCGGCCGCTGGCGATGTGGATCTCGGCCAGCGCCTTGCGGTTGTCGAGGCGCTTTTCGGCCGCCGGGTCGAAGACGAAGGCGATGTGCCGGCCGTCGGGCGCGATGTCGAAGGCGTTCGCGTCCGGGTCCATGCGCTGCAGCTCGAGGTCGCTGCCCTCGAACAGGTCGACGATGCGACCGCTGGCCACGTCGAGCACGTGCAGGTGCGCGACCCGGCCCATCGGCAGGTTGCGGTCCCAGAAGCGGTATTGAGCCTCCGAGGTGACGTAGCCCGTCTCCTTGCGCTCCTTCCACTCCTTCCACCGCTTCGCCTGCGCCTTCGTGCCCTTCAGCTCGGGCCAGACCCAGGCGACGAAGGCGATCCGCTTGCCGTCGGCGAACCACTTGAAGGCCTCGATGCCGGGCGCGAAGTCGCTGATGCGGCGCGCCTCGCCGCCATCGGCGGCGATCAGGTAGAGCTGGGCGCTGTCGTCCTTGTGGCCTTCCTGCTCGCGCTTGGAAACGAAGGCGATCGCCCCGCCCTTGGGCGACCACGCGGCCTGCCCGTCCTTCTCGCCGCAGGCGGTGAGGCGGCGCGGCTGGCCGCCGAAGGTCGAGAGCAGCCAGAGGCTGGTCGCGCCCTTGTTCTCCTCCATCGACTGGCTGGTGACCGAACAGACCGCCTGCGCGCCATCGGGCGAAAGCGAGACCGAGCCGATGCGCTCGATCCGCCACAGCGCCTCGATGTCGATGAGCTTGCCCTTGCGCTCCGCCATTCGCCGTCTCCGGTTCTCGTTGTTCTGGTCCCGCTCAGCCGCCCGATGCCAGCCTCCAGCGCAGCTGCGCCCTGGCTTCCGGCCACTCGCCGGCGGTCATGCTGTACATCACGGTGTCGCGCACCGAGCCGTCGCGGCGCAGGGCGTGATGGCGGATCGTGCCGTCGCGCCGGGCGCCGAGGCGCTCGATCGCGCGCTGGCTGGCGAAGTTGAAGTTGTCGGTGCGCCAGCCGACCAGCTTCGCGCCCAGGCCCTCGAACGCATGCGTCATGAGCAGCAGCTTGGCGCTGGCGTTGACGTGCGTGCGCTGCCGGGTCTTCGCGTACCAGGTGTAGCCGATCTCGAGCCGCTCGACCGCGGGCACGATGTCGTGATAGCTCGACGAGCCGATCACCTCGCCGCTGGCTGCGTCGATCACCGCGAACGCGAGGCGATGGCCTTCGGCGAAGCCCTGCAGGGCGCGCTCGATGTAGCCGCGGGTGTCGTCCGGCTCGGGCACGCTCGTGACCCGGATCTTCCAGAGCTCGCCGTCGGCGGCGGCGCGTTTCAGCCCGTCGACATGCTGCAGCCCGAGCGGCTCGAGGCGGACGCGTGCGTCCGCGAGCGTCACAGGCTCGACCCGAAGCATCCGGATCAGCGGTTGTGCCGCTGCATGAATACGAGCTTCTCGAACAGCGACACGTCCTGCTCGTTCTTCAGCAGCGCGCCGACCAGGGGCGGCACCGAGACCTTGTCGTCCTTGCTCTGCAGCGCCTCGAGCGGGATGTCCTCGGCCACGAGCAGCTTCAGCCAGTCGAGCAGCTCGCTGGTGCTCGGCTTCTTCTTCAGGCCCGGCAGGTTGCGTACGTCGTAGAAGTTCTTCAGCGCCGCGCCGAGCAGCTCCTTCTTCAGGCCGGGGAAGTGCACGTCGACGATCTGCTTCATCGTGTCGGCGTCGGGGAACTTGATGTAGTGGAAGAAGCAGCGGCGCAGGAACGCGTCGGGCAGCTCCTTCTCGTTGTTCGAGGTGATGAAGACGATCGGCCGGTGCGT
>JANMCC010000075.1:0-3769 GCA_031360885.1 Burkholderiales bacterium | reverse complement strand
TCGCAGGAAGCGCTGGCGCAGTCGCTGCTCAAGCTCTCGACCGACGAAGTCAAGGTGCAGATCGTGCACGCGGCGGTGGGCGGCATCAGCGAGAGCGACATCAACCTCGCGATCGCCTCCAAGGCCGTCATCATCGGCTTCAACGTGCGCGCCGATGCGGGCTCGAGGAAGCTCGCCGAGAACAACGGCGTCGACATCCGCTACTACAACATCATCTACGACGCGGTCGACGAGATCAAGGCGGCGATGACCGGGATGCTGGCGCCCGAGCAGCGCGAAGAGACGATCGGCACGGCCGAGATCCGCACCGTGTTCGTGGCCTCGAAGATCGGCACCGTCGCCGGCTCGATGGTCACCGCCGGCGTGGTTCGCCGCGGCGCGCGCTTCCGCCTGCTGCGCGAGAACGTGGTCATCTACACCGGCGAGGTCGAGTCGGTGCGGCGGATGAAGGACGACGTGCGCGAGGTCGCGGCGGGCTTCGAGTGCGGCATCAAGCTGAAGAACTACAACGACATCAAGGAGAACGACCAGCTCGAGTTCTTCGAGGTGAAGGAAGTGGCTCGAACCCTGTAGAGCGGACTTTGGCCTCCCCCAGACCCCGCCCTCCGAAAGACGGCGGGGTCTGTCCTTTGAGGGCCGCTCGAGGAGCATTGCATGCGACACAAACGATCGATTCCCAACCGCGGCTTCCGCGTCGCCGACCAGATCCAGCGCGACGTCGCCGAGCTGATCCGCGACCTGAAGGATCCGCGCATCGGCATGGTGACGATCCACGCCGTCGAGGTGACGCCCGACTACGCGCACGCGACCGTGTTCTTCTCGGTGCTGGTGGGCGATTCGGCGGAATGCGAGATCGCGCTGAACGAGGCGGCGGGCTTCATCCGCAACGGCCTCTTCAAGCGCCTGCAGATCCACACCGTGCCGACGCTGCACTTCAAGTTCGACCGCACCACCGAGCGCGCCGCCGAGCTGACGGCGCTGATCGCCCAGGCGAACGCGACGCGGGCGAAGGAAGACTGACCGTGAACTCGCCGCGTCCGCGCTCCGCGGCGAAGCCGCCCGTGCGTTCCCTGCGACGTGCGGTCCATGGCGTGCTCCTGCTCGACAAGGGCCTCGGGGTATCGAGCAACATGGCGCTGCAGCTGGCCAAGCGCCTCTACCGGGCGGAGAAGGCGGGACACACCGGCACGCTCGATCCGCTCGCGACCGGCCTGTTGCCGCTCTGCTTCGGCGCGGCGACCAAGTTCGCCCAGGTGAGCCTCGACGCGGACAAGCGCTACCTCGCGACCCTCAGGCTCGGCGTGACGACGACCAGCGGCGACGCCGAGGGCGATGTCGTTCGCGAACGCCGGGTCGCCGTCTCGCGCACCGACATCGAGGCCGCGTGCGCCGGCTTCGTCGGCGCGATCCGCCAGCTTCCGCCGATGCATTCGGCGCTCAAGCACGAAGGCAGGCCGCTCTACGACTACGCCCGCGCCGGGATCGAGATAGAGCGCCAGCCGCGTGCGGTGACGATCCACTCGATCGACATCGTCGAAGGCGAGGGCGACCGCTGGACGATCGACGTCTCGTGCACGAAGGGTACGTACATCCGCACCCTCGCCGAGGACATCGGCGAGTCGCTCGGCTGCGGCGCGCACCTGGCGGCGCTGCGCCGCACCGGCAGTGGCCGCCTGGGCATCGAGTCCGCCCGGACGATCGAGGCGCTCGAAGCGCTCTCGCCAACCGAGCTCGACGCCGCGCTGCTGCCCGTCGACACGCTCGTTGCCGACTGGCCCAAGGTCGTTCTCCATGCCGAAGACGCGGGCCGTTTCCTGGCCGGCGTGCGCCGCCGCGTGCCCCTGGCCGATGCCGCGAACGTTCGCGTCTACGGACCCGGCGCCGACTTTCTCGGCAGTGCCCACGTGGCCGGCGGCGAGCTGATCGCCAGCCGCCTCCTCAGCCCCGCCGAAGTCGGCGCCGCCGTTCCCGCGCCCGTGCCCCGCTCCCGAATCGAAGAATCCGAAAGCCAGCCGTCATGACCCGCCAGATCCGCAACATCGCCATCATCGCCCACGTCGACCACGGCAAGACGACGCTCGTCGACCAGCTCCTGCGCCAGAGCGGCACCTTCCGCGCCAACGAGAAGGTGGCCGAGCGGGTGATGGACTCGAACGACCTCGAGAAGGAGCGCGGCATCACGATCCTGGCGAAGAACTGCGCCGTCGAATGGAAGGGCACGCACATCAACATCGTCGACACGCCGGGCCACGCCGACTTCGGCGGCGAGGTCGAGCGCGTGCTGTCCATGGTCGACAGCGTGCTGCTGCTGATCGACGCGGTGGAAGGGCCGATGCCGCAGACCCGCTTCGTCACCAGGAAGGCGCTCGCCCTCGGCCTGAAGCCGATCGTCGTCGTCAACAAGGTCGACCGTCCGGGCGCGCGCGAGGACTACGCGGTCAACGCCACCTTCGACCTGTTCGACAAGCTCGGCGCCAGCGAAGCCCAGCTCGACTTCCCGGTGATCTACGCCTCGGGCCTGAACGGCTGGGCGACGCTCGAGAAGGGCGCGGTCGGCGCCGACCTGGCTCCCCTGTTCGACGCGATCCTCGAGCACGTTCCGGCGCACGCCGGCGAGCCCGGCGACCCGCTGCAGCTGCAGATCTGCTCGCTCGACTACTCCACCTACGTCGGACGGATCGGCATCGGCCGCATCAACCAGGGCACCCTGAAGCCGATGCAGGACGTGGCGCTGTACTCGGGCCCCGACTCCACGCCGATCAAAGCCCGCGTCAACCAGGTGCTGAAGTTCGAAGGCCTGGAGCGGCAGCAAGCCACCGAAGCCGGGCCCGGCGACATCGTGCTCATCAACGGCATCGAGGGCATCGGGATCGGCGTCACCCTGACCGACCTCGAGAACCCGCTGCCGCTGCCGATGCTGCAGGTCGACGAGCCGACGCTGACGATGAACTTCTGCGTCAACAACTCGCCGCTCGCCGGTCGCGAGGGCAAGTTCGTGACCAGCCGGCAGATCAGGGACCGCCTCGACCGCGAGCTGCAGTCGAACGTGGCGCTCAAGGTGAAGGACACCGACGAAGACGGTATCTTCGAGGTCTCCGGCCGGGGCGAGCTGCACCTGACCATCCTGCTCGAGAACATGCGCCGCGAGGGCTACGAGCTGGCCGTCTCCAAGCCGCGCGTCGTCTTCCACGACAAGGACGGCGAGCGGCTCGAGCCGATCGAGTTCGTCACCGCCGACGTCGAGGACAGCCACCAGGGCGCGGTGATGCAGGCGCTCGGCGAGCGTCGCGCCGACCTCGTCAACATGGAGAGCGACGGCCGCGGCCGTGTCCGCCTCGACTACAAGATTCCCGCGCGGGGCCTGATCGGCTTTCAGAACGAATTCCTCAACCTGACCCGCGGCACCGGCCTGATCAGCAACATCTTCGACAGCTACGAGCCGTTCAAGGGCGAGATCGAAGGGCGCAAGAACGGCGTGCTGATCAGCCAGGACGACGGCGAGGCCGTCACCTATTCGCTCGGCAAGCTCGACGACCGGGGCCGCATGTTCGTCAAGGCCGGCGACCCGCTGTACGAAGGCATGATCATCGGCATCCACTCGCGCGACAACGACCTGGTGGTCAACGCGGTGCGCGGCAAGCAGCTCACCAACTTCCGCGTCTCCGGCAAGGAAGACGCGATCAAGATCACGCCGCCGATCCAGCTCACGCTCGAGTACGCGGTCGAGTTCATCGCCGACGACGAGCTGGTCGAGATCACGCCGAAGTCG
>JANMCC010000056.1:0-4734 GCA_031360885.1 Burkholderiales bacterium | reverse complement strand
TTCCTTGTTCAGGTAGCCGCTCGCCCCCTGGCGCAGCAGCGTGGTCGCGTAATGCGCCTCGGGAAAGCCGCTGAGGATCAGCACCGGCAGGTCGGGCGCGCGCGCCTTGATCGCCGCCAACGCGTCGACGCCGCTCTGGTCGGGCATCGACAGGTCCATCAGGATCACGTCGACGTCGCCCTTCCTCACGATGTCGATGGCGTCGCGGCCATTGGCGGCTTCAGCCACGACCGTGAGGTCCACCTGCTCGGAAAAAAACTGGCGCAGCCCGGCGCGAACGATGGCGTGGTCGTCGATGATGGCGATTCTGATCATGATGGTGCGTTTTCTGTCTTCTGCATGCGGCGATGAGTCCCCTATCCTACTTCCGGCGTAGCGTCGTCGCCTTCCCGCTCGCCGCCCTCGCGGCCCTGGCGATGTTCGTCATCAGCGAAGTGTCGTACCAGGACGCGACCTCCGCGCTCGATTCGCTCGGCGACCGCACCGCCGCGCGCAACCGGCTCAACCAGGTGGCCAAGGGCCTGCTCGACGCCGAGACCGGCCAGCGCGGCTACCTGCTCAGCAATCGGCAGGCCTATCTCGATCCCTACCGCGACGCCCAGGACGGCCTGCACGAGGCGACGGAATGGCTGACCCGGTACTACGCCGCCGATCCGCGCATGAGCACGCTGATGAAGGAACTCAGCACGGCGGTGACGGAGAAGATGAGCGAGCTCGCGACCTCGATCGACCTGCACGACAAGGGCGCCGACCGCGCCTGGCGCGAGCTGCTGCTGAGCGACATCGGCAAGGAGAAGATGGAGCGGGTGCGCACCCTGACCGAGCAGCTGCTGGCCGAGGAGAGCGCCCAGGTCGCCAAGGGCAGGAAGGGCGTCTACCAGACGCTGATGCTCAACCGCATCGGCACCACCGCGATGGCGGCGGTGAGCCTGCTCGCCCTCTTCATGTACCTGCGGCAGACGGCGGCGCTCGACCGCCATACCGAGGCCGAGGCGCGCCGCGTCGAGAGCGAGCGCGACCGGCTCGAGGCCGAGGTCACGGCGCGGACCCGGCAGCTGAAGGAGCTGGCGCAGCACCTGCAGACGATCCGCGAAGACGAGCGCAGCCTCCTCGCGCGCGAGCTGCACGACGAGCTCGGCGCCCTGCTCACCGCGGCCAAGCTCGACGCCGCCCGGCTCAAGTCGCGGCTCGGCAAGACGACGCCCGAGGTCCTCGAGCGGATTGCCCACCTCAACGAGACGCTGAACGGCGGCATCGCGCTCAAGCGGCGGATCATCGAGGACCTGCGCCCGTCCTCGCTCAGCAACCTCGGCCTGGTGGCCGCGCTCGAGATCCTGATCCGCGAGTTCGCGCAACGCAGCGAGATCGCCGTCAGCGAGGACTTCGAGCACGTCGACCTGAACCCGGCCGCGCAGCTCACCGTCTATCGCCTGGTCCAGGAGGCGCTGACCAACATCGCCAAGTACGCCAAGGCCACCCAGGTCGACGTCACGCTGGCCAGCCTCGACGAGCAGCACGTGCGCGTCGCCGTGCGAGACAACGGCATCGGCTTCGACTCCGAGACGCAGCGCTCGGCGAGCCACGGGCTGATCGGCATGCGCTACCGGGTCGAGGCCGACGGCGGCTCGATGCGCCTGGTCTCGGCTCCGGGCCAGGGCACGCTGATCGAGGCGATCCTTCCGGCCAGCGACATCGATGCGCCGGTGCCCTCCGACGCCCCGCCCGAAGCGGTGCCGGCCTGAAGGCCCTCCCCGTCCTGTCGGTTGCGTCCTACGATAGCGGGGTTGCTCCCCCGACAGGGCCGCGCGCGCGTACCCTATCGTCCCTGGCCGGGAATGCACCCACACTCGTCCTGCTATTGAATCCCCGCCGGCAACCCTGAACCCTCAGACCCGTCACTCGAAAAAAGGAATCGCGATGGACACCGTCAGCAGCAAACCTCTCGCGCAACAAGGCCAGGAAGCGGCCAACAAGGCGGCCGGCACGGCGCAAGACGCGATCCACTCCACCCAGCGTGCCGCCGACAGCGCGCTCGAGAGCCTGTCGTCCAAGGTCGAAGATCTGCGTGGCCAGGCCGCGCCCTTGCTCAACCGGGTCTCTTCGCAGGCCGAAGCGGCTGCGCGCCGCGGCATCGAAGCCGTGCGCGACACCTCCCAGCAGCTGCGCGAGAAGGCCCTGCGCGCTTCCGACAGCGCCGTCGGCTACGTCAAGGACGAGCCGATCAAGGCGATGCTGATCGCCGCCGCCACCGGCGCCCTGCTGATGGGCCTGGTCGCCCTGCTCAGCCGCTCCTCGCGCGACTGAGTCCGGCCGTGATCCACCCGCTGCTTCGCCTGATCGCCACCGAGCCTCAGGTTCTCGGCGATCACGTCGAGGCCTATGCCGAGCTCGTCGGCGACGAGGTCAGGAAGACGGGTTCGGCCTGGGGCCAGCGCCTGGCGCTGTACGCGGCGGCGTTGTGCCTGCTGGGGGTGTCGCTGGTCCTGACCGGCGTCGCCGTCATGCTCTGGGCGGCGCTGCCCGCGAACGGCTTCCAGGTGCCCTGGGTGCTAATCGCGGTTCCGGCGGTCACCTTCGTGGCGGCGGTGGCGTGCATCCTGGTCGCCCGTCGCAACCCGGTGGAGAACGCGTTCGAAAACGTCAAGAAGCAGCTCAGCGCCGACATGGCGATGCTGCGCGAAGTGAGCGCGCCATGAGCGCGGTGCTGCCGGGCGGCGCCGCTGCCGCGCCGCGGAGCGCAGCCGAAGGCGCGAGCCGGGCGGTTGTCGCGCCGCAACTGCCCTCGGCGGCCGAGCGGTTGGAAGCATCGCGGGCGCGCCTTCGCTCCGCCCTGGTGACGATTGCCCATCCGCCGGCCAAGCCTTCGCTGCTCGACGACCTGAAGCTCGGCAGTTTCGGCACGCAGATCCTTGCTCGATTGAAAGCCTTGCCGGGTGCCGCCCTCGCCCTCGATATCGTCGAGCACTGGTGGGCCGAGCACCCGCTGCACGCCGCCGGCTCGCTCGCCGAGCAGGCCTCGCGCCGCTTCATCGGCCCGTTCGCCAAAAGGAATCCGTTCGCCATCGTCGCTGCCGGCGTCGTGCTGGGCGTGCTGCTCGCGTTCTCCAAGCCTTGGCGCTGGCTGCTCCGCCCGGCCCTGTTCGCCGGCCTGTTGCCACAGCTCGCCTCCCAGACGCTCAAGCGCCTGCCGCTCGATTCCTGGCTGCGGGTGCTCTCCAGCCTCACCGCGAAGCGTCCTGCCGCAAAGGCAAGCGTCGATCCGCAGGCATCTCCCTTGCCAAGGGATTCCTGACGATTACCTCCCAACGGCCCCTTGCCGACCCGCCCGCGCGGATCTCGGCCGGTCTCCCTCCGTGGGGTCTTGAAAACGCGCTTCGGCGCGTTTCTTTTTTTCTTCCGGCCTTGCCGGTGGCGCTTCTGGTCCGCATCTTGCGGGATCAGACGGCTCCTACAGCGGTGGGTCAACCCGACCGACAGACCGTAAGAGGGCCGATTCCTATGATTCCGTCAATGCTCCTGTTCCGCGATCTGACTCCCCAACCCGTTGGCGACGGCACGACGCCCGCGCGGCGCCGCTCGATCTGGGCGACCTCGGCGATCGACGGCGCGGTCGACACCTCGCCGATGGATCTCTCGGTCCTCGGCGCCCATGTCGACCGCTGCAACGGCTCGCGCGGACGCATGTTCGGCGTGCGCTGCGCCGCCGACGCCTTGTCGGGCTTCCTCGCGCCGCGGGTGGTGACCACGCTCGTCGCCCTCGCCATCGTCTTCGGGGTGGGTTCGCTCCTCGTCTGATCCCGCCATGGCGGCGACCGAACTGCTGCGGCTGGTGCCCGATGCGCCAGCGGCGGTAGGCACGATCCTCGACCCGGCGCGGGGGCCGCTCGAGCGCCCCAACCGCTCGGAGATCTTCGGCCCGGAGCGCTTCGCGCAGCATGGGCGCAGCCTCGGCGACACCCACGCGGCGCGGTTCGCGCCCAAGGGCTCGACCGCGTTCTTCCCGCGCCTGCGCGACAACATCCGAATCCTGCGCGAGGCGCACCGCTACATCGGCCGGCAGGCGACCACCGGCTACGACGTCAGTCCGGCGGCCGAATGGCTGCTCGACAACTTTCACCTGATCGAGGCGCAGTCGCGCGAGATCAACGACGGCCTGCCGCGGCGCTATTTCCGCGACCTGCCGGTCCTGCATGACGAGCCGCTGGTCGGCCTGCCGCGCGTCTACGGCGTCGCCTGGGCGTTTGTCGCCCATACCGACAGCGCCTTCGACGAGGCGCTGCTGGTCCCCTTCCTGAAGGCCTACGAGGGGGCGCGCGAGCTCACCCTCGGCGAACTCTGGGCGTTGCCGACGACCGTGCGCGTGGTCCTGATCGAGAACCTGCGCCGGCTGGCCGAACGCGTCGCCGCGAACAAGGCGGCGCGCGAGGTCGCCAACCTGTGCTCGGACCGCCTCGACGCCTACCCGCCCGAGCAGCTCGACGCCGTCCTCTCCGTGCTCAACCGGCGCGGCGTCGGCGAGACCTTCCTGGCGCAGATGGCGCAGCGCCTGCAGGATCCGCGAACCCCGGCCGAACAGGCGGCGCGCGAGTGGCTGGGCCGGGTCGCGCCGCACCTGGCCGAGATCCAGACCCGGCTGCCGGCGGCGCAGGCCGCCGACAACCTGAGCGTCGGCAACGCGATCACCTCGCTGCGCTCGATCGGCGACGCCGACTGGCCCGACATCGTCAGCCAGAC
>JANMCC010000050.1:0-20054 GCA_031360885.1 Burkholderiales bacterium | reverse complement strand
GTCTGGGGGCTGGGGTCCGACACGCCCAAGGACCCTGGACCCTGGGAGGGCGAGTTGCGCAACATGTGGAAGCCGACACAAGTGCCCCACCTGTGGTTCCATGGCGGCAACCTGCACCAGTCGCGCCACTACTCGGAGTTTCTGGCGCTGCAGCTGAAGGCCCGACAGGAGGGCATTCCGACGCCGGTATACCGATTGGCTCCCTCGCATCACAAGCGCTGATCCCCCCACGATCGGCAAGTTCAGGACGATGCGGTCAGCAGCCGCTCGATTCACGTCGAACGAGAGCCACCGCAAACCTATGACCAGCGAGTAGGGGGCAGAGGCGGACTTGAACGATGTCGAGCTTCTGTGCTTCGCCCTGAAGCCGCCGTCCTCGTACGGCGGGTCATGGGCCGCTAGCGTGCAGTCAGGCTCGGCCTCTCGAACGGGTTGCACGATAATCGACATCCATACACCCTCTTCCAGCAAATGACCAATACCGAGCAGCAAGCCGTTCCCCATGGGTTTACGCAGATCACAGAAGGTCGCATCCGGACTACAGACATCATCCGCGGCGAGTCTGGCGGGTGGGCCGTCCCCCACGTCTTCCTCGTGGGTGGCGACATTGCCGAGGACGGTCGAGCCATTGCTCGACCGCATGTCAAGAAGCCGGGTGGCCGTAGCTGAGTTGGTCTCGCCGGCCGAACTTGAGAGGACTGCGATGAACCTGAAAGTCCCCATCGAGATACTGGACGAGCTAGCGGAGACCGTGATCCGCTCGACCGGTTCCCTCGACTTGGCGAGCGGCGAGATCTTCGACGTCCGCTATGAAGTCGATCGGCCTGGATTGATGGGCATGCCGGCGGTCGACGAGCAATACGAATTCACCAGCGGCGTGCTGTCCAACGACGGCAAGGACGTTGAATTCCGCATAGACGTTGACGTGATGCGTGGACAGTACTTCGTCAACCCGACCGAGCTACTGGAACTCAAGGTCCGGGCCGCCAAGCTATTCGCCGGCATCGAAGGCAAGACGCTGGTTGCCGCTTCGGAGCACGCCGCGGCCGCATCCTCCGACATCCACGTCGGCGACGCGAACCGGCGCCTTCATTGAGCCAACAATTGCATCCGTGGAGCTAGGGTTGACCTCGCCTTGCGGTGAGGGGAATGCGCCGCTCGCCTTTCGCAACGCCCGCGAACGGAACGGAGCGTTCCAAAGCAGGTAGTCGTGGCCGTCCGCTTGTGGCGGCGGTCGTCCGTCGGTGATGCGTTCGACCCATGCCGTCGGCAGTGTGCTCAGGCTCCGTGCGCCCGGCGGACTACGCGAGCTTGTACCTGGCAAGCGCCTCGTAGTGCGGTCGTGCCACGTCTGCGATCCGCTGCAACTCGCTGCCCAGCGCCACGGCCTCACGCGTCGTCGGCCTTTCGAACCCCGTCGACCGCTCCACCGCGTCGTACCAGGCGGGCGCCCATACGCCGTCGCTGTCGCGCCGCCCCGGCGCCCAATGCAGCATGGCATCGTCATGCGCCACCCCGAGCCGCGCGCATAGCTTGGCCAGCACGCGAGCCGGCGCCGCGAGGATGTCGGACCCTTCGACAACCGGCGGCGCCCGCCCCAGACGATCGGCCTCCTGCTCGAACAGCTCCCGCTGCTGCACGATCCCGATGTCCGCCAGCGTCACCTCGCCGCGCTTGGCCGCATACGAAGCGAGCACCGCCGCCGGATCGCGAACGAGAAACGCATTGCGCACCTGCGCCAGCCATTCCCGGCCGAAGGCCGGGATCATGTGATGCGTCATGTGCTTCTGGTACCAGACCGGCTTGTCGCCGGGCACGGGACCCAGCAGCCCCGCCACCACGTCGCGCCAGCCGTTCGGCTGCGAGGCGATCACCTCCTCGCGCATCGGATGCACGAGGCTCGTCTGCAGGAGGTACGCCGCGTAGAACGGCTCGTCGATCACGGCCGTGTCGGCGCGAGCGCCGAACGATCGCATCAACGCCGTGGAGATGTTGCGCGGGCCGGACCACATGGCGATCCGGATCGGCGGCTCCCGCATCAGGCAGCCGGAAGGACGATTCGCCGGCCCGACTCGAGCAACTCGTCGACGAGCGTCATGACCATCGCCCCCGACGCCTGGTACGGGTCGAACTCGGGATGACCCATCTGCACCATCGGATCGCTGTCTGAAAGGTCGACGAGCGCCATCGACCAACCGGCAAAACGCGGCCTGGAGACTTCCTCCAGAAGCAGCAGGGTCACGGCGCTATGCCTCGGGTCGGCAACGATCCGCGCATACAGCCGATTGACGGCCTCGCGCTCGCCCTCGAGAACCTGCAGGTACATGCCTTGGCCCTGGCAAAGCACGCCGCCGATTCTCTCTGCCGCGTTCCGGGCCTGCGCCCGGGCAAGGATCGAGGCTGTCACGGTCGTCGTCTGCGGACCCACCGCGCGACTGACGTAAAGAATCCGAATGATCACGATGTGCCCTTGTCCGTTCGCTGGAGGGCCATCTTAGTTCGCGAGCTCCGTCGGCCGGGTGGTCTCGAACCGTACACGCCCCTGTCACGGGCGCGGCCAATCATGGCTTGCCTCCCGCCCCACCACCCACCGGAGCAAGACCACCGTGACAACCTCTCGTCGCAAGTTCATCCAGGGCGCAGCCCAATCCGGCATCGCCGCGGCCACGCTCGCCGCGTTTCCGCCGAGCATCCGCAAGGCGATGGCGATTCCCGCCTTCAACGAGACCGGCACCATCCGGGACGTGAAGCACGTGGTCATCCTGACGCAGGAGAACCGCGCCTTCGATCACTTCTTCGGCACGCTGAAGGGCATTCGCGGGTTCGGCGATCGCTTCACCATTCCGCAGCCCGGCGGCCGCAGCGTCTGGGAGCAGCTCGATCGCGCCGGCAATCCGGTGCTGCCGTACTACCTCGACGCCACCCAAGGCAATGCGCAGCGCGTCTCGGGCACGCCGCACAGCTGGGTCGACGGCCAGCTCGGCTGGCTGGACGGCCGCTTCGGCTACTGGCCCGCCGTGAAGAACACCTTCTCGATGGCGTACTACAAGGAAGCCGAGCTGCCGTTCCAGTTCGCGCTGGCCAACGCCTTCACCATCTGCGACGCCTACCACTGCTCGATGCACACCGGCACCAACTCGAACCGCATGTTCCTGTGGACCGGCACCAACGGGCCCAGCGGCGCCGGCGTGGCTTCCCTCAACAACGAGTGGGACGGCATCAGCCCCACCGACACGAGCGCCGTCGGCTACGACTGGGCGACCTATCCCGAGCGCCTGCAAGCGGCCGGCGTGAGCTGGATCGTCTACGAGAACATGCCCGACAACTACGGCGACAACTCGCTGGTGGGCTTCAGGCAGTACCGTGCCGCGAACCAGGCTTCCGGCAAGCCCGTCGGCACCGATGGCGGCCCCTATCCCGCCTACGATCCGGCCAGCGACGACGCCCACAACCCGCTCTACAAGGGCATCGCCAACACGATGCCGGGCGCGCTCGGCGACACCGACGCGTACTTCAAGACCTTCCGCGACGACTGCAGGAACGGCAAGCTGCCGCAGGTCTCGTGGGTGGTGGCGCCGGCCACGTATTCCGAGCACCCCGGCCCCTCCAGCCCGGTGCAGGGCGCCTGGTACACGCAGCAGGTGCTGGACGCGCTGACCGCCAACCCCGAGGTCTGGAGCAAGACCGTCCTGTTCGTCAATTTCGACGAGAACGACGGCTACTTCGACCACTACCCGTCGCCTGCCGCGCCTTCGCCCAACCCCGACGGCACGCTGGCCGGCAAGACCACGCTCTCGGCCGCGGAGATCGCGTACGAATACAACAAGTACCCCTCGCCTCCGGGCACCACAGGACAGCCGCAGCAGGGCGGCGCCAACCTCGACTATGGCGCGCTCGACGGCCGCGTGTTCGGCCCGGGCGTGCGCGTGCCGATGTACGTGGTTTCGCCCTGGAGCCGCGGCGGCTGGGTCAACTCGCAGGCGCTCGATCACACTTCGATAATCCGCTTCGTGGAAGCGCGCTTCGGCGTCAAGGAGCCCAACATCAGCCCCTTCCGGCGCGCGGCGCTGGGCGACCTGACGACTGCCTTCAACTTCGCCAACCCGAACAACGAGCCGCTGCCCACGCTGGCCGGCCGCAAGACCAAGGCCGAAGCCGATGCCGTGCGCGCCGCGCAGCAGGCGCTGCCGCAGATCACGCCGCCCGTCGGCCGCGGCCTGCCGGTGCAGGCCACCGGCTACCGCCCGTCGCGCGCCCTGCCCTACGAGCTGGGCGTCACGGCGCGCATCGAGGAGCGGCAGGGCAACCTGCGTCTCGTGTTCCGCAACACCGGCCGCGCCGCCGCGGTGTTCCACGTCTACGACAAGCTGAAGCTCGACGCCATGCCGAGCCGTCAACCGGTGCCGGCCGATCCCAACGCGCTGATCGCCTTCCGCGACCAGCAGTACCCGCAGCCGCGCCGCTTCATGGTCCAGCCGACGAAGATGCTCGACGACACCTGGGCCGTGCAGGCCGACAACGCCGGCCGCTACGACCTGTGGGTGCTGGGGCCGAACGGCTTTCACCGCCGCTTCAAGGGCGACCTGACGGCGCTGCGCTCAAGGCAGGCTTCGGCGCCCGAAGTGCAGGTGAGCTACGACCCGAAGGGTGGGGGCCTTCGGCTCGAAGCGCGCAACGAAGGCGCCGCGCCCGTGCTGCTGAAGGTGCGCTCGAACAAGTTGTACGGCCCGCTCACGGCCGTCGGCTCGGGAGGAGCGACGGGCGGCACCGGCACAGCATGGGAGCTCAGGTTCACCGGTCGCGGCGAGCAGTCGCTCTATTGGAACCTCGACTCGACGGGGTGGTGGTACGACCTGATCGTCACCAGCGACGCCGACCCGAGCTTCCTGCGCCGCCTGGCGGGACGCATGGAGACGGGTCGCCATTCGGTGAGCGATCCCGGGATGGGGCTGGCCGACAGCTTCTGACGCGCGGCCTACCCCCGGAGCCGGAACCTCTGCAGCTTCCCCGTCTCCGTGCGCGGCAGCGCCTCGCGGAACTCCACCGCCCGCGGGTACTTGTACGGCGCCACGGTCGCCTTCACGAAGTCTTGCAGGCCCTTCACCATCGCCTCGCCGGCGGCATGGCCGGGACGCAGCACGACGTAGGCCTTGACGATCTGCCCGCGCTCCTCGTCGGGCACGCCGATCACCGCGCACTCGGCCACCGCGGCATGGCCGAGCAGCGCCTCCTCGACCTCGGGGGCGGCGATGTTGTAGCCGGCCGAGATGATCATGTCGTCGGTGCGGCTCTGGTAGTGGAAGTAGCCGTCGGCGTCCATCAGGTAGGCGTCGCCGGTGTAGTTCCAGCCGCTGCGCACGTAGTTCTCCTGGCGCGGGTCGTCGAGGTAGCGGCAGCCGGTGGGGCCCTGCACCGCCAGCTTGCCGACCGTGCCGGGCGGCACCTCGTTGCCGTCGTCGTCGACGACCCTGGCGCGGTAGCCGGGAATCGCCTTGCCGGTGGCGCCGGGGCGCGCCTCGGCCTCGTCGGCGGAGATGAAGATGTGCAGCATCTCGGTCGCGCCGATGCCGTCGATCAGCTCGATGCCGGTGGCCTCGCGCCAGAGCGCGCGCGTCGCCGCGGGCAGCACCTCGCCGGCGGAGACGCACTTGCGCAGCACGCCGCCGTCGCGCACGCCGAGCCGCCGCTCCAACGCCTGTGGCGCCATCGCCCGGTACGAGGTCGGCGCGGTGAAGAGCACGGTCGCCTTGTGCGCCACCAGCGCCTCGAGCAGCTCGTTCGGCCCGGCCTTCTCGAGCAGCACGGTCGAGGCGCCGAAGTGCATGGGGAACAGCGTCAGGCCGCCGAGGCCGAAGGTGAAGGCGAGCGGCGGGCTGCCGATGAAGACGTCGCTCTCGCTCGCGCGCAGCACGTGCGGCGGAAAGCAGAGGCAGCTCGCCATCACGTCGCGATGGAAGTGCATGGTCGCCTTCGGCTGGCCGGTGGTGCCGGAGGTGAAGGCGAGCAGGCAGGTGTCGTCGGCGGCCGTGTCGACGTTGGTGAAGGGCGCGTCGTGGCGCGCCATCAGCGCCTCGAGACCGTCGGGCGTGGGGTCGCCGAAGCAGACGATGCGCTGCAGCACCGGCGTCACCGGCAGCAGCGTCTCGAGCTCGCCGCGCAAGGCCTGGTCGCAGAGCGCGAAATCGACCTGGCCTTTCTCGACGATCTGCTTCAGCTCCTTGGCGCGCAGCATCGGCATGGTGGCCACGGCGATGCCACCAGCCTTCATCACCGCGAACCAGCAGGCCACGAGCATCGGCTTGTTGGCCGAGCGCAGCAGCACCCGGTTGCCCGGCACCAGGCCGCAGTCCTTCACCAGCACGTGGGCGATGCGGTCGGCCTGGCGCTGCAGCTCGGCATAGGTCCAGGTGGGGCCGCCGGGCGCGCTGACGCACGGCCGGTCGCCGCGACCTTCCCGCACCGCGCGGTCGAGCAGCTCGGTGGCGCAGTTCAGGCGCTCGGGGAACTGCAGCTCGGGCAGGTCGAAGAGGTATTCGGGCTGGCTCTCGGCCGGGGGCAGGTGGTCGCGTGCGAAGGTGTCGACATGGGCGGTGTAGGGCATGGTCGTCGCGCCGCGATCTGGCAAGGAGCGCGCGCCGTCAGAACGCGGCGATGCCGGTGATCGCGCGGCCGAGGATCAGCGCGTGCACGTCGTGCGTGCCTTCGTACGTATTCACCACCTCGAGGTTCACCAGGTGGCGGGCGACGCCGAACTCGTCGGAGATGCCGTTGCCGCCGAGCATGTCGCGCGCGGTGCGGGCGATCTCGAGCGCCTTGCCGCAGGAGTTGCGCTTCATGATCGAGGTCACGTCGGTCGAGGCGATGCCTTCGTCCTTCATCCGTCCGAGGCGCAGGCAGCCCTGCAGGCCGAGCGAGATGTCGGTCAGCATGTCGGCGAGCTTCTTCTGCACGAGCTGGTTGGCGGCGAGCGGCTTGCCGAACTGCTTGCGGTCGAGCGTGTACTGGCGGGCGCGCTGGAAGCAGTCTTCGGCCGCGCCGAGCGCGCCCCAGGCGATGCCGTAGCGGGCCGAGTTGAGGCAGGTGAAGGGGCCCTTCAGGCCGCGCACCTCGGGGAACGCGTTCTCCTCCGGGCAGAACACCTCGTCCATCACGATCTCGCCGGTGATCGAAGCGCGCAGGCCGACCTTGCCCTCGATCTTCGGCGTGGAGAGTCCCTTCGCGCCCTTGTCGAGCACGAAGCCGCGGATCGCGCCCTCGTCGTCCTTCGCCCAGACGACGAACACGTCGGCGATCGGCGAGTTGGTGATCCACATCTTGCTGCCGCTGAGCGAGTAGCCGCCCGCGACCTTCTTCGCCCGCGTGACCATGCTGCCCGGGTCGGAGCCGTGGTTCGGCTCGGTGAGGCCGAAGCAGCCGATCCACTCGCCGGTGGCGAGCTTCGGCAGGTACTTCTGCTTCTGCGCCTCGCTGCCGAACTCGTTGATCGGCACCATCACCAGCGACGACTGCACGCTCATCATCGAGCGGTAGCCCGAGTCGATGCGCTCGACCTCGCGCGCGACCAGGCCGTAGCAGACGTAGTTCATCGCCCCGCCGCCGTACTGCTCGGGGATGGTCGAGCCGAGCAGGCCGAGCTCGCCCATCTCGCGAAAGATCTTGACGTCGGTCGTGCCGTTGCGGAACGCCTCGAGCACGCGCGGCGCGAGCCGCTCCTGGCAGTAGGCATGCGCGGCGTCGCGCACGGCGCGCTCGTCGCCGGAGAGCTGCTGGTCGAGGAGGAGCGGGTCGTCCCAGTGGAACGCGGCCTTGGAGGAAGCCATGGAATGTTCGCCTTCTAAAAAATGTTCAGTCGGGAATGACGGCGGTGACCTCGATCTCGACCTTGGCCCGATCCTCGATCAGGGCGGTGACCTCGACCGCGGTCATCGCGATGTCGTAGAAGCCGATGATCTCGCGAAACGCCTTGCCGATCTCGCGGCCGGCCGCGAGGTACTCGCGCTTGCTCGTCACGTACCAGGTCATGCGCGCGATGTGCTTCGGCTCGGCGCCGGCGCTCTTCAGCACGGCGACGATGTTGACCAGCGCTTGCCTGGTCTGCGCCGCGAAGTCGTCGGTCTCCCACACGCCCTGCGGATCCCAGCCGACCTGGCCGGCCACGTAGACCTGCCGGCCGGTGGCGGCGACGCCGTTGGCGTAGCCCTTGGGCCGCGGCCAGCCCTCGGGCAGCAGCGCTTCGTTCATCGTCATGCGGTTTCCTTTTTCTGCGTCGTGTCCTTGAGCAGCTCGCGGGCGATGATGAGCTGCTGCACCTCGGTGGCGCCCTCGTAGATGCGCAAGGCGCGGATCTCGCGGTAGAGCTTCTCGACCGTCTCGCCGCTCACCACGCCCTGGCCGCCGAAAAGCTGCACCGCCGAGTCGATGACCTGCTGCGCGCCCTCGGTGGCGGCCATCTTCGCCATCGCCGCCTCCTTGGTGACGCCACGCCCCATGTCGCGCTGCCAGGCGGCGCGGTAGACGAGCAGCGCGCTGGCGTCGATGGTCGTCGCCATCTCGGCGAGCTTGGCCTGGGCGAGTGGCAGGTGGGCGAGGGTCTGGCCGAACATCGGCCGCGTGGTCGTGCGGTGAAGGGCTTCGTCGAGCGCGCGGCGGGCGAAGCCGAGCGCGGCGGCGGCGACCGAGGTGCGGAACACGTCGAGCGTGCGCATCGCCACCTTGAAGCCTTCGCCGTCGGCGCCGACGCGGCTCGCCTTCGGCACGCGGCAGCCGGTGAACATGAGGCGCGCGAGCGGATGCGGCGCGATCACCTCGATCCGCGCCGCGATCTCGAAGCCGGGCGTGCCGGCCTCGACGATGAAGGCCGAGATGCCCTTCGCGCCCTTCGCGGCCGAATCGCTGCGCGCGAACACGACATACATGTCGGCGATGCCGCCGTTGCTGATCCAGGTCTTCTCGCCGTCGAGCACGTAGTGGTCGCCGTCCTCGCGCGCCGCGCAGCGCATGGCGCCGACGTCGGAGCCGGCCTCGGGCTCGGAGAGCGCGAACGCGGCGATCGCGTCGCCGGCGGCGACCCGGGGCAGCCACTGGCGCTTCTGCGCCTCGGTGCCGGCGAGGCTGATCGCGCCGGAGCCAAGGCCCTGCATCGCGAAGGCAAAGTCGGCCAGGCCCGAGCGCCGCGCCAGGGTCTCGCGCGCCAGGCAGAGGGTGCGCGTGTCGATCGTCTCGGCGGCGCCGCCATAGGCCGTGCCGGCGACGGCATGGGCGAACCAGCCAGCGTCGCCGAGCGAGCGCACCAGCGCCTTGCACTCGGCGTCGACGTCGGGACCGTGGCCGTGCGGCAAATGGGCATCCGCCCACGCGCCGAGCTCCGCGGCGAAGGCGCGGTGCCGCGGCTCGAAGAACGGCCAGTCGAGGTGCGTGGGCGGAGCGAACGGCGCCATGCTCAGTCGCCCTGGAACACCGGCTTCTGCTTCGCCGCGAACGCTTCGTACGCGCGGGTGAAGTCCTGGGTCAGCATGCAGATCGCCTGCGCCTGCGCCTCGGCCTCGATCGCCTGCTCGATCGTCATCGCCCATTCCTGATGCAGCATCGCCTTGGTGATGCCGTTGGCGAAGGTCGGGCCGGCGACGATCTCCTTCGCCAGCGCCATCGCCTCCTCCTCGAGCTTCTCGGGCAGCACCAGGCGGTTGAGGAAGCCCCAGCGCTCGGCCTCCTCGCCGCCGAGGGCGCGGCCGGTGTAGAGCAGCTCGCTCGCCCGGCCCTGGCCGATGATGCGCGGCAGCATCGCGCACGCGCCCATGTCGCAGCCGGCGAGGCCGACGCGGTTGAAGAGGAACGCGGTCTTCGAGCGCGCGGTGCCGAGGCGCAGGTCGGACGCCATCGCCATGATCGCGCCGGCGCCGGCGCACACGCCGTCGATCGCCGCAATGATCGTCTGCGGGCACACGCGCATCGCCTTCACCAGGTCGCCGGTCATGCGCGTGAACATCAGCAGCTCGGGCGCCTTCAGCCTGACCAGGGGGCCGATGATCTCGTGCACGTCGCCGCCCGAGCAGAAGTTGCCGCCCGAGCCGGCGATGACGACGGCATGCACGTCCTCGGCATGCCGCATGCGCTCGAACAGGTCGCGCAGCTCGGCGTAGGAGTCGAAGGTGAGCGGGTTCTTGCGCTCCGGCCGGGTGAGCGTGATCCGGCCGACGCCTTCCGCGCTCAGGCTCCAGGCGAAGTGCTTCGCCGCGTAGCCGGCGAGGGGGCGGCGGTTGCCGGCCGCGAGGGCGGGATCGACCCGCGACGTCGTGCTTGTCTCGCTCATGTCTTCTTTTCCTCGGGAGAGGGTTCGTTGTTCTGCACCAGATGCACGCGCAGGCGGCCGAGCTGGCCATGGAGCTGCTGCACGGTGGCCGCGTCGAGGCCCGCCAGCAGCTCCAGGATCCAGCTCTCGTGCTCGCGCGCCATGGTCTCGAAGTGGCGCCGGCCCTTGGCGGTGAGGCGCACGATCCATGCGCGCCGGTCGCCGGGGCTGTTCTCGCGCAGCACGGCGCCCTCTTTCTCGAGGTCGTCGGTCAGGCCGGTGACGTTGCCGCCGGTGACCATGAGGTAGCGCGAGAGGTCGCGCATCTTCAGGCCGTCCTTGTAGCGGTAGAGCTGCGCCATGTAGTCGAAGCGCGCTAGCGAGATGTCGAAGCGCTCGCGCAGCCGGCGGCGGATCTCGGCCTCGATGTGCGTGGTGCAGGCGAGCATGCGCAGCCAGAGCTTGAGCGCCGCATGGTCGCCGCTGCCGGCGCGGGCTTCGTGGCCCAGCTCGTCGGCGTCTTCGAGCAGGGCGTGCGAGGGGTCGTTGGTCTTCAGGGCCGCCCGCCGGGCCGCCCCACGGGCGCCCGCGCCCCCTCCGGGGGCAGCGAACGAAGTGAGCGTGGGGGCCTCATGCGCCGAGCGCCTTGTTGGCCTGCTCGAGGGCGGAGAGGCCGGCTCCCTGGGCTGCCATCTGCCGCTCGCGTTCGAGGTTGCGCTCGAGCTGGGTCTTGGCCGAGCGGTACTGCTTCGGCCATTCGACCTCGGTGTAGCCGATGCGCGCCGATTCCAGCAGCGTCCAGGCCGGGTTGGCGAGGTGCGGCCGGGCGACGGCGCAGAGGTCGGCGCGCCCGGCGGCGATGATGCTGTTGACGTGGTCGGCCTCGGAGATCGCGCCCACCGCCATCGTCGGAATGCCCGCTTCGTTCCTGATGCGGTCGGCGAACGGCGCCTGGTACATGCGGCCGTACACGGGCTTCTGCAGCTTGCTCACCTGGCCCGAGGAGCAGTCGATCAGGTCGCAGCCCGCGGCCTTGAAGTGGCGTGCGATCTCGACCGCGTCGTCGGGCGTGATGCCGCCTTCGACCCAGTCGTGGGCGGAGATCCGCACCGAGATCGGCAGGTGCGACGGCCAGGTTTCCCGCATCGACTGGAACACCTCGAGCGGATAGCGCAGGCGATTGGCGAGCGAGCCGCCGTACTCGTCGGTGCGCTGGTTGGTGAGCGGCGAGATGAACGAGGAGAGCAGGTAGCCGTGCGCGCAGTGCAGCTCGAGCCAGTCGAAGCCGGCCTCGGCGGCGTAGCGGGTGGAGCGCACGAAGTCGTCGCGCACCCGGTCCATGTCGGCCCGGGTCATCGCTTCCGACCAGTCGCTGGTGCCGTCGAGGTACTGCTGCGGCGAGGCAGAGATCAGCGGCCAGTTGCCGCTTTCCAGCGGCAGGTCTTCCCCCTCCCACGGCACCCGGGTCGAGCCCTTGGCGCCGGCGTGGCCGAGCTGCATCGCGATCTTCGCGTCGCTGTTGGCGTGGACGAAGTCGACGATCCGCTTCCAGGCGTCGCGCTGCGCCGTGTTCCACAGGCCCGGGCAGCCAGGCGTGATGCGCGCGTCGGCGGTCGGGCAGGTCATCTCGGCGACGACCATCGCCGCGCCGCCCATGGCGCGAGCGCCGAGGTGCACCAGGTGGTAGTCGCCGGGGATGCCGTCGACGGCGGAGTACTGCGCCATCGGCGAGACGACGATCCGGTTCTTGAGGGTGACGCCGCGCAGCCGGAACGGCGTGAACATGGGCGGGATCGGGCCGTGCGGCGCGACCCGTTGCTTGCCGGCGGCGGCGGCGATCCAGTCTTCGTAGTTCTCGACGTAGCCCTTGTCGCGCAGGCGCAGGTTCTCGTGGCTGATGCGCTGGCTGCGGGTGAGCAGCGAGTAGGCGAACTGCTCGGGCGGCAGGTTGACGTAGCGGTCGACGTGCTCGAACCACTCGGTCGAGTTGCGCGCCGCGTTCTGGATCTTCAGCACCTCGATGCTGCGCACCGCCTCGTACGAGCGCAGCGCGCCGCCCAGGTCGCCGGGCGACTTCGCGATGCAGCGCGCGAGCTCGATCGAATCCTCGAGCGCGAGCTTGGTGCCCGAGCCGATGGAGAAGTGGGCGGTATGCGCGGCGTCGCCCATCAGCACCACCGGCGCGCGGCCGTTGTGGTGCACCCAGCTTGCGCAGACGACGCGCGGAAAGCGGATCCACTGCGCCGAGCCGCGCAGGTGCGAGGCGTTCGACATCAGCCGGTTGCCGTCGAGGTACCTGGCGAACAGCTTCTCGCAGAAGGCGATCGCGTCTTCCTTCTCCATGGTCTCGAGGCCGGCGGCGCGCCAGACGCGCTCCGGCGTCTCGACGATGAAGGTGGAGGTCTGGTCGTCGAAGCGGTAGGCGTGCGCCTGGAACCAGCCCCACTCGGTTTCCTCGAAGGCGAAGGTGAAGGCCTCGAACAGCTTGTTCGTGCCCAGCCAGACGAAGCGGCAGTCGCGCAGGTCGATGTCGGGCCGGTAGGTGGCGGCGTGCTCGGCGCGAATGCGGCTGTTGAGGCCGTCGCTGGCGATGATGAGGTCGGCGTCGGGGTACTGGTCGTCGCCCCGGACGTCGGTCTCGAAGCGCAGCTCCACGCCGAGCGCCTCGCAGCGCGCCTGCAGGATGTTGAGCAGGCGCTTGCGGCCGATGCCGCAGAAGCCGTGGCCGCCCGAGATGATCTTCGAGCCGCGGATGTTGACCTCGATGTCGTCCCAGTGGTTGAACGCGCCGAGGATCTGCGCCGCGCTCTCGGGATCGGCCTGCTGCAGGTTGCCCAGCGTCTGGTCGGAGAACACGACGCCCCAGCCGAAGGTGTCGTAGGGCTTGTTCCGCTCGACGACGACGACCTCGTGCGAGGGATCCTGCCGCTTCATCAGAAGCGCGAAGTACAGGCCGGACGGGCCACCGCCGATGCAGACAATCTTCACATCAGGCCTGAATAGTTGACTTGTGAAGCAAGTCTAGCGTCGGTCTCGGGGTTTGGCAAGCCTTGTCCATGCGTGGCGCGGGACGGCGAAGGCGTGGGGTCGCGGGCTGCGCCTTTGCCAGCCCGCCGGACAAGCGGTTTACTTTAGAAGTCAAGCAGTGTAGCCTCGTCCGCCATGAGAAACCGAGCAGCGAGACAGCCGCGATGAAGATCGCCGTGCTCGGCGGCGGCCACGGCTGCTACGCCGCCGCCGCCGACCTTGCCGAGGCCGGCCACGAAGTCCGCCTCTGGCGCCGCGACGCCGCCGCGCTCGCGCCGCTGGTCGAAGCCGGCGCCATCGCCTTGGTCGACGAGCGCGGCCGGCGCGAGGTCGCGTTCAGCCGCGCCAGCGCCGACATCGGCATCGCGATCGCCGGCGCCGAGCTGATCGTCCTGCCGACGCCGGCGCTCGCCCAGGCCGACATCGCCCAAGCGATGGCGCCGCACCTCGAGGACGGCCAGGTCGTGTTCCTCGCGCCCGGCACCTTCGGCAGCTTCGTCATGGCCCGGCTGGTGCACGAGCACGGCTCGCGCGCCGAGGTCGCCTGGGCCGAGACCGGCACCCTGCCCTACCTCGCTCGAAAGCTGGGGCCGCGCGACGTGCGCATCACCATCCGCGCCGTGCGCCTGCCGACCGGCGTCTATCCGGCACGACGCAGCGACGCGGCGCTGGCGGTGATCTCCCGCGCCTACCCGGCCGTGCACGCCTGCGGCGACGCGCTCTCGGGCGCGCTGATGAACGCCGGCCCGGTGATCCATCCGCCGCTGATGGTCATGAACGCGGCGCCGCTGCAGCACTTCGAGCGCTGGGACATCCACGCCGAAGGCACGCAGCCGGCGGTGCGGGCCGTGACCGACCGGCTCGACCGGGAGCGCATCGCGGTGCGCGAGGCGCTCGGCTACGGTGCGCCGCACTATCCGCTCGCCGACCACTACGCCAACGACCGCTGGATGTACGGCGACGCGCACAAGAAGCTCGTCGATTCGGGCGACTGGCGCGAGCACATCGACCTGCACACGCACCGCTACGTCACCGAGGACACCGAGCTCGGCCTCGCCTTCCTCGCCTCGGTGGCGCGCTGGTGCGGCGTCGATGCGCCGATCGCCCAGGGCCTGCTCGCCGTCACCGGCGGCTTCCTCGGCCGCGACCTGCGCCAGGGGCCGCGCACGCTCGAGGCGCTGGGCCTCGCCGGCCTCGCGCCCGCGGCCCTGCGTCAGCGTCTGCACGAAGGCGAGTAGCGGATGGCGATGGCACGCTACGCCGCCTACGGCGCCGGCCGCATGGGCCGGGGCATCGCCATCGCCTTCGCTTACGCCGGGCACGCCATCGCCCTGATCGACTCGCGCCGGCGCGAGCCCGCGGCGGCGACCCGGCTGCGCGACGAGGCGTTCGCCGAGATCCGGCAAAGCCTCGAGATCCTGGCCCAGCTCGGCGCGATGGACGCGGGCGCCATCGAGGCGATCGCCGGCCGGGTGCAGTGGGTCGAGGCCGCCGACGCCCCCGCCGCGCTGCTCGCCGCCGACATGATCTTCGAGGGCGTGCCCGAGACCCTGGAGGCAAAGCGCGAAGCGCTCGCCGAGATCGGCCGCCACTGCCGCGCCGATGCCGTGGTCACCTCGACCACGAGCAGCATCCTCGTGACCCAGCTCGCGCCGCTGTGCGCGCACGCCGAGCGCTTCCTCAACCTGCACTGGCTGAACCCGGCCTACCTGATCCCGGTGGTCGAGCTGAGCGTGCATCCCGGCACGAGCCCCGAAGCAGTGGAGCACACCCGGGCGGCGATGACTTCGATCGGCAAGCTGCCTGTGGTTTGCGGCGTCGCCCCCGGCTACATCGTCCCGCGCCTGCAGGCGCTGGTGATGAACGAGGCGGCGCGGATGATCGAGGAAGGCGTCGCCACCGCCGAGGAGATCGACCGGGCGACGCGCTATGGCCTGGGCCTGCGCTTCGCGGCGATCGGCGTGGTCGAGTTCATCGACTTCGGCGGCGCCGACATCCTGCACCACGCCAGCCGCGAGATGGCCGGCTCGATCGACGCGGCGCGCTACGCCGCGCCGCCGGTGATCGGCAGGATGATGGAAGAAGGCCGGCTCGGCCTGAAGACGGGCGTTGGCTTCTACGACTACCGCGGCCGCGACACCGGCGCCTACCGCCGCGACGTGCTCGGCCGCACCCTCGCGCAGGTGCGCGACGCCGGCCTGTGGCGGCCGCCGGCCGAAGACACGCTGCCGTGACGACGCCGCCACGCCCCCGGCGTGCGTACGCCGACGTGGCGCACGGCCAGATGCACTACGCGGACTGCGGCGATGGCGCCAGCCGGACGGCGCCGGTCGTCCTCCTGCACCAGACGCCGCGAAGCTGGCGCGAGTACGCCGAGGTGCTGCCCCTGATCGGCGCGCGCCGGCGCGTCATCGCCATCGACACCGCCGGCTTCGGCGAGTCGGATCCGGTCGCCACGCCCGGCATCGAGGCCTGGGCCGCGGCGGCGCTGCAACTCCTCGACGCGATCGGCGTGGCGCGCGCCCACGTCGTCGGCCATCACACCGGCGGCGTCGTCGCGGTCGAGATCGCGGCGCGCGCGCCGGAGCGCGTCGCCTCGCTCGTGCTCTCGTCGACGCCGTACACCGGCGAGGCCTTCCGCCGCGCCCGCGCCGGCCGGGCGGCGATCGACGCGGTCGCGCCCAGCGACGACGGCACGCACCTCGCCGCGCTCTGGCGGAAGCGCCAGCCGTTCTATCCCGCCGGCCGGCCCGAGCTGCTGCAGGCCTTCGTCGCCGACGCGCTCAAGGTCGGCGGCGACGTCGAGGCCGGGCATCGAGCGGTCGCGTCTTACCGGATGGAAGAGCGCATCGGCAGCGTGCGCGCGCCGATGCTGATCGTCCAGGCCAGCGACGATCCGTTCGCCGCGCCGCACCTCGCCGAATGGCGCCACCTCTTTCCGGCCGCGCAAGTGGCGACGATCGCCGGCGGCGTGCCCCTGCCGGACCAGTGCCCGCGCGAATTCGCCGCCGCGGTGCTCGCCTTCGTCGAGGCGCTGACATGAAGGCGATGCGCATCCACGCCTGGGGCGAGGCGCCCCGGCTCGAGGACCTGCCCGAGCCCGAGCCGCGCCCCGGCCGCACGCTGGTGAAGATGGCGGCGACGACCGCGAGCCACCTCGACCGCTCGATCGCCGCCGGCGGGTTCCTGCGCCATCCGGCGCTGCCCTACGTGCCCGGGGTCGAGGCCGCGGGCACGGTGCTGCAGGGCGAGCGCTTCGCCGTCGGCACGCGCGTCTGGCTGCGCGGCGCCGGCCTCGGCACCGCCGAAGACGGCACCTGGCGCGAGACGATCAGCGCGCCCGACGCCGCGCTCGGCCTTCTGCCCGAAGCGATCGCGATGCCGCTCGGCGCGGCGTTCTTCTCGCCGTGCACCGCGGCGTGGGTCGCGCTGTTCGGCGTCGGCGCGCTGCAAGCAGGCGAGCGCGTGCTCGTCAGCGGCGCCAGCGGCGCGGTCGGCGGGGTCGTGGTGCAGCTCGCGCGCGCCGCCGGGGCGCGGGTCCTGGTCGCGGGCGGCGGCGGCGAAGTCGCGGGCACGGAGGACGACGACGCGCCCTGCGACCTGCTGATCGACGCCGTCGGCGGCCCGCCCCTCGCCGCCCTGCTCGCCCGACTCGTGCCCGGCGGCCGCGCCGTGCTCGTCGGCTACACGGCCGGCCGGCGGATCGAGCTCGACCTCGCCGAGCTGATGCAGCGCGACATTCGCCTGCTGCCGCTCAACATGCTGCGCCGCGAGGCCGAGGCGCGCGCCGCCGCGCCGGAGCTGCTCGCCCGCCTGGCCGACGGCCGCCTGACGTTGCCGCTGCGCACCTTCGCCCTCTCGCAGGCCGCCGAGGCGATGGCCTGGATCGCCGAGCGCGGCCACCGCGGCCGCGCGGTGCTGGTCCCCTGATCCGTCTCCCTCTCCCCGCGCCGCGGGAAGAGGGAGCAGCGCTCAGCCCTCGCGCACCGCGACGATCGCGTTCTTGTAGACGCCACGCGGCAGCCCGCCGCGATCGAGCACCGTCACCGCGACCCGCACCTGGAGCTGCGCGCGCACCACGTCCTCGATCTCGCGCGCCAGCGCCGCCCGCGCCGCCTCTTCGATCGCGGCCGAGGCCTCCACGTCGACCTCGATCGCATCGTCGAAGCGCACCTGCTCGCGGCGCGTCTTCCACAAGCGCAGCAGCGGCTCGATCCGGCCCGCGAAGCGATCGACCACCAGGTCGCGGATGGCGGTGGGGAAGACGTTCATGCCCTTGTAGATCAGCATGTCGTCGGTGCGGCCGATGCAGCGGATGCGCGGGCTGGTGCGGCCGCAGGCGCACTTCATCGCCACCACCTCGGCGTGGTCGCGCGAGCGGTAGCGAACGACCGGAGTCGCCTCGCGCGCGAACGTGGTGTAGACGATCTCGCCAGTGGCGCCGCCGCGCCAGGGCAGCGCCTGGCCGGTCTCGGGATCGACGAGCTCGAGCATCACGTAGCGCTGGGCGTTGAAGTGCATTCCGTCCTGCACCTCGCACTCGCCCCACATGGAAGGGATCACGTCGCCCAGGCCCATGGTCTCGCGCACGTGGCCGAGGGCGAGGCCTTCGACGATGCGCCGGCGCAGCTCGGGCTGGGCCAGGCCGGGCTCGCCGCCGCCCAGCACCTTCTGCAGGCGCGAGGCGATGCCGGTCTCGCGCCCGACCGCGTCCCACTTCTCCGCAAGATGGAGCGCGAACGAGGTCGTCGCCAGCAGGGTGGTGACGCGCAGGTGCCGCATCTCGCGCAGGATGCGCTCGGTCGGAAAGCCGCCCAGCCAGCACAGGGTGGCGCCGATGCGGCGAAAGCCGTCGGCGTACGGCAGGCCGCCGGCGACCATCGGCAGGCCGACCAGGTGGGCGACGATGTCGCCCTTGCGGATGCCGGCGGTGTACCAGACGTTGGCGATCGCGTCGCTGAACACGTCGACGTCGCGCGCGGTCAGCGCGTAGTAGAGCGGCCGCCCGGTCGTGCCCGAGGACGAGATCGCCTGCACGATGTCGGCCTGCGCGACGGCCTGGTTCTCGCCGAAGGGCTCTTCGTCGCTCGCCGCTTCCTGGGCGGCGCGCAGGTCGTCCTTGAGCGTGAACGGCAGCGCCGCCAGGTCGGCGGCGGCGCGCACGACGAAGCCCTCGGGCACGCCGGCGTGCAGCCGCGCATAGAGGCGCGAGCGCAGGCGCAGCGCCGCGAGCATCTCCGCGACGCGCGCCGCCTGCCAGCGCTCGACCTGGCTCCAGGGAAGCGTCTCGAGCTCGGGATTCCAGTAGTCGGTCATGTTCTCGCCCCGCTGCGGTCCCACGCGGTCGGCGTGACGCCGCGCTCGCGCAGCTTGTACTTCTGCACCTTGCCGTTCTCGGTGCGCGGCAACTCGGCGACGATGTCGACGAAGCGCGGGATCGCGAAGTAGGGCAGCCGCGTGGCGCAGAAGCGGGCCAGCTCGGCCGGGTCGAGCGTCTCGCCGGGCCGGGCGACAAGCGCCGCCATCACCTCGTCTTCGGCCAGCTCCGAGCGCACCGGATAGACCGCGACGGCGGCCACCCCCGGGTGGCTCTGCAGCACCTGCTCGACCTCGTACGACGAGATGTTCTCGCCGCGCCGGCGGATCGCGTCCTTGATGCGGTCGACGAAGCGGAACGCGCCGTCGGCCTCGCGCACGACCCGGTCGCCGGTGTGGAACCAGAGGTTGCGCCAGGCGGCGACGGTCGCCTCGGGCTTGCCGAAATAGCCGCTCGAGAAGGCGAAGGGCTCGTCGGCGCGCAGCAGCAGCTCGCCCGCCTCGCCGGCCGGCAGCTCGACGTCGTTCGCATCGACGACGCGCGCCTCGAACCCGGGCCGCAGCCACCCCATGCAGCCGGGCCGCGAGCGGTCGGGCGCGCTGGCGATCACGAAGTTCGTTTCGGTCGAGCCGTAGCCTTCGACCAGCGCCACGCCGGTGCGCTCGCGAAACGCCGCTGCGGCGCTCGCCGGCACGCCCGGGCCGAGGCCGACGCGGACGCGATGACCGCGCTCCGCGTCCGACACCGGCTGCGCGAGCAGGATCGGCACCATCGCGCCGAGCAGGTAAACGACGGTCGCCTGGCGCTCGTGCATCGTCGGCCAGAACGCCGAGGCCGAGAAGCGCGGCTCGAACACGACCGAGGCGCCGGCGAGTGAGGCCTGGGCGAAGGTGTTGAGGGCGTTGATGTGAAAGAGCGGCAGCGTCGTGCAGAGCACGTCGCCGGCGACCACGCCGAGGACCTGAGCGCTGTGCACGCCCCACCAATGGAACTGCGCATGCGAGCAGAGCACGCCCTTGGCCGGGCCGGTGGTGCCCGAGGTGTAGAGGATGGCGAGGGGGTCGGACGGAAGAACGGTGGGCTCGTCGGCGGCGGCGGCGTCGGACGGCAGCGGCGGGAACGCGGCGCAGGGCACGCCGGTCGCCGCCTTCGCCCCGGCCGTCGCGTGGCCGACGATCCAGATCATGTCGAGCGCGCTGTCGCCGAGCCCGGTGGTCGCCAGCCGCCCGACGAATCCCTCCTCCACGACCAGCAGCCGCGCGCCGCTGTCGCGCAGCACGTACTCGATCTGCGGCCCCATCGAGGCGGTGTTGATCGGCACCGCGATGGCGCCGATCCAGCCGCAGGCGACGAAGGTCTCGAGCAGCTCGGCCCGGTTCGAGCACAGCAGCGCGACCCGGTCCCCATGGCCCACGCCGGCGG
>JANMCC010000043.1:0-18496 GCA_031360885.1 Burkholderiales bacterium | reverse complement strand
GGGATAGAGCACGTTGCTCACGCCCATCGTGATGCCTTCGGAGCCGCGCTCGGTGAAGAGGTAGGTGCCGTAGACCTTCTTGCCGTCGATCTGCTTGCCGGAGAAGAACTCGGCCACCTGCTTGAACTCGGTCCAGGTCTTGGGCGCCGCCAGGTCGCGGTTGTGTTTCTTCTTGAACTCGGCCTGCAGCTCGGGCTTGGCGAACCAGTCCTTGCGGTAGGTCCAGCCGAGCGCGTCGCCCATCGCCGGAAGCGCCCAGTAGTTCGGCGTGCCCTTCGGCCACTCCGAGTAGCCGGTCACCGCGGCCGGCATGAAGTCGCTCATCTTGATTCCTTCCTTGGCGAAGAAATCGTTCAGCTTCACGTAGTGGCCGCTCTCGGCCGCGCCGCCGATCCACTGGCTGTCGCCGATGATGAGGTCGCAGAGCTTGCCCTTGGAATTGAGCTCGTTGAGCATCCGGTCGGCGAAGTTCGGCCAGGGCACGAACTCGAACTTCATGTTCACCTTGGTCTGGGCGGTGAAGTCCTTGCTGAGCTCGACCAGCGCGTTCGCCGGGTCCCAGGCGGCCCAGCACAGCGTGATCGTCTTGCCTTGGGCTTGGGCAGCGCCGCTGCCCATGCCCAGGATTCCGGCTGCCGCGATCGCCAGAGTGGCGGGCAGCTTCTTGAAGATCGCTTTCATCTCGGTGGTCTCCTTCTGTTGAGGGTCAGGGTCAAGGCACAAAAATCCGACGTCGCCCGCTTCACTGCAGGTTCTCCGACGTCAGGATCTCCACGCGCGGCTGCACCACGTTGAGTGCTCCGCGAACGTTCTCGCACAGGGCGCGCAGCACGCGGGCCGCGGCGCCGACGCAGTAGTGAATGTCCTGCGTCAGCAGGTAGGCGAAGCTGCCGTCGCTGAGCATCGTGCGGTGCTCGTCGGTCAGGTCGTGCGCGGCCATCGGCACCTTGCCGGCGAGACCCGCGGCCTCGAGCGCACGGGCCAGGCCGGCGCTGCCGGAGCCGACGTTGTAGAGCCCGGCGATGCGCGCCGGGTCGATGTCGTTCTGCAGGAAGCGCGCGAACGCGCGACCCGCGGCGATGTCGCCGGCGGGCAGGTCCGGGAGGCGCAGCATGTGCAGCTCTGGGAAACGCTCTTCCAGCACCTGGGCGAAGCCGATGCGGCGCTCGATCTCGGCCGAGAGCCGGGTCGCCTGCGAGGCGAGCAGCAGCGTGTCGCGCGGCGGGCCGCCGGCCATGCGCGCGAGCAGCAGCCCCGCGGTCCGGCCGGCGGCGCGGCTGTCGGCGCCGACATGGGTTTTGCGCATCGAGCCGGCGACGTCGGAGAACAGCGTCACCACGTGGACGCCGGAGCGCACCAGCTCGTTGATCGCCAGCTTGACCTGCGGCACGTCGGGCGCCATCAGCGCGACCCCTTCGCAGTCGGCCATCTGCGCCAGGCCGGCGGCGAACTCGTCGCCGTCGATGCCGCCGAGCCGGTAGGTGACCTCGGTGATGTGCTGGTGCCGGAAGTCGCCGGCCGACTGCGCGATCTGCCGGTCGACCAGCTCGAGGAACGGGCTTGCCTCGGCGGGCAGGACGAAGGCGAAGCGGAAGTTGGCGTCGCGTCGCGGCCGGCCGCGCTGCGGCGGCGTGCCGATCTCGGCGACCGCGCGCAGCACCCGCTGCACCGTGTCGGCATTGACGCCCGGCCGCTTGTTGAGCACCCGGTCGACCGTGGCCGTGCCGACGCCGGCGCGTGCGGCGATTTCAGCGATGGTGGCCGTGGAGGACATGCCGCGATGGGACCGGATGGGGCGAGTTTGATCACATCTATAAATAAATCAATCAGGGTTTCAATGGAGGACGACATGGTGTCGGCAGACCTAGCGACCGAGGCGAACCCAGCGCCCGCCCTTGGCCGAAGAAGCGACCGTCGCGGCGATGAACTCGACGCCGCGCAGGCCGTCGTCCAGGCCGGGAAACTGCACCGCCGGGTCGACCGCGGCCGCATCGCTGCGCCTGGCACGGATCGCCTGCGCGATCTCGCCGTAGAGGGTGGCGAAGGCTTCGAGGTAGCCCTCCGGATGGCCGGCGGGGATGCGCGACACCCGAGCCGCCGCCGGCCCGGCGGCCGCGGTCGCGCGCGAGATCGTCTGCGTCGGCTCGCCGAACGGCGACCATTGCAGCTGGTTCGGCTGCTCCTGGCGCCACTCGAGGCCGCCGCGGCTGCCGTAGACGCGCAGGCGCAGGTTGTTCTCGTTGCCGGGCGCGACCTGGCTGGCCCAGAGCGCGCCGCGGGCGCCGCCGGCGAAGCGCAGCATCACCTGCGCGTTGTCGTCGAGGCGGCGACCGGCGACGAAGGTGCTGAGCTCGGCGCAGAGCTCGCTGACTTCGAGCCCGGCGACGTAGCCGGCGAGCTGGAAGGCGTGCGTGCCGATGTCGCCGACGCAGCCGCCCGCCCCGGAGCGCGCCGGGTCGGTGCGCCACTCGGCCTGCTTCTGCCCGCTGCCTTCGAGCGGCTCGGTCAGCCAGTCCTGCGCGTACTCGACCTGCACGACGCGGATCTCGCCGAGCAGGCCCTCCCGCACCCGCTGCCGGGCCTCGCGCACCATCGGATAGCCGGTGTAGTTGTAGGTCACCGCGAACACGCGCTCGTGCTTCGCCGCCAGCGCCGCGAGGCGCCGCGCCTGCTGCAGCGTCGTCGCCAGCGGCTTGTCGCAGATCACGTGGATGCCGGCCTTCAGGAACGCCTCGGCCACCGGCGCATGCAGGTGGTTCGGCGTGACGATGGCGACCGCCTCGATGCCGTCGGCGCGCCCCGCTTCGGCCTTCGCCATCGCCGCGTAGTCGGCGTAGATGCGGTCCTCGGCGAGGCCGAGGGCGAGGCCGGAGCGGCGCGCCTTGTCGGCGCTCGCCGCGAGCGCGCCGGCCACCAGCTCGTAGTGGTCGTCGAGCCGGGCGGCGATGCGATGCACGCCGCCGATGAAGGCGCCCACGCCGCCTCCCACCATGCCGCGCCGGATCCGCCGGCTCGCGCCGGCCGGGGTGTTCGCTGCCTCTATCGTCATGGCGCTGCCCCGCGCTAGAGGCCCAGCATCCGCCGGGCCTGCTTCGGGTCGGCCTTGCCGCCGGCGAAGTCGTCGAACGCCTTCTCGGTCACGCGGATGATGTGCTTCTTGATGAATTCCGCGCCCTCGGCGGCGCCGGCTTCGGGATGCTTCAGGCAGCACTCCCACTCGAGCACCGCCCAGCTGTCGTAGCCGTACAGCGCCATCTTCGAGAAGATGCCGCCGAAGTCGATCTGGCCGTCGCCGAGCGAACGGAAGCGCCCGGCACGCTGCAGCCACGGCTGGTAGCCGGAGTACACGCCTTGCTTGCCGGTGGGCCGGAACTCGGCGTCCTTGATGTGCAGCGAGGTGATGCGCTCGTGATAGATGTCGATGAACTCGAGGTAGTCGAGCTGCTGCAGAAGGAAGTGCGAGGGGTCGTAGTTGATGCAGCAGCGCGGGTGGTTGTCCACCCGCTCGAGGAACATCTCGAAGGTGACGCCGTCGAACAGGTCCTCGCCCGGGTGCAGCTCGAAGGCGACGCTGCAGCCGGCCTCGTCGAAGGCGTCGAAGATCGGCCGCCAGCGGCGGGCGAGCTCGTCGAACGCGGTCTCGATCAGGCCTGGCGGCCGCTGCGGCCAGGGATAGAGATAGGGCCAGGCGAGCGCCCCGGGAAAGCTCACGTTCGACTTCAGGCCGAGATGCTTCGAGGCCTTGGCCGCCCACAGCATCTGCTGCACCGCCCACTTCTGCCGCTGCTTCGGATGGCCGCGCACCGCCTCGGGCGCGAACGCGTCGAAGGCTTCGTCGTAGGCCGGATGCACCGCCACGAGCTGGCCTTGCAGATGCGTGCCGAGCTCGGTGATCTCGACCCCGTTCTCGCGCGCTGTGCCGGCGAGCTCGTCGCAATAGGTCTTCGACGAGGCCGCCTTCTTCAGGTCGATCAGCCGGCTGTCCCACGAGGGAAGCTGCACGCCCTTGAAGCCGTGGCCGGCGGCCCATTTCGTGATCGCGTCCCACGAGTTGAACGGCGCGGCGTCGCCGCCGAACTGCGCGAGGTAGATGCCGGGGCCCTTGATGTTCGTTGCCATCGTGTGTCCTGTCGTCAGAGGTAGGTGTTGACCAGCTCCTCGAGCCGCTCCTGGCGGCCCGAGACGGGCTGCGGCTCGATCCGCTTCTTCTCGACCCGCCCGGCCAGCTCGGCCAGGCTGCGCTTGCCCTTGAGGATGGCACGGCCTTCCGCCCCGTCCCAGCCCGCGTACCGGGCGCTCACCTGGCGCTGGAGCTCACCGTCGGCGAGCATCTTCTCGGCGACGAGCAAGGCCCGCGCGCACAGGTCCATGGCGCCGGCATGGGCGGCGATCAGGTCGTCGGGCTCGATCGACTGACGGCGCAGCTTGGCGTCGAAGTTGAGGCCGCCGCTGCCGAAGCCGCCGCCCTTGAGGATCTCGTACAGGGCGAGGGCGACCTGCGGCAGGTTGTTCGGGAACTGGTCGGTGTCCCAGCCGAGCATCTCGTCGCCGCGGTTCATGTCGATCGAGCCGAAGATGCCGAGGGCATGCGCCAGGGCGATCTCGTGCTCGAAGCTGTGGCCGGCGAGCAGGGCATGGTTCTGCTCGACGTTGACCTTGATTTCCTTCTCCAGGCCGTTCGCCTTGAGAAAGCCGTGGACGGTGGCGACGTCGAAGTCGTACTGGTGCTTGGTCGGCTCCGAAGGCTTGGGCTCGATCAGGAGCGTGCCCTTGAAGCCGATCCGGTGCTTGTGCTCGACCACCAGGCTCATGAAGCGGCCGAGCTGGGCGAGCTCGCGCTTCAGGTCGGTGTTGAGCAGCGTCTCATAGCCTTCGCGGCCGCCCCACATCACGTAGTTCGCGCCGCCCAGCTCGTGCGTCATCTCGAGCACGTTCTTCACCTGCGCCGCGGCGTAGGCGAAGACCTCGGGGTCGGGATTGGTCGCCGCGCCTGCCAGGTAGCGGCGGTTCGAGAACAGGTTGGCGGTGCCCCAGAGCAGCTTCACGCCGGTCTCGGCCATGCGACGCTGCATCAGCTCGCCGACCCGGCGCAGGTTGCGGTTCGACTCGCGCAGGCTCTCGCCCTCGGGCGCGACGTCGCGGTCATGGAAGGTGAAGAACGGCGCGCGCAGCAGGCGGAACGACTCGAAGGCGATCTCGGCCTTGGCGTAGGCCTGTTCCATCGCGTCGCCGCCTGCGGCGTGCCAGGGACGCTGGAACGCCGGGTCGCCGAACGGGTCGGTGCCGGACCAGACGAAGCTGTGCCACCAGCAGACGGCGAAGCGGAGCTGGTCTTCCATGCGCTTGCCGAGCACCTGCCGGTCGGGGTCGTACCAGCGGTAGCCGAACGGGCGGCGCGGGCCCGGCCTGAACTTCGCGCCTTCGTAGCGCAGCGGCTCTGCGATGCTGAAGTAGCCGGACGAGGAAGGAGGCTTGGCTTTCGGCATGGTGGTGTGGCGGACGGGTTGCGATCTCAGCGCGCGAGCTCGCGCAACGAGGGATAGAGCCGACGCCATTCGATGTGGCGCTCGGCATGGCGAGCGACGCGCCCCGGGCGCGGCTCGAAGCTGCGCAACCGTCGCGGCTTGCCGGCGCACGACAGGTCGTCGCCGGCCGCGAGGCGGCCCAGACGCGCGGCGCCGAGGGCAGAGCCGTAGTCGCTGTCCGCCACCTGGTGCAGGGTCAGGCCGAGCGTGTCGGCGAGCCACTGCGACCAGAGCGGCGAGCGGGCGCCGCCGCCGATCAGGTCGGCCTCCTGCGGCGCCGAGCCGGCGCCGGCGAGCGCCTGCTGCGCGTCTCGCAGCGCGTAGCAGACGCCTTCGAGCACCGCGCCGGTCATCGCACCGCGGTCGGCGCCGTGACCGAGGCCGACGAAGGCGCCGCGCACGGCGGCGTCGTTGTGCGGCGTGCGCTCGCCGCCGAGGTAGGGGGCGAACCAGCAGCCGGGGGGCGGGCCCGCGTCGTCGACCTCGCCGAGCAGCTCGGCTTCGCTGCGGCCGGTGACGCCGGCCCACCAGCCCAGGCTCCCCGCGGCCGAGAGCACGACGCCCATCTGGTGCCAGAGGCCGGGCAGGGCATGGCAGAACGCGTGCACGGCCTGCTGCGGCGCCGGCATGAAGCGCGCCGTGGTGACCCAGAGCACGCCCGAGGTGCCGAGCGAGACGAAGGCGTCGCCGGCGCGGACCGCGCCGACGCCGACCGCGCCCGCCGCGTTGTCGCCCGCGCCGCCGGCCAGCAGCGGCGCGCGCCGGAAGCCCCAGCGCCGGACCAGCGCGGGCGAGAGCTCGCCGGCCGGTGCGCTGCCTTCGACCAGCCGCGGCATCTGCTCGCGCCGCATGCCGCTGGCCACCAGCGCGGCGTCGGACCACTGGCGTTTGCCGACGTCGAGCCAGAGCGTCCCGGACGCGTCGGAGCAGTCCTCGACCCCCTCGCCGCAGAGCCGCCAGCGCAGCCACGCCTTGGGCAGCAGCACCCTGGCCGTGCGCGCGAACAGCTCCGGCTCGTGCTCGCGCACCCACATGAGCTTGGGCGCGGTGAAGCCCGGCATGGCGAGGTTGCCCGTGACCGCGTGCAGCTCCGGCCACGACCGGGTCAGGGCCTCGCACTGCGCGGCGCTGCGACCGTCGTTCCAGAGGATGCAGGGGCGCAGCACCCTGCCCTCGGCGTCGAGCAGGGTCGGGCCGTGCATCTGGCCGGAGAGGCCGATCGCGATGACGTCGCTCAGCGCTTCGCCGTGCTGCGCCTTGAAGGTGTCGATCGCTTCGCAGGCGGCCCGCCACCAGTCTTCGGGATCCTGTTCGCTCCAGCCCGGGCGGGGATGGCTTGCCGCGAGAGGACGGCTGACGGTGGCAACGACGCGGTCGCCGTCGTCGAGCAGGGCCGCCTTCACGCTCGAGGTGCCGAGGTCGATGCCGAGCGTCAGCATGGCGTCGCAGCGGCCCGGCTCATGGCAGGTTGTCCTTGACGAAGATGTCGATCCGGATCCGTTCCTGCGCCGCGACGACGCGCTCGCCGCCGAGCTGTGCCAGCGCCACGCGAACGGCCGAGCGGATCTCGTGACCCGCGTCCTGGTTGATCACCGCGTCGGCCACGCCGTCGAGCAAGGCCCGGCGGGTATGCGCGGTCAGCTCGTGGCAGACCCAGACGATCTCCCGGCCGCGGCCGCTCGCCTGCAGCGCGGCGTCGATGCCGCGGTTGCCGGCGCCGATGCTGTAGATCGCCGCCAGCTCGCGCTCGCGCTTGAGAAGGCGCGCCGCCAGCGGCTGGGTCTGGGCCGAATCGTCGTGCCCCTCGATCGGCGCGAGCAGGCGCAAGTGGGCGAACTCCGACGCCATAACCTGCTGGAAGCCGAACAGCCGTTCGGCGTGGTCGCGCAGGGCATGGCTGCCGAGGACGACGCCGACCCGGGCCTCGCGCTCGCCGACGAAGCGCCCGAGCAGGCTGGCCGCGGTGCGCCCGGCGGCGACGTTGTCGATGCCGACGTAGTGCGAGCGGCGCGACGCAGGAACGTCCGACACCAGCGTGACGACGACGCTGCCGGCGGCGACGAGGTCGTCGATCGCCGCCCGGACCTGGGGATGGTCGAGCGCCATCACGACCACCGCGTCGTGCCGGCCGTGCAGGCCGGCGAGGCAGCGGGCCACCGCCTCGGGCGCGAAGGTGTCGACGTTTTCGATGTGCGCCGAGGCGCGCTGCTCAGACAGCCAGTGGCCCAGGTGGCGGACCTGCTCGGCGAGCAGCGTGACGAAGCTGTGGCCACCGCCGGGCAGCACGAAGCAGATCGAAAGATGGCGGGCGCGGGCCAGCCGCGTCGCCGCCGGGTCCGGCCGATAGTCGAGCCGCCGGACGACCGCGCTGACGCGCTCGACGGTCCGCGCCCTGACCCCCGCGCGACCGTGCAGGACCCGGTCGACGGTGGCCGTGCTGACCCCGGCCTCGCGCGCCACATCGGCAAGCCGAACCTGGGTGACGACCTGCTTGCCGCTGACCATCCACCTATCGTATTGATGCAAAATGAGGTACGTCAGTCATTTTGCGTCGCGAACGGAGGGGACTTTCCCTAGGCGTCGATGCGGGTCACGGCCGGTGCGCGGCCGGCAGGACGATGTCGGACGTTCCGGTCGGGCCATCGGACGGGCCCGCGACCTGCGCTACGCTTCACCGCGGCCCTGATCGCGTGCCAGTATTTGCGTACCCGCGTCGAGGCCGGACCCTCTGCAACCCGTCAAGGATCGCACCATGAAGACCCTCTCCAGCTTCGCCGCCGTCCTGGGCGCCGCGGCGCTCTCCCTTGCCGCGCAGGCCGCCGACAGCGTCGCCAAGATCCAGATGCAGCAGGCCGAGGTCAGCTACGACATGGCGAAGAAGCAGGCCGCCGCCGACGAGAAGTCGGCGCTGGCGCAGTGCGGCGTGCTGAGCGGCGACGCCAGGAGCCAGTGCAAGAAGAACGCCGAGGCGGCGCACGACAAGGCCATGGCCGACGCCAAGGCCAAGCTCGAGAAGGCGAAGGCCGCCTACAAGGCGACCAAGTAGTCCCGCCCCTCGGGGCCATGAAAAAGGGCGCCTCGCGGCGCCCTTTTCGGTTGCAGGAAAGCTGCGTTCAGCGAACGACCGCCATGTCGGTCATCTTGCCGTCCTTGTAGCTGTGCAAGGTCAGCGCGCCGTTCTTGATGTCGCCCTTGGCGTCGAACGTGATCGGGCCGGTGACGCCCTTGTAGTTCGTCGCGGCCAGCGCCGGCAGGTACTTCGCCGGATCGGCCGAGCCCGCCTTGACCATCGCCGCAACCATCACGTTGACCGCGTCGTAGACGTAGGGCGCGTAGATCTGCACGTCGGTTCCGAACTTCTTCTTGAAGTCCTCCTTGAACTTGCTCATGCCGACCTTCTGCTCGCCTTCGACGCCGCCCGCCTCGGCGCAGATCACCTGGCCGTCGGCCATCGCGCCGCCGGAGAGCTTGGGCAGCTCGCCGGTGCAGATGCCGTCGCCGCCCATGAACTTGGCCTCGATGCCGAGCTGCTTCATCTGCCGGATCATCGGGCCGGCAACGGCGTCCATGCCGCCGTAGAAGACGATGTCGGGCTTCTTCGCCTTGATCGCGGTCAGGATGGCGGTGAAGTCGGTCGCCTTGTCGGTCGTGAACTGGGCGTCCTGGATCGCGCCGCCGGAGGCCTTGACGGCCTTGGCGAACTCTTCCGCGACGCCCTGGCCGTAGGCGGTGCGGTCGTCGATCGTCACGATCGACTTGCCCTTCAGGTCCTTGACGGCGTAGCGGCCGAGCGTGCCGCCCAGATGCACGTCATCGGCGACGACGCGGAAGGTCGTCTTGAAGCCCTGGCGCGTGAACTTCGGGTTCGTGGCCGAGGGCGAGATCTGCGGAATGCCGGCGTCGCTGTAGATCTTGGAGGCCGGAATCGAGGTGCCCGAGTTGAGGTGGCCGACCACGCCGTTGACCTTGGCATCGACCAGCTTGTTCGCCACCGCGGTGCCCTGCTTCGGATCGCCGGCGTCGTCTTCGGCGAGCAGCTCGAGCTTGACCTTCTTGCCGCCGATCGTCACGCCCTTGGCGTTGAGCTCGTCGATCGCCATGCGAGCGCCGTTCTCGTTGTCCTTGCCCAGGTGGGCGATGCCGCCGCTGGTGGGGCCGACGTGGCCGATCTTGACGACCATGTCCTGCGCCGAGACGGCGCCGGCGAACATCACCACCGCCGCAGTGGCGATCACGTTGAGTTTGAACTGCATGCAAAACCTCCGGTTTGAAATTTGAAGCATCCGATCGGGACCCTCGCCCGAAGCGCGAGACGATACCCGAAATGGCGAGCGTTTTCGGCACCCGCCACATCAACGAGCCTCAAGGCGGGCCGTTGACCGTGAAGACCCTTGCCTTCAGTGCTCGTCGCGCCGGCCGAGCTCCTGGGCGACCGAGCGGGCCACCGCCTCGCGCAAGGTCGCCGTCAGCTCCTTGCGGGCGTCCCGGATCAGCGCGTCGGCGGCCCGGGCCAGTACCGGGGCCAGCGCCTCGCGCAGGCGAACCTCGAGCATCAGGTCGAGCTGGCGCTGCAGGTCGGCAAGAACGCGCTGGCTGAGCTGCGCTTCGCTGATGGCCGGCGCCGCGGGTGCGGCGGGCGGGGAGACGATCGCGGCCGGCGTCACCGGAGCCGGAGCGGGCGTCGGGGCCGGGGCAGGGGCAGGGGCAGGCAGCGGCGGCGCCGCGGGAAGCGCCGAGGGCGGCAGCGCCGCGACCGGCGGAACCGGGCTGGCGGCAGCCGGAGCAGGCGTCGGCACCGGTGCGGGCGCAGGAGCATCTGGCGGCGATACCGACGCCACAGGTGCGGGAGCAGGCGCAAGCCCCGGCGGCGAAGGCACCGGCGGCGGCACCACCGCGTCCGGCCAGGAAACGACCTCGGTCAGCGTCGGAATGCTGCCGGGCGGCGTGCGGGTCGGGCCCGAGGCACTCATGCCGTGACCTCGTGTTTGTCGATCGCGTAGCCGCGCCCCGCGTAGCCTTTCCAGCGCTCGCGCGCCGCGGCCCGGTCCTCGGGATCGGTCGATACCAGCTCGATCAGCCGCTCGAACGACTCGAAGCCGCGCGGCACCGCATCGCCGAGATTGAGCAGGGCCTGGTGCACCGGCGCGGCGAGCGGGTCGGGCGCGAGCCAGACGAGGCCGGCCCGCAGGCTGCTCGGAACGCTCTCGGCGTCGCGGGTCCACGCGTGGGCGACGAACTCGGCCGGCCCCATCGCCCAGAGCTCGCGGTCGAGCTCGGCCAGCCGATCCTCGGGCCCGGTCACGGCGATCGCCGAGGCCTGGCGCGCGGCCTTGCGCAGCAGACGACAGGCATAGCCGGTCCGGCTCGGCACGTTGAAGTGGAAGCGGATCTCGGTCACGGAAGGGAACGGGGGCGCGGCAGACGAGCCCTATCTGGCGCGGCCCAGCACGAAGTGGGTCAGCAGCCCGACCGGCCGGCCGGTCGCGCCCTTGGCGGCGCCCGACTTCCACGCGGTGCCGGCGATGTCGAGGTGGGCCCAGGGGTACTTGGCGGTGAAGCGGCTCAGGAAAATCGCCGCGGTGATCGCGCCGCCGGGCCGGCCGCCGACGTTGCCCATGTCGGCGAAGTTGCTCTTCAGCGCCTCGCCGTACTCCTCGTCGAGCGGCATCCGCCAGCAGGGGTCGAGCGCGGCCTGGCTGGCCGCGAGCAGCTCGGCGGCGACCTTGTCGTCGGCGCTGAACAGGCCCGAGTTGTGGTGTCCGAGGGCGATCACGCACGCCCCGGTGAGGGTGGCGACGTCGACCACCACCGCCGGCTTGAAGCGCTCGGCATAGGTCAGCGCGTCGCACAGGATCAGGCGCCCTTCGGCATCGGTGTTGAGGATCTCGACCGTCTGCCCCGACATGCTGGTGACGACGTCGCCCGGCTTGATCGCGGTGCCGCTCGGCATGTTCTCGCAGGTCGGAACGATGCACACCAGGTTCAGGCGCGGCTTGAGCGTCGCGATCGCGTGCAAGGTGCCGAGCACGCTGGCGGCGCCGCACATGTCGAACTTCATCTCGTCCATCTCGCCGGCGGGCTTGATCGAGATGCCACCGGTGTCGAAGGTGATGCCCTTGCCGACCAGGACCACCGGCGCCTCGCCCTTGCCTGCGCCCTCGTAGCGGGCGACGATGAAGCGCGGCGGCTCGGCCGAGCCCTGGGCCACGGCGAGGAACGAGCCCATGCCGAGCTTTTCGATCTGCTTGCGGTCGAGCACCTCGACGTCGAGGTCGAAGCTCTTGCCGATCTTCTTCGCCTGCTGGCCGAGCCAGGTCGGCGTGCACTCGTTGCCGGGCCGGTTGCCGAACTCGCGCGCCAGGGTCACGCCTTCGGCAATCGCCGCGCCCCGCGTCAGTCCGGCCTGCACCGCCCTGGCCTCGGACTTCTGGCAGATCAGCGTCAGCGACTCGGCCGCCCACGGCGCGGGCGCGCTCGGCTTGCTGTGCCGGTACACGTAGGTGGCGTCGGCGAGCGCGAGCACCGCCGCTTCGGCATGGCCTTCGCTCATGGTTGCGGCGCCGGCCCAGCCGACGCAGAGGGTCCTGGCGCCGCCGCCCTTGAGCGCGGCGAAGGCATGCGCGACCGCGGCCTTGAACGACCTGGCCGAGCCGTCGGCGGCCACCGACACCACGACCCGCCGCGCCGCGAAGCCCGCAGGCCGATGCAGGTAGAGCGTCTTGCCCTTCTTCAATGCGAGGTCGCCCTGGGCGACGGCGTCGGCCAGCAGATCGGCCAGCGGCGCGCCGAGCGAGTTGTCGACGGCGCCCGCGGGAACGACGAGGACGAGCGCGTCCGCCTCGAGCTTGACGAGGTTTTGCGCAGAGGCGACGCGATGTCCGAAGTCCATAATTCCGAGAGCAGTGAACAACCGAACGATGTTATTCGATTCCACTTTGCGTCGAGAGCTGGCACGCAACTTCGGCGGCACGCTGGTCGTCATCCTGACGATCGTCCTCACCATCCTCTTCATCCGCACCCTCGGCCAGGCCGCGCTCGGCCGGGTCGACCCGCAGGACGTGGCGCTGCTGCTGGCCTACATCGGCCTCGGCAACCTGCCCACGATGCTGGCGCTGTCGCTGTTCGTCGCCGTGGTCGCGACCCTGTCGCGCATGTACCGGGCGAGCGAGATGACGATCTGGTTCGCGAGCGGCGTCTCGCTGCATCGCTTCGTCCGCCCGGTGCTGCAGACGAGCTGGCCGGTGCTGCTCGTCATCGCCCTGCTCGCCCTCTTCGTCTGGCCCTGGCAGAACGAGCGCAGCGCCCAGCTCAAGGAAGTTTTCGAGCGCCGCTCCGACCTCTCGCGGGTGGCGCCGGGCCAGTTCCAGAGCTCGGGCGACGGCCAGCGCAGCTTCTTCTTCGAGGGTGCGGCGAGCGACACCACCAGCGGCCGCAACGTCTTCATCGTCGCCTCGCGCGGCAACGTCGAGGCGGTCACCACGGCGCGCAGCGGTCGCATCGACAACATCGACGGCGACCGCTTCCTCGTCCTCGACAAGGGCCAGCGCAACGAGCAGGACGCGAGCAACGGCGAGAAGACGCTGTCGCGCTTCGAGAGCTACCGGGCGCTCGCCGGCGAGCGCATGGTCGACCCGCGCGAAAGCCTGCCGCCGAAGGCGCGGCCGACCGTCCAGCTGCTGCGCGAGCCGACGGCGCTGAACCGCGGCGAGCTGGTCTGGCGGCTCGGCCTGATACTGGCCGGCGCCAACATGCTCCTGCTCGGCATCGGCATGTCGGCCTCGAACCCCCGCCATGCCAGCAACTGGAACCTGATGTTCGCCCTGCTCGGCTTCTTCGCGTACTACAACTTCATCAACCTGACCCAGGCCTGGGTCAGCGCCGGCCGGTTCGGCCTCGGCGCGGCGCTGCTCGTCACCCACGGCACCGCTTTCCTCCTCGGCATCGCCCTGCTCTGGTGGCGAGAGCACGGCGCCACGGGCGTGGTCACGGCGCGGCGCCGCGTCCGACGGCGGCCGGTCATGGCGGCGCCGGACGCCGCATGAGGACGGTGCGGCGGCTGTTCTACGCCGACATCGTCTCCGCCGTCGCCTTCGTCGCGCTCGCCTTCCTCGCCCTCTTCTTCTTCATCGACTTCGTCGACGAGCTCGGCGCGATCGGCCAGCGCGGCTACACGGCGCTGCAGGCCGTCGGCTACTCGCTGCTGCTGGTGCCGGGCCATCTCTACGAGCTGCTGCCGCTGGCGGTGCTGATCGGCACAATCTTCGCCCTGGCCAGGCTGGCGCAGACCTCGCAGTACACGATCCTGCGCACCGGCGGCCTCGGCCCGGGCCGCGCGCTCGCGCTGCTCGCCGGCCTGGCGCTGGTGTTCGGCGTGGTCACCTTCGTCGTCGGCGACTACCTGGCGCCGGTCAGCGAGAACTTCGCCAGCCAGCTGCGCGCCGTGGTCCGCGGCAGCATCAAGCTCGAACGCTCCGGCGCCTGGATCAAGGAGCATGCCGACACGCCGGCGGGCGAGCGCAGCTACTCGATCAACGTCGGCTCGGCCGGCGCCAACTCGGTCCTGCGCCAGGTCCGCATCTTCGAGTTCGACAGCGACGGGCGCCTGCTCTCGCGCACCAGCGCGGGCGAAGTGAAGGTGCACAAGGACGGCCGCTGGACGCTCTCCGACGTCGAGGTCACGCGCTGGCTCGACGCCGGCATCGCCTCGACCGCGAAGGAGGAGCGGCTCGCCACGCTCGACTGGAAAAGCACACTCTCGCCCAAGGTCGTCGCCGCCGCGGTATTGCCGGTCACGACGATGTCCACGCTCGAGCTCTGGCGCTACATCGACCACCTGTCGGAGAACGAGCAGACGGCGCAGCTGCAGAAGATCCAGTTCTGGAAGCGCGCCCTGTATCCCTTCGCCTGCCTGGTGATGATCGCCCTGGCCCTGCCCTTCGCCTACCTCGGCACCCGCTCCGGCGGCGTCAGCCTCAAGGTCTTCGTCGGCATCATGCTCGGCGTGAGCTTCGTGCTGATCAACAACGTCTTTCGTCACCTCGGCCTGCTCGGCAACTGGACGCCGTGGATCGTCGCCGCGGCGCCCGGCCTGCTTTACCTGCTGGCCTCGCTCGCCGCCTTCACCTGGCTGGTGCGCAATCGATGAGCGCTACCGCTCGGCCGCTCCGAAGGGAGCGCTCCTCCCGCTCGGCGGGACCGGCCGCGGGCCGGAGGGTGCACCAATGAGCACCGGCTTGCTGCTCTTCGCCCATGGCGCCCGCGATCCGCGCTGGGCCGAGCCGTTCCTGGCGATCGCCGCGCGGATCCGCCTCGCCGATCCCGCCCGCCCGGTCGAGCTCGCGTTCCTCGAGCTGATGCAACCCGACCTCGGCGAGGCGGCGCGGCGCCTGGCGGCCGGCGGCGCCACCCGGATCGATGTCGTCCCGCTCTTCCTTGGCATGGGCGGGCACCTGCGCAAGGACCTGCCGCCGCTGGTCGAGGCGGTACGCGCCGCGCTGCCGCAGGTGCAAGTGCGCCTGCATCCGGCGATCGGCGAGAACGAGGCGGTGATCGCGGTGGTGGCCTCGGCCGCCCTCGCGGCGGCCCGCTTCGGTGAATAATCCGCGGCTTCATGAACCTCCACCAGTTCAGGTTCGTTCAGGAAGCGGTCCGCCGCGACCTCAACCTCACCGAAACCGCCAAGGCGCTGTTCACCTCGCAGCCGGGCGTCTCCAAGGCGATCCTGGAGCTCGAGGGCGAGCTCGGCATCGACATCTTCGCCCGCCACGGCAAGCGCCTGCGCCGCGTCACCGAGCCCGGGCGCGAGGTGCTGAAGTCGATCGAGGTGATCATGCGCGAGGTCGCCAACCTGAAGCGGATCGGCGAGGAATTCTCCAAGCAGGACGCCGGCACGCTCTCGATCGCCACCACGCACAGCCAGGCGCGCTACTTCCTGCCCGACAAGATCGCGCAGATGAGGAAGCGCTTTCCCAAGGTGACCATCAGCCTGCACCAGGGCACGCCCGAGCAGGTGGCCAAGATGGTCTACGAGGAGGTCGGCGACTTCGGCCTGGCGACCGAGTCGCTGAACAACTACGCCGACCTGGTCTCGCTGCCCTGCTACGAGTGGCAGCACGTGCTGGTGCTGCCGGCGGGCCATCCGCTGACCCAGGTCGACCGGATCACGCTCGAGGACCTGGCGCCCTTGCCGCTGATCTCCTACCACCCGTCGTTCTCGGGCCGAAAGCGCATCGACGCCGCCTTCGCCACGCGCCAGCTCGTGCCGAACATCGTGCTCGAGGCGATCGACGCCGACGTGATCAAGACCTACGTCAAGCTCGGGCTGGGCATCGGCATCGTCGCCGAGATCGCCATGCGCGACGAGCCGCAAGGTGGCGAGCTGGTGCCGCGGCCGGCCGGCCACCTGTTCGGCCAGAACGTCGCCCGCATCGCCTTCAAGCGCGGCGCCTACCTGCGCAACTTCGTCTACGCCTTCGCCGAGATGCTGTCCGATCGCCTCAGCCGTTCGCTGGTGGAGCGGGCGATGGCCGGCGATCCGCAGGACTACCAGCTATGAATGCTCGACTCGACCCTGCAGCCGTCGCCGTCACCCCGCCGGTCGAAAGCCGCCTGCCGCAGGTCGGCACGACGATCTTCACCGTGATGTCGGCACTGGCGCAGCAGCACGGCGCGGTCAACCTGGGCCAGGGCTTCCCCGATTTCGACTGCGACCCGAGGCTGATCGACGCGGTCGAGGCGGCGATGCGCGCCGGCCTCAACCAGTACCCGCCGATGGCCGGCGTGCCTGCCCTGCGCGAGCGCATCGCCGCGAAGATGGAATCGATCTACGGCCGGCGCTACGACGCGGCGAACGAGATCACCGTCACCGCCGGCGCGACCCAGGCGATCCTCACGGCGATCCTCGCCCTGGTGCATCCGGGCGACGAGGTGATCGTCCTCGACCCCAGCTACGACAGCTACGACCCGAACATCGTGCTCGCCGGCGCGACCCCGGTGCACGTGCCGCTGGTGCCCGGCAGCTTCGCCCCCGACTTCGATCGCATCGCCGCCGCGCTCTCGCCACGCACCCGGGCGATCATCATCAACTCGCCGCACAACCCGAGCGGCACCTGCTGGTCAGAGGGCGACATGCTGCGCCTCGCCGAGCTGCTGCGGCCGACCGGGGCGCTGGTCATCAGCGACGAGGTCTACGAGCACATGGTGTTCGACGGCGAGCACCAGAGCGTGGCCCGCTTTCCCGAGCTCGCGGCGCGCAGCGTCGTCGTCTCGAGCTTCGGCAAGACCTACCACGTCACCGGCTGGAAGGTCGGCTACGCCGCCGCGCCGGCGGCGCTGAGCGCCGAGTTCAGGAAGGTCCACCAGTTCAACGTGTTCACGGTCAACACGCCCGTGCAGCACGGCATCGCCGCGTTCATGGCCGACCCCTCGCATCACCTCGGGCTGCCGGCCTTCTACCGGGCCAAGCGCGACTACTTCCGCGCCGGCCTGGCGAAGACGCGGCTGCGCGCCCTGCCCTGCCAGGGCACCTACTTCCAGTGCGTCGACTATTCGGCGGTGAGCGACAAGGGCGAAGCCGAATTCTGCCGCTGGCTCACGACCGAGATCGGCGTCGCCGCGATTCCGCTTTCGGCCTTCTATGCCGACGCCTTCGAGCAGAAGATCGCGCGGCTCTGCTTCGGCAAGAAGGACGAGACGCTCGCCCTGGCGCTGGAGCGGCTCGCCGCCCTCTGAGCCGGAGCGGAGCGCTCAGGCGGCGCCGCGCCGGCCTGCGGGCCGCGGGCGGCTGAGCAGGTCGCTCATCGCCGCGTCCTCGGGCCACTGCGAGACGTCGAGGTCGACCTCGAGCGGGCCGTACTGCGAGTGCGCTGCGACCACTTCCTCGAGCGGCAGGAACAGGTCGATCGAGCCCGAATCGGTCTCGACGTTGCCCGAGATCTCGCGCGCGATCGAGTACAGGAACAGCAGCTCGCGGTAGGCCGGGAAGTCGAAGGTCTGCTCGGCCTTCTCGCGGCGAAACAGCAGGTTGTCGAGCACCTGCATCGCCGAGAGCGGCGTGGTCCAGAGCGACTGCAGCTCGGCCACGGTCTGCGGGTAGTCGTCGAGCGTGCGGCCGAGGTGCAGGTCGGAGCTCCAGTCGGGCGCGTTGGCGTTGAAGCGCTCGTTGAAGCTCTGCCGGACCCGGTCGTACTGAAGCTGCTCGCCGCGCCGCTGGTGGATCTCGAGCAGCTGCAGGTAGGGCAGCGGGCTCATGCCGCCGCCGCCGTGGATGTAGGCCTCGAGCAGCGTCATCGCCGCCTCGTCCTGGCCGAGCACGACGAAGAACTCGGCCTGCTGCTCGAGGTCGATCAGCTCCTCCATCGTCAGCTCGCCGCCGTGTCGGGGGTTCGCGGCGCCGCCGATGAACGGCTCGAGCGAGGGCCGCGAGAACTCGGGGCCGAGGACGGTGGTCACCTCGAGGCCGCCGATCGACGCCTGCGTGCTGATGCCGGTGGTACCCGCGCCCCAGCCCGAGGGCGCCTCGAGGCGCGTCGCCGCGGGCCGAGGCGCGACGCGGCTGGGCGGCGACGACAGGGGCATCGGCGACGACAGCGGCATCGGCCGCGACAGCGGCGCCGGCTGCGACGCGAGCCCGGCCGCCGTGGACGGACCGGCGCGGGCGGCGCGCGCCTGTCGGTTGGCCTGGGCCTCGAACCAGCGTGCGCGGGCGCGCTGGCGCGGACGCAGCCACCACAGCCCCGCCGCGGCGAGCAGGCCGAGCAGCGTGGTGCCGACGAGGATGTAGACGAGCGGGTTGCGAAAGCGCGCCTCCTCGGCCTGGCGAACCCGCGCCTGCAACGCCGCCACGGTCTGCTGCGTGGCCTGCGATTCGCCGTGCATGCGCGCGACCGAAGCCTCGAGCGCCTGGATCCGTTCCTGCTCGGCGCTCGCCGCCGGTCGGCTCGCGCCGGTGGCCGCGGCCGCGACCGCGGCCA
>JANMCC010000189.1:0-6477 GCA_031360885.1 Burkholderiales bacterium | reverse complement strand
CGTCGCGCTCCCCCGGCGTCGCGGGCGGCTTGCTGCCCTGGCCGAGGGCGTCGCCCGAGCTGCGCCGACGAGCGGGGGTCGGCGGCCGGAGCTGCGTCGGGACCGGCGTCCGACGCCGCCTCCGCGACACCCGCTCGTCGGCGCAGCTCGGGCGACGCCCTCGGCCAGGGCAGCAAGCCGCCCGCGACGCCGGGGGAGCGCGACGCGCAAGCGGCGCGCAGTCGCGCCGAATTCGAAGCCAAGCAGCGGCGTGCCGCCGAGCACCGCGACGACGTGGCGACGCAGGCGATTCGCAGGATGGGAGCGAAGACGCCCTCGTCTTCGCTGCCGGGGCCGAGTGCGGCATCTGCCGCGGCCTCGGCCGCCAGGCGCTAGCCGCTCAGGCCAGCGGTTCCACCCGGACCAGGGCGAGCGACAGGTTGTCGCCCGATCCCCGCGCGCGCTGGCGCGCCTTGCCGACCAGCATCTCGGTCGCCTCGCGCGGCGGCAGCGCATGGACGATGGCGCCGAGCTCGCGCGGCGTGAAGTAGTGCCACAGGCCGTCGCTGCAGGACAGCACGCTGTCGCCGATCTCGAGCCGGTCGATGTGCTTCTGCGAGAGCGGCGGGTCCTGGAAGGTGCCCAGGCAGCCGGTCAGCAGGTTCGACTGCGGATGGTTGTTGGCTTCCTCTTCGGTGATCTGCCGCTCGTCGACGAGGCGTTGAACGTACGAGTGGTCGATCGAGCGGCTCACCATCTCGGCGGCGCAGAAGTGGTAGATGCGCGAATCGCCGGCATGGACGAAGTCGCATTCGCGCGTCGGGCTGATCAGGAACGCGGCGATCGTGCTGTGCGGCTCTTCTTCCGAAGTGATCGCGGTCAGCTTGATCATCAGGTGCGCCTCGAGCACGAGCTGCTTGAGCGCTTCGGTCGGGTCGTCGCGGCTCGGCGAATAGCGCTCGAACAGCTGCTGCGCGGTCAGGATGACCTGGTCGGCGGCCTTGCGCCCGCCGCTCTTGCCGCCCATGCCGTCGGCGAGCACGCCCATCACGCAACCCGGCACGCGGCCATGCGGAAGCACCTGAACCTGGTCCTGCTGGTAGGCCCGATCGCCGCGATGCAAGCCCGTCGTCGCGGAAAGCCGGTAGCCCAAGCTCGAGGTAGCCATGAGCGAAAACTATAATCGGTTTGACTTGTATCAAAAGGCCCAAAACCGCGAACTAGTCGCGAGTCCAAGGCGCCAATGGAAGACAACCTGCACTCCCTGTCGAGGCGCTTGATCGAACTGCGCATCGAGCATGCGGACCTGGACAACCTGATCGATCGCGCGACGCTCGACCCCGGCCGCGACGACCTGTCGGTGCGCCGACTGAAGAAGCGTCGCCTGCTCCTGCGCGACAAGATGTCGCGTATCGAAGCCGAGCTCGAACCGCCGCAGCCTGCATGAGCGGCGCGGCGAAGCCTTGAGTCCCCTGCAGCGCGCGACGATCGCGGCGCTGGCCGAAGGCGGCGCGCTCGCCGCCGCCGACCCGCACCATGCCGAGCGCCGCGAGCAGCTCGAGATGGCGAGCGCGGTGGCGGCGGCGATCGACGAACGCGCGCCGCTCGTCGTCGAGGCTGGCACCGGCGTCGGCAAGACCTACGCCTATCTGGTGCCTGCGCTCCTCTCCGGCGCGCGCACCCTGCTCAGCACCGCGACCAAGACGCTGCAGGACCAGCTCTTCCTGCGCGACCTCCCGCGCTTGCGCGACGCGCTCGGCGTTCCGGTGACGATCGCCCTGCTCAAGGGTCGATCGAGCTACCTCTGCGCGCACCGCCTCGGCCTGGCGCGTCACGACGCGCAGCTGCCCGACCGGTTCGCGGTGCGCGCCCTGGCGCGCATCGAGGCCTGGGCGCAGACCACCGTGAGCGGCGACCTCGCCGAGCTCGAGGGCCTCGACGAGCGCAGCAGCATCCTGCCGCTGGTCACCTCGTCGCGCGAGAACTGCCTCGGCAGCGACTGCCCGCAGTTCAAGGGCTGCCATGTCAACAAGGCGCGGCGCGAGGCGATGGTCGCCGACCTCGTGGTCGTCAACCACCACTTGTTCTTCGCCGACGTGTCGCTACGCGACAGCGGCGTCGCCGAGCTGCTGCCGAGCGTCGAGGTCGCGGTCTTCGACGAGGCGCATCAGCTCGGCGAGGCCGGGGTGCAGTTCCTCGGCACCATCCTCGGTTCGTCGCAGCTCATCGACTTCGCCCGCGACATGCTCGGCGCCGGCCTGCAGCAGGCGCGCGGCCTGCTGCCCTGGCCCGAGCTCGCCGCGGCGTGCGACCGGAGCGCGCGCGACCTGCGCCTGGCCGCGGTCGGCCGGCTCGGCGAGGTGCGGGCCAGCCTGAAGCTGCGCTGGGCCGAGCGCAGCGAGGAAGCCGCCTTCGTCGCCGGATTGAAGCAGGTCGGCGAAGCTTGCGAGGCGGCGCGCGCGGCGCTCGAGACGGTGAGCGAGCTCGCGCCCGATTTCGTTCGCCTCGCCGAGCGCGCCGCCCGTCTGGCCGCGCTCGCCGCGCGCTTCGCGCTGCCGGCGGAAGACGGCAAGATCCGCTGGCTGGACCTGACGTCGCAGCAGGCGCGGCTGGTCGAGTCGCCGCTCGACATCCGCGAGGCGATGAAGGAAGAAATGCAGGGCGCGCCCAAGGCGTGGATATTCACCTCGGCCACCCTGGGCGACGATGCGAAGCTGAGCTGGTTCACCGAGGGTGCGGGCCTCGAGGAGGCGACGACGCTGCGCGTCGGCAGCCCCTTCGACTATGCGAACCACGCCCGCGTGTACGTGCCGCGGGTGTTCGCCAAGCCGGGCGATCCCGGGCACGCGATCGCCGTCGCAGACTTAGCCGGCCGATGTGCGCGCGCCTTGGGCGGCAGGACTTTCGTCCTCACGACCACCCTGCGCTCGCTGCAGGCCGTCGGCGCCCGCCTGCGCGACGTGTTCGTGGCCGAGTCGAACGCGATCGAGGTGCTGGTCCAGGGCCAGGGCTCGAAGCGCCAGCTTATGCAGCGCTTTCTCGAGGCGCCGCAGGCCGTGCTGGTCGGCTCGCAGAGCTTCTGGGAAGGGATCGACGTGCCGGGCGAGGCGCTGCAGTGCGTCGTCATCGACAAGCTGCCGTTTCCGCCGCCGAACGATCCCCTGGTCGAGGCCCGCGTTCGTCGCCTCGAGGGAGAAGGGCGCAACGCCTTCACCGACTATTTCGTCGCCGAAGCGGCGATCTCGCTCAAGCAGGGCGCGGGCCGGCTGATCCGCAGCGAAAGCGACCGCGGCCTGCTCGTCGTCTGCGATCCGCGCATGGCGGCCATGGCCTACGGCCGGCGCCTGTTCGCGGCCCTGCCGCCGATGGCCCGCCTGGAACGCGAGAGCGAGGCGATCGAGTGGCTGGGCGTTCTCGCCGCGGCGCCGCTCAGCGCCTGAGGCCCGGCCTCACCACGGCTGCCACCAGGGCGTCTGCTTGTTGCCCAGGCCGTTGGCGTAGACCTTGGTGTTCGGGAAGGTCGTCCGCAGCACCCGGTCGGCGTCGTCGCGAAGCTGCGTCAGGCCGAGACGGTCGTAGCTCTGGATCATGATGTAGAGCGCCTCCTCGACCGACGGCGAGTTCTGGAACTCCAGCACCGTCTGCTGCGCCCGGTTCGCGGCCGCGATGTAGGCGCCCCGGCGGAAGTAGTAGCGGGCGACGTGAACCTCGTAAGCGGCCAGCGAGTTGACGATGTAGTTCATGCGCAGGCGCGCGTCTTCGGCGTACGAGGACTGCGGAAAGCGCTCGACCAGTTGTCGGAACGATTGATACGCATCGCGCGCGGCCTGCTGGTCGCGCTCGGAGAGGTCCTGGCTCGCCAGCGAGCCGAGGAATCCGATGTTGTCGTTGAAGTTGATCAGGCCCTGCAGGTAGAGCGCGTAGTCGTAGGCGGGGCTGGTGGGATGCAGCTTCAGGAAGCGTTCCAGCGCCGACAGCGCCTGCGCCGGTTCGTTGGTCTTCCAGAGCAGCCAGGCGCGCTCGAGCTGAGCCTGCTGGGCGAGCACCGTGCCGGCCGCGCGGCCTTCCAGGCGCTCGTACAGCTTGATCGCCTTTTCGTAGGCCCCGGCCGAGGCTTCTTCCTTGGCCTCGGTGTACAGCCGCTCCGGCGACCATTTCGCGGAGTCGTCTTTGGTCGTGTCGCAGGCGGACATGCCCAGGGCGGTGAGCGAGATCGCCGACACTGTCAGCCAGGAACGAATGGACATTCGGGTCATCGTCGGAAAGGGCGAGGTGAAAGGCGAATCTTATAGGCTCGAGTCGGCGACCGACGCCGAGGACGACCAGCCCGAGACGCGGGAAGGCGCGGTCGCCGAGGCGCTGCACGGCGAACGGCTCGACAAGGTGATCGTGACGCTGGCGCCCGAGTTCTCGCGCAGCCATCTGCAGGGGCTGATCAAGGGGGGGCAGGTCAGCGTCGACGGCAAGCCGGCCGAAAGCGCCGCGCGGCGGGTGCGCGCCGGGCAGCGGATCGCCATGACCTTGCTGCCCACCGAGGAAAGCCGCGCCTACCGCGCCGAGGCGATGCCGCTGGCGCTGGTCTACGAGGACGACGACCTGCTCGTCGTCGACAAGGAAGCGGGCCGGGTCGTCCATCCCGCAGCCGGCAACTGGTCGGGCACGCTGCTCAACGGGCTGCTCGACCGCTATCCGTCGAGCGCGTCGCTGCCGCGCGCGGGCATCGTCCACCGGCTCGACAAGGACACCTCGGGCCTGATGGTCGTCGGCAAGACCCTGGTCGCGGTCACGGCGCTGGTGCGGGCGATCGCCGGCCGCGAGGTCAACCGCCGCTATCTGGCGATCGCCCAGGGCAAGGCGCCGGCGGCGGCGTTCAGCGTCGAGGCGCCGATCGGCCGTGATCCGCAGATGCGCCTGCGCATGGCGGTCGTCGCCTCGGGCAAGCCAGCGCGGACCGACGTCGAGCGGATCGCGACCGACGACGCGTTCAGCGCCCTGCGCTGCACTTTGCACACCGGCCGCACGCACCAGATCCGGGTTCACCTCTCCTCGCGCGGCCTGCCGCTGGTCGGCGACCGGCTCTATGGCGGCAAGCCGGCGCACGGCATCGAGCGCCAGGCGTTGCACGCCGCCGAGCTGGCGTTCGCCCATCCGCTCTCGGGGCGGCCGCTTGCCTTCGCCTCCGCCTTGCCCGCCGACCTCGCGCCGGCGTGGCTGCGGCTCACCGGCTCGGCGGCTTGACCGGTCGGGGGGCGGGTTCGCTTACAATCGGCCGATTCGTTTCGATGCGATCTTCCGGCGCGGCGCGTTCCAACCCGCAGCCCGAGCGATCGACGAGACCATCGAGACCCGATCGCACCTTGTGTGCATCTCGACGACCGGCCAGCGCCCTGCGCACCGGACCCGCCGCGTTCCAGACGTGACGACATGCCGCCAGGTGACGCGGCCGAGGACTATCACGACGACATGAAGACCCTGGATGCCAAGCGCGTCCTCGAGGCCGCGCTCATCTGCTCCTCCCAGCCGATGTCCTTGCGCGAGCTGGCCGCGCTGTTCGCCGACGAGATCGGCACCGACACCCTGCGCGACCTGCTCGACGAGCTGGGCCGCGAGTACGCCGAAAAGGGCGTGGCCCTGGTCCAGCTCGCGAGCGGCTGGCGCTTCCAGAGCCGCCCCGAGATGGCCGGCTACCTGGCCCGCCTCAGCCCCGAGCGGCCGCCGCGCTATTCGCGGGCGGTGCTCGAAACGCTGGCGATCATCGCCTACCGCCAGCCGGTGACGCGCGGCGACATCGAGGACATTCGCGGCGTCGCCGTCGCCAGCACGATCGTCAAGCAGCTCGAGGATCGCGGCTGGATCGAGGCGATCGGCTACCGCGAGGCGCCCGGCCGGCCGGCGCTGCTCGCCACCACCCGCCAGCTGCTCGACGACCTCGGCCTGCAGAGCCTCGACCAGCTGCCGACGCTCGACGGGGCGGGCGAAGCGCCCGTCGCCGGCCACGACGCCCTGGCCGCGCTTGCGGCGCAATCGTCGCTGTCGTTCGCCGACGCGACAGACGCAGCCGCCGACGCCGATCCGGCGTTCGAACCTCCCTCCGACTTCCCCGCCACACCCTCCGACCCCGCCTTGGAAACCAGCCATGAACCGATCTGACAACGCCGTGCCGCAAGGCGAATTCGAAGGTGGGGACGCGGCGGCAGCGCCGGAAGCGCGGCCCGACCGCGGAGTTGCGGGCGAGGCGTCGTCGGCAGGAGCCGGGCCGCGCGCCGAAGGCGATGGCGGCGAGGCGAGCGGCGAGCGCGGCGACGGCGAACGCGGAGAGCGCAGCCGCCGTCGCGGCCGTCGCGACCGGCGGCGCGGCGAAGCGGGCGAGGGTGGAGGCGCCGGGGGCGGGAGCGGGGGAGACGGCAACCGGCCGCGCCGTGCGCCGATGCTGCCGCTGCCGCCGAATTTCGAAGGTCCGCTGCCGCTGCACCTGCAGCCGGTCGTGCCGCCCGAGGC
>JANMCC010000017.1:0-16019 GCA_031360885.1 Burkholderiales bacterium | reverse complement strand
CCGATCGACAAGGCCACCGACGAGATGATCGCGCGCATCAAGGCGGTCGCGAACTGAGCGCGGCGGGCCGGCGGCGAACGAGGCTGGCATGAGCACCGTCGTCGCCGCCGCACCGCCGCTGCCGGCACGCTCGCGCGGGCCGGACCGCTGGGCGTTCTGGGGGACGATGATGGTCGTCCCCTATCTGCTCGTCTTCCTCGTGTTCGTTCTCTACCCGGTCTGCTACGGCCTCTGGCTGGCGCGGCACCCGGCGAGCTACGTCAAGCTGTTCGAAGATCCGATCTTCTTTCGCACGGCGATCAACACGATCTTCTTCATCCTCGTCGCCATCAACCTCAAGATGGTGGTGGCGCTGGTGCTCTCGGGCTTTCTCATCCAGCAGCGCTGGTGGATCAAGATCCTCTCGCTGATCTTCATCCTGCCGTGGGCGGTGCCGTCGATCCCCACCATCCTCTCGGTACGCTTCATGCTCAACCCGGAGTGGGGCGTGATCAACAGCACCCTGTTCCACCTGTTTCGCATCGACGGCCCGAACTGGCTCAACGACCCGACGCTCGCGCTCGCCTTCTCGATGCTGATGCACATCTGGAAGTCGCTGCCGTTCTGGACCCTGATCCTGGTCGCCGGGAGGCTCGCGATCCCGGCCGAGCAGTACGAAGCGGCATCGGTCGACGGGGCGACGAGCTGGCAAAAGTTCCGCTTCATCACCGGGCCGGCGATGCGAACGCTCTACCTCACGTCGACCATCCTGTCGATGATCTGGACGCTCGGCGACTTCAACAGCGTCTACCTGCTCACCGGCGGCGGCCCCGCCGACCTGACCCACGTGTTGGCGACGATCGGCATCCGCTACCTGCGGCTCGACCTCGTCGACCTGGCGATGGCGTCGATCGTCGTCGCCTTGCCGCTGGTGCTGCCGCTCGTGTACTTCATGATGAAGCGGCTCTCCAAATGAAACTGAAGTGGAAAGCCGTCGCCACCGAGGCGAAGCTGCTGCTGATCGGCATTCCGCTGTTCATCTGGACGATGATCCCGATCTACCACCTGTTCCTGTTCGCGATCTCCGGTCGCGATTCGGCGACCTCCGGGCGGCTCTGGCCGAAGGAGCCGACGCTGCAGAACTTCGCGCTCGTGTTCGGCGAGAAGCACTTCTACCTCGAGCACTTCTGGCTGCAGCTCTGGAACTCGCTGATCATCGCCGTTGCCGTCGGCGCGATCACGCTGTTCGTCGCCACCACCGCCGCCTTCGCGATCAGCAGGCTCAAGGTGAAGGGTGGGCGCACGGTGATGAACCTGGCGCTCTTCACCTACTTCATTCCCGCCGCGTTCCTCGCCGTGCCCATGTACAAGACCATGGGCAACTACGGCCTGCTGAACAGCCAGTGGGCGCTCATCCTGGCGATGGTGACGATCGCCTCGCCCTACTGCATCTGGGTGCTGAAGCAGGCGTCCGACAAGCTGCCCTGGGAGCTCGACGAGGCGGCGCGCATCGACGGCGCCTCGCCGCTGCAGCTCTTTCGCCTGGTCTACCTGCCGCTGATGACGCCCTCGCTGGTGGCGATCGGAACCTACGCGCTGCTGCTGGCGTGGAACGAGTACCTGTACGCCTTCCTGCTGCTGTCGAACGACCGCAGCGTCACCCTGGCGGTGGCGCTCGGCAACTTCCTCGCCGCCGACGATTCGCCGTGGGAGCTGCTGATGGCCACCGGCCTGATCTACGCGCTGCCGCCGGCGGCGATCTACTACGCATTCAAGCGCTACATGGTCGGCGGCCTCACGGCCGGCGCCGTGAAGAGCTAGCCCGAGAGAGCGGCCCATGGCTTCCCTGCAGTTCCGCGGCGTCGAGAAGAACTTCGGCGCGGTCAAGGTCATCCACGGCATCGGCTTCGACATCGCCGACGGCGAGTTCACCGTGCTGGTGGGGCCTTCGGGCTGCGGCAAGTCGACGCTGCTGCGCATGCTCGCCGGGCTCGAGGAGATCAGCGGCGGCACGATCGCCATCGACGGCCTCGTGGTCAACGACGTCGAGTCCAAGGACCGCGACATCGCGATGGTGTTCCAGAGCTACGCGCTCTATCCGCACATGACGGTGGCCGACAACATGGGCTTCAGCCTGAAGCTGAGAAAGGCCGACGCCAAGCTGACGGCCGATCGCGTGGCCCAGGCGGCGAAGATCCTCAACCTCGGCCCCTACCTCCATCGCTTCCCGCGCGAGCTTTCCGGCGGGCAGCGGCAGCGGGTGGCGATGGGCCGGGCGATCGTTCGCGACCCCAAGGTGTTCCTGTTCGACGAGCCCTTGTCCAACCTCGACGCCAAGCTGCGCGTGGCGATGCGCGCCGAGATCAAGGCGCTGCACCAGCGGCTGAAGACGACCACGGTCTACGTCACCCACGACCAGGTCGAGGCGATGACCATGGCCGACAAGATCGTGGTCATGCAGGACGGCCGGATCGAGCAGATCGGCACGCCGCTCGAGCTCTACGACCGGCCGGCCAATCTGATCGTCGCCCAGTTCATCCGCTCGCCGTCGATGAACGTCGTCACCGGCACGCTGCGGCGCCAGGCCGACGCGGCCTGGGTCGAGGCCGAGGGCGGAACGCGCTGGCCGCTGCCGACGAGCGCGCCGGGCGCCGACGGCCAGGCGGTGGTCTACGGCGTGCGCCCGGGCGACCTGGCGCTGGGCGGGGGCGAGCGGGCGGTGCCGGCCGAGGTGATCGTCGTCGAGCCCACCGGGGCCGAAACCGAGCTGCTGGTCCAGGCCGGCGCGGAGCAGATCGTCGTCGTGATGCACGGTCGCACCGACGTGCAGCCCGGCCAGGCGATCTCGCTGACGGTTGCGCTGGCCAGCGTTCACCTGTTCGATCCGGCCGGCGGGGCGACGATGCGCGCCTGAGGAAAACTCCGGTTACCGATGACACCATGAACGGTGTCACGACTCGCCGGTTCCGCCGTGCAGGCGGCCCGTCAAGCTCCCCTGGCGAAGCGCCGATCTCCTAGTCTGGCCGTGTCGTTCGCCCGGATGCGTTTTCGCGCATCGGCGGCCGCCGCTCAGGAGGTCTCCCATGAAACGCATCGTCGGGCTTTTGGCGACCTTTCTGCTCTTCGCGCATGGCGCCGTCGTCGCCAATGGCGGCTACTTCGATTCGCCGAACGGCGCCGTGATGCAGAAGGTTTCCACCGCCGCCGACGTGCGCGCCTACCGGGTCGACGCGGCGCGCCACTTCTACGAGGAATACCGCTCGCGCATCTTCCGCGGCCGGCTGCCCCCGCTGATCCACGCGGTGGTCGTGGTCGAGACGACGGTCGACGAGAACGGCCGCGCCAGCCGGGTCGACCTGGTCCGCGGGCCTTCGCATGCGCCCGACGTGAGCACAGCCGTGATCGAGGCGATCCGCCGGGCCCGGCTGCCGAAGCCGACACGGCTGGCCGGCAACATCAAGTTCACCGAGATCTGGCTGGTGACCAAGGACGGCCGCTTCCAACTCGACGCCCTGACCGAGGGCCAGAATTGACGCGCGCTACATGCCGGCAGTGAAGCCGCCGTCGACGTAGAGAACCTGGCCGGTCACGAACGCCGAGGCCGCCGAGGCGAGGAACACCGCCGCGCCGGCGAGCTCTTCCGGCGCCGCCCAGCGCCCCGCCGGCGTGCGCTTCTCGACCCAGGCGCTGAACTCCGGATTGCCGGTCAGCGCCGCATTCAGCTCGGTGCGGAAGAACCCGGGCGCGATCGCGTTGACCTGCACGTCGTGCGGCGCCAGCTCGACCGCGAGACCGCGGGTCAGCATGGCGATGCCGCCCTTGCTCGCCTGGTAGGGAATCGTCGTCGGCCGCGCCAGGCTCGACATCAGCGAGCCGATGTTGATGATCTTGCCCGAGCGCCGCGCCTTCATCGCCGGCACCACGGCACGCGCCATGAAGAAGGGGGCGTCGAGGTTGGTCGCCATCAGCCGCCGCCAGTCGGCGTCGCTGAACTCCTCGATCGGCGCGCGGTGCTGCACGCCGGCGTTGTTGACGAGGATGTCGATCGCGCCGAAGCGGGCCGCGACCTCGCCGACGCCGGCGTTGACCGCCGCCGAATCGGCGACGTCGAAAGCCGCGATCTCGATCGCCAGTCCCAACTCGCGCAGCTTGTCCGCCGCGCCCTCGAGCTTGGCGACGGTGCGGCCGTTGAGCACGACCCGCGCGCCGGCTTCTGCCAGGCCCTGGGCCATCGCGAAGCCGAGGCCCGAGCCCGCGCCGGTGACGAGCGCGATCTTGCCGGAGAGATCGAAGCTGTTCTTCATGTCAGGGCACCGGAGAGAGGAGCGGCTTGCCCGCGAAGTGCGCCTCGAGGTTGCCGAAGGCGCGGTCGGCCATGGCGCGGCGCGTCTGCCAGGTGGCGCTGCCGACGTGCGGCGTGAGGACGACGTTGTCGAGCGCGATCAGCGCCGCCGGCACGCTCGGCTCGTTCTCGAACACGTCGAGGCCGGCGCCGGCGATGGTGCCGTTCTGCAGCGCCTCGATCAGCGCGGCCTCGTCGACCACCGAGCCGCGGGCGACGTTGATCAGGTAGCCGTCCTTGCCGAGCGCCTTCAGCACCTTGGCATCGATCAGCTTTCTCGTGCCGGCGCCGCCCGGGGTGATGACGACCAGGAAGTCGACCTCGGCTGCGAGCGCCTCGGCGCTCGGCAGGTAGCGGTAGCTCGACTCCGGCCTGGGGCTGCGCGAGGTGTAGGCGATCGACATGCCGAACGCCTCGGCCCGTTTGGCGATGGCGTTGCCGATCCGGCCGAGGCCGACGATGCCGAGGCGGGCGCCGCTCACCTTGCGCGCCAGCGGCATCGGCCCGTTCGCCCACTGGCCTTCGCGCACGTAGCGGTCGGCCTGGGGAATGCGGCGCGAGATCGAGAGCACCAGCGCGATCGCCAGGTCGGCGACCTCGTCGTTGAGCACGTCGGGCGTGTTGGTGACCGGGATGCCGCGCTCGCGCGCCGCGGCAACGTCGACGCCGTCGTAGCCGACGCCGAACACCGAGACGATCTCGAGCGCGGGAAGCTGCGCGATCAGCTCGCGCGGCACCTTCGATTCGCCGCTCGCCGAGATCGCGCGGATGCGCGGCGCGACCGCGGCGAATGCGGTCGGATCGGTCTGGTGGATGCGGTCGTGCACCCGGAAGGCTGCGCGGAGCGATTCCATCATCGGCGGCCAGAGCTTGGCGACGACCAGGATCTCGGGCTGCTCGGCTTCGGAGGTCGGGGAGGAGGGGGGCATCGGGTGGGTCTCCGCGTCGTCGGTCAGTGCAGGGGCAGGAAGCGGTCGCCGCGCAGGCGCGACGGAATGCTTGCGGCGGGAAAGAAGCGCAACTCGAGGCTGGTGCGGTCGTGGCTCATCGTCGCGGCGACATGCGTATGGTGCAGCAGGCCGCCGTCGAAGACGAGCGCGTCGCCGGGATCGAGTATCGGCCGCAGGAACTCGCGCTCCGGGCGGGTCTTGCGGACGGCCGAGTCCTGCAGGTCGGCGAGCGCCAGCAAGGAGGGTTCGTCGCGGGCGACCAGCTCGAGCCCGGGCGCGTCTTCGCCGCAGGGGGTGAGGGCGATCCAGCAGGTCACCATGGCCAGCAGCGCGCCTTCGGGCGAGCTGGCGCCGAGGAAATCGAAACCGAGGGCGCCGTCCTGGTGCCAGCTGTGCGGCGCGTGCCCGGGTGGAGCTCGATCCGGCGCGTACTGGCGGCGCACCCAGCATTGGTCGAGGTTCAGGGCGAGCTCATCGCCCAGGAGGCCGCGGCTCAGCGCACCGACCTCGCCCGCGAGCAGCGTCGCGGCGATGGCCGGGAGGTCGAGCGACGGCGCGAGCGCCCGGGCGCGCAGCGAGGAGCTGTGCGGATTGAAGTCGTTGCCAGGCGCGCCTGCGCGGCGCCACGCGGGATGCGCATCGATCGCCGCGAGCCACGCGGCGGCGACGCCGCGCCCGACCGCGCCCGCGACCCGCGTCACCGCCATCACATGCCGACGTAGTTCGGCCCGCCGCCGCCTTCGGGAGTAACCCAGACGATGTTCTGGGTCGGGTCCTTGATGTCGCAGGTCTTGCAGTGAACGCAGTTCTGAGCGTTGATCTGCAGCCGCTCGCTGCCGCCCTCGGCGACGAACTCGTACACCCCTGCCGGGCAATAGCGGCTCTCCGGCCCGCCGTACTTCGCCAGGTTGATCTGCACCGGCACGCCGTTGTCCTTCAGCGTCAGGTGCGCCGGCTGGTTCTCGGCGTGGTTGGTGTTGCTGATGAAGACGCTCGAGAGCCGGTCGAAGGTGAGCTTGTTGTCCGGCTTCGGGTAGACGATCTTCGGGCACTCGGCCGCCGGCTTCAGGTAGAGGTGATCGGCCTTGGCGCGGTGCAGGGTCCAGGGCGGCGCCTTGAAGCCGAGCTTGGGCAGCAGCCACTGCTCGATGCCGGTCATCAGCGTGGCGACGGTGCGGCCCTTCTTGAACCATTGCTTGAAGTTGCGCGAGAGCTCGAGCTCCTCGCGCAGCCAGCTCTTCTCGAAAGCGGCCGGGTAGGCGGCGAGCTCGTCGCCGCTTCGCCCCGCGACCAGCGCCTCGAAGGCGGCCTCGGCCGCGAGCATGCCGGTCTTGATCGCGGCATGGCTGCCCTTGATGCGGCTGGCATTGAGGTAGCCGGCCTCGCAGCCGACGAACGCGCCGCCGGGGAACACCGTCTTCGGCAGGCTGAGGATGCCGCCGGCGGTGAGCGCCCGGGCGCCGTAGCCGAGGCGCTTGCCGCCCTCGAGCGTTTTCCGGATCTCGGGGTGCGTTTTCCAGCGCTGCAGCTCCTCGAACGGGCTGAGCCAGGGGTTGCCGTAGTCGAGGCCGACGACGAAGCCGAGCTCGACCTGGTTGCCATCGAGGTGGTAGAGGAAGGAACCGCCGTAGGTGGCCGAATCGAGCGGCCAGCCGGCGGTGTGGACGACGAGGCCGGGCGAGGCCTTGGCTGGCTCGACCTCCCAGAGCTCCTTGATGCCGATGGCGTAGCTCTGCGGGTCTTTGCCGGCGTCGAGCGCGAAGCGCGAGATGAGCTGCTTGCCGAGGCTGCCGCGCGAGCCCTCGGCGAAGACCGTGTACTTGCCGTGCAGCTCCATGCCGAGCTGGAAGCCTTCGCCCGGCTCGCCGTCCTTGCCGATGCCGAGGTTGCCCGTGGCCACGCCCTTGACCGCGCCGTTCTCGGCATAGAGCACCTCGGCCGCGGGGAAGCCGGGGAAGATCTCGACGCCCAGGGCCTCGGCCTGCTGCGCGAGCCACTTCACCAGGTTGCCGAGGCTGATGACGTAGTTGCCGTGGTTCTTGAAGCAGTCGGGCAGGAAGAACTCGGGCGTGGCCTTGGCGCCGGTTTCGCTCAGGAAGAGGAAGCGGTCGGCGGTGACCGGCTGATTGAGCGGCGCGCCGTCTTCCTTCCACTTCGGCAACAGCTCGTTCAGCGCGCGCGGATCCATGATCGCGCCGGAAAGGATGTGCGCGCCGGGCTCCGAGCCCTTCTCGAGCACGACCACGGAAACCTCGTGCGAGCGCTCCGCGGCGAGCTGCTTGAGGCGGATCGCGGTGGCAAGGCCGGCCGGACCGGCGCCGACCACGACCACGTCGTATTCCATCGCTTCGCGCGGACCGTATTGCGCCAGGATTGCTTCGGGTGTCATCGTTTTTCTCTTGGCTACACTCGTCGTCGATTCTACGGAGCGCCATTCCCCTCATGAGCTACACGATCGATCTTTCAGGGCGCGTTGCGCTCGTCACCGGCGCCTCGAGCGGCCTGGGCGCACAGTTTGCGCGCATCCTGGCCAAGGCGGGCGCCGGCGTGGCGCTCGCCGGCCGGCGGGTGGAGCGGCTGAAGTCGCTGCGCGCCGAGATCGAGGCCGAGGGCGGCGACGCGCACGTGGTGCCGCTCGACGTGACCGACCACGACAGCATCAAGTCGGCGGTGGCGCACACCGAGACGGAGATGGGCACGATCGACATCCTGATCAACAACTCGGGCGTGGCGACGACGCAAAAGCTGGTCGAGGCGACGCCCGAGGACTTCGACTTCGTGTTCGACGTGAACGTGCGCGGCGCCTTCTTCGTGGCGCAGGAGGTCGGCAAGCGGATGATCGCCCGCGCCCAGGGCGCGGCGCCCGGCACCTTCACCGGCGGGCGGATCGTCAACGTGGCCTCGGTGGCGGGCCTGCGCGTGCTCGGCCGGATCGGCGTCTATGCGATGAGCAAGGCGGCGGTGATCCACATGACCAAGGCAATGGCGCTCGAGTGGGGGCGCTACGGCATCAACGTCAACGCCCTCTGCCCGGGCTACATCGACACCGAGATCAACCACCACCAGTGGCAGACCGATTCGGGCAGGAAGTTCATCGACAGCATGCCGAGAAAGCGGATCGGCAGCCCCGAGTTCCTCGACCCGGTGCTGCTGATGCTGTGCGCCAACGAGAGCCAGTTCGTCAACGGCGCGGTGATCTCGGCCGACGACGGCTTCGGCCTCTAGGCGACCTCTCCCGGAGCCGGCGCGGATGAGGCCGCTTTCGCTGCTGGAGGCGCGGGTGCTCGGCGTGCTGGTCGAGAAGGCGCACACCGTGCCCGACAGCTACCCCCTTTCGCTCAACGCGCTGACGCTCGGCTGCAACCAGAAGACGGCGCGCGACCCGGTGCTGGCGGCGAGCGAGAGCGAGGTGCAGGCCGCGGCCGACGCGCTGAAGCTGCTTTCGCTGGCGTTCGAGTCGAGCGGCTCGCGCGTCAGCCGCTACGAGCACAACCTGGGCCGGGCGCTGGGCCTGCCTTCGCAATCGGTGGCGCTGCTCGCGGTGCTAATGCTGCGCGGGCCGCAGACCATCTCGGAGCTGCGCGCCAACAGCGAGCGGCTGCATCGATTCGCCGACCACTCGGCGGTGGAAGGCTTCCTCGACGAGCTCGCGGCACGGCCCGAAGAGAAGGGCGGGCCGCTCGCCGTTCGCCTGGCGCGCGCTCCCGGCGCCCGCGAGGCGCGCTGGACGCAACTGCTGACCGGGTCGGTGTCGCCGGGGGCGCTGGCGGAGGCGGCGGGCGACGACGAGGACTTCGTGGCGGTGAGCGAGCTCGCCGCACTGAAGGCGCGCCTGGCGACTGCCGAAGCCGAGATCGTGGCCCTGCGCGCGCTGCTCGAGCGCGTGTGCGCCGAGCTCGACATTTCCCGGACCTGAGGCCGAAGGAGCGCGATGCGATTCGAGCTGCCCGAGGCGAAGAAGCTGACCCTGGAGATGGTGATCCCGATCCGCTGGGGCGACATGGACGCGATGGGCCATGTGAACAACACGATCTACATCCGCTACTTCGAGATCATCCGGATCGAGTGGCTGCACCAGGTCGCCGGTCCCTCGCCCGACGCGGCGGGCGAGGGGCCGGTGATCGTCAACACCTTCTGTAACTTCCTGCGCCAGCTCAAGTATCCGGGCGACGTGCTCGCCAAACACTACGTGGCCAAGCCGGGTCGAACGAGCTTCGAGGCCTACGTGACGCTGGAGCGCACCGACGAGCCGGGCGTGCTCTATGCGACGGGCGGGGCGAAGACGGTGTGGGTGAACTATCGGCAGGAGAAGAGCGTGGCGTTGCCGGAGGCGGTGAGGGCGCTGGTGGCCTGAGCTTCTGCGTTCAGGCCGCGGCGACGGTGGCGCGCTGGGCGAGCCATTGCGTCAGCTTGGGTCGGAGCTCGCGGACCGAGTAGGGCTTGCCCAGGTAGTCGTCCATGCCGGCAGCCAGGCACTTCTCGCGGTCGCCGGCGAGGGTGTTGGCGGTGATCGCGATGATCGGAGTTCGCCGCGCGGACAGACGTGTCTCCAGCTCGCGGATGTGGCGGGTTGCCGTGTAGCCGTCGAGCACGGGCATCTGGCAGTCCATGAGGACAATGTCGAAGCGGCCGCGGGCGAAGGCATCGAGGGCGACGGCGCCGTTTTCGGCGAGGGTGACTTCGAAGCCGAGCGTCTTCAGGAGGCGGGAGGCGAGCAGCGAGTTGAGGTCGTTGTCGTCTACCAGGAGGAGGCGTCTGCCAGCGAACTCGGTGGGATCGGCGTCGTTGTCAACCGGATTCGCGATAGTAGCTGCCGGCTGTGGAGCTGCGCGGAAACTCGCGGACGCCTCTACCAGCCGGACGGGCATCGTGACGCGGAATACGCTCCCGACCCCGGGAGTGCTTTCGACATGAATCTCACCGGAGAGCGCCGTGACCAGATCCTTCACGATCGACAGCCCCAGCCCGATACCGCCGGCACGGCGATCGGGGCCGCCATCGACCTGAAAGAAGGGGACGAATATCTTGTCCTGGTCGCTCTGCGAGAGGCCCGGACCGGAGTCGCTGACTTGAAGATTGAGGACGGCCTCGGGGAAATGAGGCGGGTTGGAAAGACTAAGGTGAACACGTAGCTCGACGAACCCGGCGCGAGTGAACTTCAATGCGTTCGAGACGAGGTTGTTGACGATCTCGAAGAGCTTGACTTCATCCACAAGGACCTGGGACTCGCCGGTGCCAGGCAGGTCGAGACGTGATCGCAGTTCGATGCCCTTGGTCGTCGCCGCGGCGATATGCAGGTCGATCGCGACCCGGCACACATCGGAGACATCGATGGCTGTGGGATTGACGCTGGTGGCGCCGTGCGAAAGCTTGGCGTAGTCAAGGATGCTGTTTAAGATGCGCAGCAGGGCTTGACCAGCCTTGCGTCCCTTTTCCGTCAACGCTCGATCTTCGGGACCGGCGTGTTCACCGACCAGTTCGAGAATCTGCAACACGCCGTTCATTGGCGTGCGTACCTCATGACTCATGTTGGCGAGAAACCGAGACTTGGCGGCGTTGGCTTCCTCGGCGGCCCGTTTTGCGCGTTCGAGCTCAGCGGCGTAGATATTGCGGCGAAGGTTTTCTTTGGCCGAGAGAAATAGGCTCCACTCGCGACGCTGAATTCCCAGCCGGAGCAGGAAGCAACATGTGCCAATGATGGTCAGTTGGATACTGACCCGTGCGAGTTGTGCAATGTCGTGCTCCGGCAGAGTCGCCAACCAACCGATTGCTGTGACTACGCCGGAGCCAACCACCCCTGCCGTCCAATTCGCACTCAGACGACTGAAGCTAAACATCACCACAATACAGAGGATCAACGTCAGATCAAGTCCTCTAACGATTTCCGATAATGACTCGGTCCTGTGACGCGAATACGAGGTGTAGCACGCAGCGGCGAGGTATATAAGCATGGTCGCGCTGAAGAGTACGGGGTAGTGTCTAGTGGCCAAGTTTGCGTTGATCCAGCAGAACGCCGTCAACAGAAGGTACGTAGCAGCCAAGAGGAGACGCAACGATTGAGCCCCGCCGCTCCATTGCTGTTGCCCGCTCAGGGCATCGATAACGTAGAAGGCAAGCGGAGCCAGCCCGCCGAACAGGCAAATTAGCCCCAGATACCACGTGCCAGATCCGCGGTACGACTCCCTAAATTCAGCCTCTAGCTCCTGGCGTGCTGAAGGACGGTAATCGGGGGACTCGCTCGTCATGAACACATCTCAGATCGAGGTGAAACGCAGTATTGTCATGCCACGACCAAATGATAGAAGAGGAGGCACATGTCGGCCGTCCATGCTCGCCTAGGAACAACACGGGCCGGAGCAAGGCGGACTAATGTAATGAGGGGGCGTGTCGTGGTCGGGCAGGAGGGGCTATCTCCCGACGAATGCCGTCAGAGGATGCGGTCGGGTCAAACCGCGCCCGCTAGAGCGCCCGAGATTCGCTTCGAAACGTGTCGCGGGACGAAACGCTGCCTCACCTCTTCGCAATCGATTTGGATATCCGGGTGGTCCGTCTCCATGAAGAAGCGATATACGAACCTGCCATGAAGTCGCCAACGCTCTTTCGCTTCAAGATTGTGGAAGATTGCGAGACCGTGGTTCGCGACGTTGTACGAAGCTTCTCTCCCACCTCGGCAGCTCGCACAAATGCGAAAGGCGGCTGGCTGGACGCTACTCCTAGTTAGATCGAGTTGCTTCGCGCGCGCTGCTCTTGGCTTGACTCGAGACGCTTGCGTGTCCAACGATCTATAAATTTTGGAAGTGACAGTTAGGCAGCGTGACCTGAAGTGTCAGCAAACAATGGAAGCGGCTCATCTACTGTTGCGGGGGAGGAGGTGAGGACCTCCGAGACGTAGTCGAACTGGTGGATCTTTGGAAAAGGACGCGAATCGCATCGCGAGTTGGGTCCGAGAGAGCACAAGCCGAGGTTCCGGACCAGACTCAGCATCGCCTCAAGCACGCACCCTGTCCTTAGGTTGCCCATGGCTCGGGCGACAAACCGGTCGTCGAACCGAACTACTTCTACCGAGTCTCTTGCCAGAGTGCTCAGCGGCGTGCTGGACTCGACACCATCGAGCAGCAGACCTGCGTGCGCGTTGTCCAAGTTGCTGAGATCAAGCCTTTCGAGATCGGCGGCGTCCACAGCAAAATACACGCGTGCCGGTATGTTTCTTTCCGCAAAGACGTCCATCGCTCTGCGGGCCGAGTCGGCGCTCAAGGCGCCAACGCTAACGACCACAAAGCCAAGATGAGAGAGATCTGACGTCGCAAAGAATGCGACGGCCTCCTCGAATTGCCACAGGTTGACCGGCGACGGGACAAGCTGTCCAGCGGGCTTGGCACCCGTATCCGTTGCGCTCCAGGGCTGTATCGACCACGTGGTCATAGCGCGTTCCCGGCTCTAGACGCACGAGGATTGCTGTTACGGTGGACCGAAAGTCGCAAACACGCGGTCGTAGTCGATCTGGATGTCGGGGTGCTCCGTACGGGCCATGAAGTTGTACAGACCGTGGTTCGAACTCCGCCACCGGCGATCCGCATCCGAAACAGGTAGCGCGAAGATGGAATGCGGACGGCCCTCCGCATAGGAAATCGGAACGGTCGCACCGGAGAAGACGTCGTCGAAATGCATCGACCGATACATCTCAGAGGTCGAGCGACGACCAACCGCAAAGACGAAGTCAACGCCGGCCGCAAAGCTGATTTCGAAACTAGCCTTGTAGAGCGCTGCCGTGACCATCTGTCCCGCGATTCCATTTTCGACCCCTAGGCGCATGAACTCGAACAGCCTCGCGTCTTGATACGCGGTCGGCAGCCTCACTTCACCTTCGACGCGAAGTGGTCGAAACTTGTTCGACTGGATTCGCATCGTGCCTAGGACTCGTCTGTCCGCCTTGCGCTCCACGATGAGGAGCAAGACGTCAGGGCGGCGGTCGTCGGCCTCTGGCTCGCTCAGTGATGCCCCCAGCGAGGGCACATGCCTAGCGAACGCAGATGCACGGATTTCGACTGCCCGGAGCAAATCTTGAGGACCGTCGACCAGGCGGACCCGGAAGGGAAGCGCTTCACGTGCTTCGATATCTACCGAGTAGGGGCGCAGTGGGGGTGCGAGAACAGAGCCGGGCTTCACTTTTCTCCAGGGATGTCGATAAGCAAGCATCCGTCGAATTGCTTTCGGCGAGAGGATGCATGGGCACTGCGGTCTTTCCGTTCTTCTGGCGCAGATTCGCCGTTCGTGCCTTCCGGGATCGTGACTTAGAACACGAATTCCGGCAGGCCTTCCGGTCTGCCGGGGTTCGATTCTTCGAAATCGGTGCCGCCGTCAGCGGACTAGCGTATCTTGCCTTCTTCCTGATATTCGCCTTTTCGGCCACGAACGGGGCGTTCGCCCAGCCTCAGCCATTGCGCATCGCGATGTTCGTGAGTCTGCTTTCGGCGTCCCTGCTCGCCCACTTGGCGAAGCCTTTCTTCGCCCGTCATTACGAGATCATCTGCGTCGGCGTTATTGCGGCTGCGATTCTCTGCGCAACCATTATTGCCAGCCTGAGTCAGCGCGACGAGTCGCCCTATTCGAGGTATTGGGGTGTCTACTCGGGCGCGGTCTTCGTGACCTGCATCATTTACGGGTTCACGCGTCTTTCGGCGCCGGCGACCATCGTTCTCGCCACTTTCAATGCCCTGGTCGCTATTTGGTTCGCGAAGGACTTCGGCGGAGACGGAAAGGTAATGCAGCGCCTGGTGGTCCACCTCGCCTGCATGAACTTTCTCTGCTTTTCGCTCTACAGGCTGATCAGCGTTCGCGAGCGAAAGCTTTTCTTGCGAGGCAAACGTCAGCGAAGCATCCTTGAACTCAAGCGTGCGCGTGATCGAGCCGAAGAGGCCAGCCGCGCCAAATCCGCGTTCCTGGCCAACATGAGCCATGAGATTCGCACGCCGATGAACGGGATCATCGGCTCTCTCGCACTGCTCGATAAGACCCACTCTGAAGATCGCCGCCGAACGCTGATCGATGTCGCACGCCAAGCAGCGGATGGATTGCTTCAAACGCTGAACGAAATCCTCGACTACGCCAAGCTCGACGCCAAGAGCGGCTCGCTTCACGTGGCGCCAATGGACCTGCGTCGGGTGTGCCAACTGGCTGTACAGACCTTCCAGGCCAATGCGACGGCGAAGGGAATCGCCTTGCGATTTGACGCGTCCGGCTACCCAACGGATCTTTGGGCGGTTAGAGGCGACGAGGAAAAGCTGCGCCGCATCGTCATGAATCTGGTCAGCAACGCGATCAAGTTCACTTCGGAGGGCGGCGTCACTCTGCGGTTGCGTGGGGTCCGAACCGTCACCGGTATAAACGTGACCCTCCGGATTGCCGACACGGGCATCGGCATAGCGAAAGACAAGATTCCTCTCCTGTTCGACCCCTTTTATCAAGTCGAATCTGGGATGTCCCGAAGCTATGGCGGGACCGGGCTGGGTTTGGCAATTTCCCGCCAATTGGTGGAACTCATGGGTGGAACAGTTCGTGGGAGGAGCGCTGTCGGTAAAGGGAGCATCTTCACAGTGAGGCTTCACCTTGCGCACTCCATCGAGTGCGAGGAATCGCGACCCGCGGTGTCGGAGGTCCCCCTGGCAGGATTGGCATCTGCGCGCGGGAAGACCGTCCTTCTGGTCGAAGACAACGCTGTCAACGCGTTCATCTCTGCCGCCTCGCTTGAAAGCATGGGCGTGGTGTCCGTTCATGCTGCCAACGGCAACGAAGCCGTCAACCTTTACCGCGAACGCAAGTTCGATGCCATCCTCATGGACTGTGAAATGCCGGTGATGGACGGCTTCGCTGCGACACACCTGATCCGCGAACTGGAAGCGACCTCGGGCCAACCCCGCACGCCGATCATTGCCCTCACAGCAAACGCCTTGACAGGCGACCGTGAGCACTGCCTGAAGCACGGCATGGATGACTATCTGAGCAAGCCGATAGAACTGAGGCAGCTCGGCCTTCTTGTCGCGAAGTGGCTAGGCAGCGGCCCAGAGGCGGCCAATGCCAGCAGCGGACCCTCGGGCGGCGCTGCCGAAACGGCTCGCGCCGCCTAGCCGCAAACGCTAGATCAACGCGTACGTCATCGTCGCATGCGCGACGAGCTTCCCATCCGGCGCCAGGAACTCCACCTCCCCATAGCTGAGCGTCTTCCCGAACCGCAGCACCCGCCCCACGACCCTGACCGAAGCCGTTTCCCGGGGCACCGGCCTCAAGAAGCTCGTCTGCATCTGCACCGTCGTCATCGGCTTGAACTCGCCGATCCTCGCGATCATCGCCACCAGCATGGCCGTGTCGGCCGCCGACATGATCGCCTGCCCGCAAAGCACCCCACCGCCATGAACCAGCTCCGGTGCGACCGGCATGCTGAGGGTCACGCCGTCCTCCTCGATCGATTCGATCCTCAGGTTCAGGCGGCGCACGTACTCGGCCGCCAGATCGCCCAGGGTCTCCTGCAGTGTCGCGGTGTTCATCATAGGCCGCGATTCTAGGCAGCGCCCTGCGGAGATAATCCACGCCTTCGCCTGTTGGAGCCCCGTTCATGAACAAGATTTTCCCGAGCGCCGCCGCGGCGCTCGCCGGCGTCGTCCGCGACGGACAGCGGCTCGCCGTCGGCGGCTTCGGGCTGTGCGGCATCCCCGAAGCGCTGATCGAGGCGCTGCGCGACTCCCGGGTCAAGG